>CP073692.1:2514045-2868342 GCA_018228665.1 Faecalicatena sp. Marseille-Q4148
CGGAGGTTTCGGAGTCCTTAAAAAAGGGGAAAGAAGTTGTTGACAGGCAAGTGGAGAATGCTCTGCTTAAAAGGGCTCTTGGATATGAGTACGATGAAGTGAAAGAAAAGTATGAATTCGGAGAACTTACGGAGAAAACGGTAACTAAGAAGAGAATCCCTCCGGACACAACAGCACAGATCTTCTGGTTGAAAAACAGAAAGCCGCATGCTTGGAGAGATAAACAGGAACACCTGGATAATACAATGGAGGATAACGATATGGTAAAACAGTATATCGAAGGAATGAAGCAACGTGATAAAACTAAGTGATAAACAAATTGAATATACCGAAAAAGCTACTCACAGATGGAACATTAAGTCCGGTGCAGTTCGTTCCGGAAAGTCCTTTGTAGATACTGCAGCTGTTATTCCACTTAGGATTATTGAGAGATTGGGGAAACCTGGTCTTACTGTTATTCTCGGGGTATCAAGAGACACAATCGAGCGAAATGTATTGCAACCACTCCGAGAAATATATACAGAAAAACGCGTAGGGACGATAAACAATCGAAACACAGCGTATCTGTTTGGCGAAGAGGTCTATTGTCTGGGCGCAGAGAAAGTCAGTCAGGTTGCTAAGATTCAGGGATCTTCCATAAAGTATTGTTATGGGGATGAAATAGCAAAATGGAACAAAGAAGTTTTCCAGATGTTAAAATCCCGTCTGGACAAGTCGTATTCCTGTTTTGACGGAGCTTGCAACCCGGAGCATCCAACGCACTGGCTAAAAGAGTTTATAGATAACAAAGACTTGGATATTTACTTGCAACATTATACGATATTCGATAACCCGTTTCTTCCGGAAGAGTATGTAAAACAGCTATGCAAAGAATACGAGGGCACAATCTACTACGATCGCCTTATTCTTGGATTGTGGAAGAGGGCGGACGGGTCAATCTACAAACGGTTCGCAGACAAACCGGAGAAGTTTTGTTGCGAAGTTGTGGATGAGTTGACGGATTCGGAGTGCAGGCAGTTTCGGAAAGAAGACATAACATCCATCGAAATTGGTTTGGACTTTGGCGGAAATCAGTCAGGGCACTCCTTTGTGGCGAGAGGATACACAGATAATTATGCTGACGTGATTGCCTTAAAATCCTGCAGAATCATGGCAAAGGATGAGAATGAGGACATCGATAGCAACCGGTTAAATGAGCTGTTCTGTGAATTCATTCGCGAAGTGATAGAAGATTATGCTGTCTGCGTGAAGCGTGGAAATTACGTAGAATACTGCAACGTGGAATCGGTGTTCTGGGATAATGCGGAAACCGTGTTGGGAAATTCTATTCGGAATGCTGTAGAAAAGGAGTTTCCGTGGATTAGCGTTCGACCGGCGAAGAAAAGACCGATAAATGACAGAATCAGATGTACCGTCAAGCTCATGGGGGCAGGGCGGTTTTTTATTACGGAAGATTGCGAATCTTTACGGACAGCTCTTTCAGATGCGGTTTGGAACAAAGAAGTTATCGGGAAAGATGAACGTCTGGACGATGGCAGCACAGACATCGACAGTTTGGATGCGTTTGAGTATACAATCGAACGCGATATGAAATACCTGATTGAAGAGGTGGAAAATGTTTGATGGATTTAAAAGATTTTGGAAAGGATTAATGCAGATGTTTGGACATACAACATTAAGGCAGATTGTCGGCAAAGACATTGCACTTTCTGACAACATGATCAATGCGATAAACCAATGGAAGCAAATGTTGAATGGACAGGCTGACTGGATTACGGATAGCATTGTTTCTCTCGGCATTGAAGAAGGGATCTGTAGAGAATTTGCAGACTGCGCATTGGTGGAAATGGAAACCGGTGTAAGCAATGAGCGTCTGGATAAGATATATCAGAAAAATATTGCAAGTCTGAATGAAAATCTGCAGGAAGGACTTGCACTTGGTTCTTTTGTGTTGAAACCGCTTGGCGGAGCTGCTGCCGAATTTGTTTCTGCGGATAAAATTATCCCTATTAGCTTTGGGGATGATGGAAAGCCGAATGATATCGCATTTCTGACTGTAAAAAGGGTTGGGGATGCAGATTATTTCATCCGGTTTGAGCGCCATTATTTTGTAAATGGGAATCTGACGATAGAAAATCGGTGTTTCCATTCGCAAACAGCAAATGACATTGGTCTTCCGTGCAGCTTAGAAGCTGTGGAAGAATGGGCGAATATTGAGCCGGGTCCGATTACTTATCCCGGTATGAGCCGAATGGACTTCGGGTATTATCGGAATCCGATTAAAAACAAGGTGGACGGCTCTTCTTGTGGCGTGTCGGTGTATGATTCCGCGGTGGATTTGATTCGAAAAGCGGATGTTCAGGGCGCGCGCCTTGATTGGGAATATGAATCAGGAGAGCGCGCTATCCATGTGGACAATAGGGCACTGAAACAGGATAAGTCTACCGGAAGAACTGGAATGGCAAAACTAAGAAATCGCCTTTACCGTGGATTGAACTTGGAAGCTGGAAAAGACCAAGAACTTCTTAAGGAATATTCGCCGGAAATGCGGGACGAAGCTTTTAAACGCGGATTGGAAGAGTACAAACGAGAAATTGAATTTTCTGTCGGGCTTGCTTACGGAGACCTATCAGATGTGCAGGAAGTAGCGAAGACAGCCACAGAGATTAAAGCATCCAAGAACCGGAAATACAACAGAGTAACAGCAATCCAGAATAATCTATACGATTGCCTGGAAGACTTTGTTGCCGGACTTGCGTTTTACAACAGCATGTTAAATTCGGGTTATGAATTCTCCTGCAAGTTTAACGATTCCATTCTGACGGATGAGGAGGCAGAACGGCAGCAGGACAGACAGGATGTGAGCATGGGCGTGATGTCGCATCTCGAATACCGGATGAAATGGTACAACGAGGATGAAGCAACAGCAAAGAAGATGCTGCCGGAGCAAAACCAAGTGATGGAGTAGGTGGGTTGATTGAGAGAGGATTACAAAAAGCAACTGTCAAGCCAAATTGAGAAGCATTACCTTGATTTAGAACTGATGATTCTGGAAGACATTGTGCGGCGGATTAAAAAAGCCGGCAAGATTACAAGCACAGCAGACTGGCAGATTAACAGGCTTAAGATTATCGGGTATTCTTCGGAAGACATCGAAAAAATGATAAAGAAAACCTTGAATCTGTCTTATCCGGAAGTATTTGAACTATACGATAAGGTAATTGAATCGGAATATGTCCGGAACAAAGATATCTACGAGCAAGTAAACGCTGAATTCATTCCCTACGAAGAAAATAAGGAATTGCAGCAGCTTACAGACGGGCTTATCCAACAGAGCAATGAAGAACTCCGTAATATTACACAGTCGATGGGATTTTATGTGGATTACGGGAACGGCAAGCTTGTAATGACGCCATTGGCAGATGTCTACCAAAAATATCTCGATCAAGCGATTATGGGTGTGGTTTACGGTACATTTGATTACAATACCATGATTCGAAAAGTAGTCACGCAATTGACGAACAGCGGACTCCGTACAATTGATTATGCGTCTGGTTGGCATAACAGAGTGGATGTGGCAGCAAGAAGAGCAGTTATGACGGGCGTTTCACAGCTTACCGGGAAAATCTCCGATATGAACGCAGAGAAGCTTGGAACGGAGCATTTTGAGGTTGCGTGGCATCCCGGGGCGCGTCCTTCTCATGCGGTATGGCAGGGAAAAGTTTGGAGCAAGAAAGAACTGGTTACGGTGTGTGGGCTTGGTACCGGTCCCGGATTGCTTGGTTGGAACTGCTACCATGAATATTATCCCTTTGTAAAAGGCATTTCCGAGCGCAACTGGACAGATGAATGGCTCGCAGAGCAGAACCGCAAGGAAAACACGCCTAAGACTTTTAATGGCAAGGAATACACCTTATACGAAGCCAAACAGCAACAGAGAAAAATGGAAACTGCTATGAGGGCGCAGCGTGAAAAAGTAGTACTTTTGAAGCAGGGAGGAGCTGACAAAGACGATGTAATGCTTGCCAGAATAAAGTATCAGGGGCAGCTTGGAGAGTACACAAGATTCTGCAAGCGAATGGGACTTGTGCAAGAAAGAGAACGTATCTATTACGATATGCGAGGAAGAATAGCGCCGAGGTTTAGAAAATAATGGATAAATATATAGTGACAAAAGATGCGGATGTGTTGGCACCAAAATGGCTGATAGACCGTATAAACTACAAGACAGTAAAATTTCTGCGTGTCATCCGTGACGGAGCAGAGACATTGAAAGGGGTGAGGATAAATGACCAGACAGCGAAAATCGGAGACACGATTTGCTTTGATGGTAAGCGGTTATCTGTAGAAAGGCGGTGATCCAATTATCTCCCATTGAGACGCAGGGTGAAGCGTCTTATTTTTGTGCAGTTTGGTCGGTTGATTAGACCTTAAACAGTCGATTCGTGGCGGATGGTTACACGCCTTAAATAACCTAATGCGAAAGGAGAATGAAGCATGAAAACAGAATTTTTAAAAGGTCTTGGATTGGAACAGGATGTTATTGATAAAATCATGGCTGAAAATGGGAAGGACATTGCCGCTGAAAAGGCGAAAACCACTAAAGCCGAGGGAGAACGCGACAATTACAAAGGGCAGCTTGCGACAGCAACAGAATCTTTGGAAAAGTTTAAAGACGTAGACCCGGCAGCTATGCAGGGAGAAATTGACAAGCTTAATCAGCAGTTGAAGGACAAAGACGCTGAGTATGCTGCAAAAGAAGCAGATCGTATCTTTTCCGACACAATCAAAGAAGCAATCAAGACAGCCGGCGGAAGAAACGAAAAAGCAGTGATGGCTATGCTTGATATGGAAGCCCTGAAAGAATCTAAAAACCAGTCTGAGGACATTAAAAAAGCATTGGAAACCGTAAAGGAATCTGATGCTTATTTATTTGGTTCTGACGAGCCATTTAAAAACGCAGTCGGAGCGACAGGAGGCGGAACTGATATCGGAGGAGACAATCTTTCCGCGATCAGAGCAGCTATGGGGCTTCCGGCAGCAACTAATAAATAATTTTGAAAGAATGAGGTAGAAAGATATGGCAAATACGATTGCATTAAGAAAAGCATATTCTACGATGCTTGATGAGGTTTATAAACTAGCATCCCTTACAGCAGTTTTGGACGGACCGAATGAACTTGTAAAAGAGGGTGCGAACGCAAACGAGATTCTGATTCCGAAAATGACTATGCAGGGTCTTGCGAATTACAATAAGCAGACAGGCTATGTCGCGGGAGATGTAACATTGGAATACGAAACAAAGAAATGCGGCTATGACCGCGGACGTATGTTCGCTATTGATGCTGTGGACAATATCGAAACAGCAGGCGTGGCGTTTGGGCGTTTATCTGGAGAATTCCTTCGTACAAAGGTAGTACCTGAGTTGGATGCTTACAGACTTGCGGGTTATGCATCTATTCCCGGTGTGACAACAGTGGCAGCAGCTCTTGAAAACGGAAAAGCAGCTTTAGCAGCCCTTAGAACAGCAAGAAGCAAGATCGAGAACGCAGAGGCGAACCTTGCAACGTGTTATCTGTTTATTAACCCGACTCTTTACGGAATGATTGAGGACTTGGATACAACAGCATCTAAGAAAGCTATTGAAGGTTTTGCAGGAATTAAGAAAATTCCGGAAGGAAGATTTTATTCTAAAATTGATTTAACAGCAGGCGGCGCAGGCGGATATGCAAAGAATTCTTCCGGAAAAGCAATCAACTTTATGATTGTAGATAAGCAGGCGGCTATCCAGTATCAGAAGCATACGGTTTCCAAAATTATCACGCCAGACCAGAATCAGGACGCAGATGCTTGGAAATTTGGATACAGAACTGTTGGTATCGTAGAAGCTTACGATAATAAGAAAGACGGTATCTATGTCCACACAGTAGAGTAGCGGGAGGCGATTACATTGAATGTAGAGTATCTGTTTTATCTTAATCGCTACGGCGGAAATATTATTGCGGAGGAGCAGTGGAAAACACTGGGACTAAAAGCAGCCGCCAGATTGCAGCAGTTTACATTCAATCGTCTTTCGGATGCGGAATGGCCGGAAAATGCACAGTTTGCGTTATGCGAAATGGCAGAAGCACTGTATTCTCTTGAAAAAAATGCCGGTAAGGTATCGGAGAATACAGACGGCTATTCGGTCACATACGACAAGTCGGAGACCACGGATGCGATACTCTATAAAATTGCGTCCGTGTATCTTTCCGGCACAGGACTTATGTATGCGGGGGTGTGCGATGATTGTTAATACCGATATTACGATATACGGCAGAAAATATGACTCCGACCGGAAATGCGATACATGGGAAAGACCTTGCATAACTCCGGCATGGTGGCATACGGCTGAGAAATCCAATGTTACTACGGACGGACTGAAGCAAGCGGATGTGACGACAATCCGTATACCAGATATCAGCGTTGCCGTGAAGAAAGATGATTACATTGTAAGAGGACAGCATCTTGCAGAAATCAAGAGCGTGAAGGACTTGGACGGGTACTGCTTTGCTAAGGTTACGGCTGCAAATTACAATGCTTACGGCGGAAATCCGCACATTAAGGTGGTGGCTGTGTAATGGGAAAAGGAAAGAAGCAATTTAAAATTGGGACTCCCAGAGGCGTTATTTATACGCAAACATCCAAAGGTGGAAAAGTGAGTGCGAAACTTGAATGGAATCCTTCTTTTGCGCCGGATATGGAAAGGGGCTTTGCAAACGCTCAAGAATTTGTTGATTCGGAATGTATCCGGAGAATGGCGCCGGAGACACCGAGAAGAACCGGTGTGTTAGTAAAATCTGCCACACTTGGAACGGTAATCGGGTCCGGGGAAATCAATCAGATTGCGCCTTATGCCCGCCGACAGTATTATGAACACAGAGAAAAATCATATTGGTTTGAGCGGATGAAAAACCGACATAAAGATTCTATTTTGAAAGGAGCTGCGAGATATGTCAAATCTCATTAACAGTGTCCGCGATTATATTCTTACTTGCCCGTTTCTATCGGATTGGCGAGTGAATGTAGATTATCTGGGCGCAGGAATGGAATATTCCATTGACCCTCTTCCATGTGATCCGGTATTGCAAAGATATACGGACGGAGGGGCAAAGAAGCAATTCCAGTTTGCGTTTACCAGCCGCGAAGAGTATGACCAGGACGCCAGAATCAACATTGAGAACAGCGGATTTTACCAAGAATTTGAGGAATGGTTGGAAACACAGGACATGGCAGGGGTGCTGCCAATTTTGGGAGAAAATAAAATCCCGATTAAAGTAGAAACATTAAACAGCGGTTACTTGTACGATGTGGACGAAGAAAAAGCCAGATATCGTATTGAGTGCCGCTTGATTTATAGACAGGAGGTATAATATGGCAGAAGCAAAAGAAGTATTAGTAAAACGTTCGCAGAGAGTAGCATATATGGACACGGCTTCATCAGCAGGACCGGCATCGTTCGAAAGAATGACAGGATTCACAGCAATTACAAATGCGAAGAACCCGAAAGAGTATTCCAGACAGTATGTCGATAGGGATACCGAAACATCGGACGTAGTTGGATATGCTCCAGCAAAGGAATATTCGTTTGACCGTTATTCCAACAATTCGGTGCATGAGAAAATCGCGAAAATCCATGATGGAGAGCTGCTTGGAAATGACACGCATGTGGACATTGTTACAGTTGACTTGTTCAAAAAGTCTTCTACCGGAGAAAAGTACCATGCAGAAAAACGCACTTTTGCAGTAATTCCGGACACGGACGGAGACGGAACGGACGCGCTGACCTATAGCGGGTCTTTTAAAGCGGTATCTGATATCGAGGTTGGATATGTAACATTTGCAGAAGGGGATTTCAAAAAGGCAACTTATACAAAAGGCGCCTATGATGGAGAATAGAAGGAAAAGGAGATGAGCCGATGAGCCAATGGAAATTTAATGACTTTGAGACGGAAATAGATTTTACTGATGCGGATTTTTTGGAGAAATTCGAGAATTGTTACCAGAAATTACTGAAAGATTCCGAAACAGTGCCGAAAGTAGGTAAAACAAGCGCGATTATAAGATGCCAATGCGAAATACTAGACACCTTCTTTGATTCTGTATTTGGAATCGGGACAAGCAAAAAAATGTTTGGTGAGAAAAAAAGTCTTGATTTAAGAATACAGGCAGCCGATTTGTTATACGAAATGAATAACAAAGAAAGAAATCGTTACAACACGATTGCAAATAAATATCGTCCAAATAGAAAGCAAAGAAGGAGTCGTAGATAATGAATCTATTCTACGAAGATTTTCCGGATGCTGTTTTTGTCCACGGAGAGAAAAAAAAGATTATAACAGACTTTGTTGAATACATTAGGCTTTTTGACATGTTAAAAGACACGGAAGTAACACTGCAAGAAAAAGCACTGTTTATTTCCAAGTATTTTTTGGATAATGTATATCTAGACTTAGAAGCTATAAGAGCTTTGGAGGGGTTTGTGCTACTGAAAGATATAGAAGAAGTTGGAATACAGTCAGAGCAGGAAATGGAAAGCACGCGCGAGAAACCTCTTTTTTCATTTACTTATGACTTTCCATGTATTTATGCAGCGTTTTTAAGGGAATATGGAATCGACCTAAAAAGAGCACATATGCATTGGTGGCGCTTTCGGATGTTATTCGACAATTTGTCGGAAGAAAGCGAAATAAAGCAGCGCATAAAATATCGTGCAATAGACGTTGGTAGTATAAAAGATAAAGGCGAAAGAGATAGAATACGCAGAATACAACGATCAATTATGCTTCCTGAGGCGATGCTTTCTGATTTTGAAATAGGTGATGCGTTTGCTTAAAAGGAGAAGAAATGAAGTGTAAAAATCCAATATTGAGAAGAGAATGGATAAAATGCCCATTCTGCGGATGCAAACTTGCGATCGCGGATAATACGGCAGAAAGTCATGGAATTTATGTAAAATGCAGGACTTGTAAGAAAGAAATAGAGATTAAGAAATAAAGCGCTTAAATGAGCCTATGAGCCTGCGCTACTCGAAAGGAGTGGTAGCATGGGCTATGATGGCTCATTAAAATTTAGCACAGAAATAGACGAAACAGGTTTTAACAAAGGCACATCGAAACTTGGCGGAATAATCAAAGGCGGCTCTACGGCGGCAATTGCGGCAGTAGGCGCTGTGACGGCAGCAATAGGAGCCGGCATTGTTGCCGGAACAAAGTATAACGCCTCGATAGAAACCTATCAGACGTCTTTTGAAGTAATGACAGGATCTGCCGAAAAAGCGGCAGAGGTAATTGAAAAATTAAAGAAAGTCGGAGCAGAAACGCCTTTTGAACTTCCGGATTTAGCAGACACAACACAGCTTTTGATGAATTACGGCTTTAGCGCGGATGAAGCTATGGACAAGATGATGATGCTTGGAGATATTTCGCAAGGATCAGCAGAAAAAATGTCCAGAATCGCCACAGCTTACGGGCAGATGTCTTCTGCAGGCAAAGTATCTTTGCAGGATGTCAAACAGATGATCGAAGCTGGATTTAACCCTCTGCAAGAAATTTCCGAAAGCACCGGAGAGTCAATGGCATCCTTGTATGATAGAATCAGCAAGGGAACAATTTCTGTAGATGAAATTACGGCATCGATGGAGCGCGCAACTTCCGAGGGCGGGAAATATTTCCAAAGTATGGAAAAGCAAAGTCAGACGTTTAATGGTCTAATTTCTACGCTTAAAGATAATGCACAGCAGTTGCTTGGAGAAATTGTTAAGCCAATATCTGACGGAATGACTGAATCTCTGTTACCGGCAGCTATTAGCGCTATCGAGCAATTGACGAAAGGATTCGAAGAAAACGGTGTTTCTGGCATGCTACAAGCAGCAGGAAACATTGTGAATGGTTTATTTGCTGGAATAGAAGAAAACGCCCCATTGCTTATATCCAGTGGCATGGAAATGCTGAATCGGTTCTTGGAAGGTCTTTCGACTGGAATTCCAATTTTACTGACAAAAGGATTCGAAATAGTGACAGCGGTTGCGCTTGGAATTTTACAAAATTTACCGCAGTTAGTTTCCCGTGGAGCGTCTGCTATAACAAGTTTTGTAGGAGGAATCTTATCGTCACTCCCGACTGTTTTGGACTCTGGCGTAAAAATGATTTTGGAATTGCTACATGGAATTATACAGAAAACGCCAGAATTGATTACGCAGGCCGGGAAAGCTGTGATTGATTTCGCGGCTGAAATCGGAAGCAATCTGCCGGAGATATTACAAAAAGGAATTGAGATAATCGGACAATTGATTGCCGGAATTATTAAAGAAGTTCCGAATTTGCTTAGACAGATCCCCGGAATTATTGCTGATTTGGGCGAGGCGTTTTTGGATAAAGACTGGGGAAGTATTGGCTGGAATATTATACAAGGGATCGTATCTGGAATTAAAAGCGCAGCTTCTGATTTAGTAGATGCCGCCGTATCTGCCGCTAAAGATGCGGTTTCTACAGTTAAAGGATGGCTCGGAATTAAATCCCCTTCCAGAAGAATGCGTGACGAAGTTGGAAAGAACATGGCTCTCGGTGTGGGTGTTGGTTTTGAAAAAAATATGCCGAAAAAGCAAATAGGGAAAACTATCGAAGAATTAGTTTCTGGAATGGCATCTAGCGTATCCGGAATTACTTCTGCAAAGCCGGTTTATGCCGGAATGTATACCGCAACGACAGGAAATAACAACAAAGTTTATGATGCAGAAATGAAATCCGCAATCCTAAAACTGGCCAAACTTGCACAGCGTCCGATTGAAGTAACAACAATGATAGATAAGACAAAAATGGCTAGGACAATGGCAATTCCGGTGCAAGCCGAGTTGGCAAAGGGCAAGACAATTAAAAAGATGTTGGAGGGCGATAAATAAAATATGGGCTTATCTGTAAAATACAATGATATAGAGTTAAATAAATACCTGAGCGTCTTGAAAGGTTTTACGCCTTTTGTTGGCGCAGAATGGAATCCAGAAGTCAGCTCCGCAGTAGAAACAAACTGTGGGGCTGATTTTTTATATACGAAATACGGAAGCAAGATATTAGAAATGCCGTTTGAAATTAGCGGAAATTTGGAAGAAAAATGCGATGCTTTGCAGAAAATCCTAAACGTAAACGAGCCAAAACCGCTTATCTTTGGGAATTTACCACAGAAAATGTTTTATGCAGTACCAACCGGAACACTTGATTTTGAAGAAATTGCAATGTTTGGCACTGGCACAATCACTTGGCTCATTCCAGACGGACTTGCACATGCGACAACAAAGAAACCCTACGAAGCGCACAGAAATAACGGTGTATATGAGTTGGAAATCGACAATCAGGGAACGGTAGCTGCCCCGATTGACTTTGAAATTACAAATAACCACGAAAATGGCTATGTCGGGATTGTATCGGAGCATGGGATTATCCAGATTGGGCGAGCGGATGAAACTGACGAAGAATCTTATGAAAAATCACAGTTGCTCATAGATGATAAAGCAAACGCAATACTTGGGTGGCAGAGTAATAATGCGATTTTAACAACAGTAACGAATCCACATACACAGTCTGGTGCCGGTGAGTTAAAGGATGGATATGTGCAGGCACAGAATTACGGCACTGGCAGTCATTGGCATGGTCCTAGCTTTACCAAAAAAGTACCGGCAGACAGAAATGAGCATTACGGCGCAAAGAATTGCACAATGAGCTGGCACCATTATTTTTCCACGAGTACCATTAATAACCTCGGTGTAGCGCAATTTTTAATGACGGATAAAAACCGAAAGAATGTTGCGGGCGTGGCTTACTACAAGAATTCAACCGGGACAAACTTTGCAAAAATCTATCTATATGTAAATGGGAAGATTGTAAAAGAGTTGGAGATGGAGTGCAGCTATAACAACCCGATCACAGGGCAGCAGGCAGGAATGGCAAGTATTAGCAAGTACGGAGAACGGTTCGAGTTCTCGGTTGGCGGGAAAACTTATCCGTTTAACGCACCAGAAATGAAAGACATCGAAGTTTCGGAGATAAGCGTTTACTTTGGGGAATATTCGAACAACGAAGCAGTAGGCGCGAATTTGGCTTATTTCGTGCGCTTTATGAGCCATTCTGTAGAGGCATGGAGGGATGTTCCAAACCGCTACAAAGCCGGAACGGTAATAAAAGTAGACGGACATAGCGGAAAAATCTATGTAGATGGTGTTGCGAGCATGGGGGACGAAGTGAAAGGAACGAAGTATTTTCTGGCGCCACCCGGAAAGACAAAAATACAGTTTGGCTATTCGGATTTTTCGAATCCACCGCCGACATTTAAAGCATATATAAGGGAGGCTTACTTATAATGGAGAATGTGAGAATTGCAATATTAGATTCGCGGGATGCTGTCATGGCAGCAATGGACAATTTACTTCCGGACGCGCTGCATTATTATGACGATGAGCTACACGAGTATTTGAAAGGCTCTGCAAGTACCTATCGTTTTACAGCAAGCGCGAAGCATCCAGACTCCCTTTATATCGTAGAGGGGGCAAAAATTGCCTTTGTGTATCGGGGCAAAGACTATTATTTTAATATCATGCAAGTGGAACGAAATGAATTCGAGGTAACAGCAGAGTGCTATTTCACATCGTTTGAGCTTCTGAATGAGTATGTGACAGCCTATAGCTCCAACGGTCCGAAAAGTTTTGAAGAGTATCTTGCCGCGTTTGATCCGGAGCGAACGGTTACACTCGGAATTAACGAAGTATCAGACAAGCGAATCTCGAACGAATGGACAGGAGAAGACACGGTACTGGCAAGATTGTTTTCCGTAGCATCGTTATTTGATGCAGAAATTGAATTTGAAGCGAAACTAAATGATGATTATTCTCTCGGCAAGATTGTGATGAACGTTTACCGGGAACACAGTGACACAAATCAAGGAATGGGCTTAAGAAGAAACGATATCTGCTTGAGATACGGGAAAAATGTAACAGGAGTCAAGAAAACGTCAGATGTCCTACAACTTTATACCGGTATCCGTCCTTATGGGAGAGACGGACTTACAATCGAGGGCATTGACCGGAAAGAACATGACGATGCGGGGCGGGTAGAATTTGAGACATCCGGAACAAATATCTATGCGCCGCTGGCAAGAGACCGCTTCCCATCGAATCTATGGAATGCTAATGACGGATATATCTTTATGGTTAAGAATTATGACACCGATAACAAGGAAAAGCTCTATAGCATGGCATTGTCGGCATTAAAGGAAAACTGCGTGCCAAAAGTGCAGTACGATATCGAAGGCTATTTTGATTCCGGAATTGGAGATACATTTGATGTCACGGACGAAGAGTATAACCCGACCTTATATTTGCAGGCAAGAGTAACAGAGCAGATCAGGAGCTTTACGAATCCAAAAACAAATAAGACGGTGTTTAGCAACTTTAAAGAGCTGCAGCCGGAAATTGACCCGGAACTGATCAAACGAATGAACGCGCTTATTGAAGCGAATAAGGTTTATATTTGTAATCTGGTTACAGATAACGGTGTGGTATTTAAAAATAACACCGGAGAAACTACACTGCAGCCGTCTGTGATGGATGGAAGCAAAGATGTGACACAGAATTTCCGCTACCGTTGGACAAAAGACGGAGCCTTTTTGAAAGAAAGCGCAACATTAAAAGTAACAGCGGAAGAAGTAGAGGGGAAAGCGGTATATAAATATGAAGCAATCGACTCTTACGACAATGTAAAAGGATTTTACGAAGTAACGATCACGGACGTGGAAGACGGAAAGCCGGGAGAGTCTGGAAAGAGCTTTTACACCTGGATTAAATTCGCTGACGATGAATATGGAAATGGCATGTCTGATCTACCAGACGGAAAGCAATATCTCGGAATCACCTATAATAAAGAGACACCGGAGAAATCCGAAAATCCTAAGGATTATGCATGGGCGAGAATTACCGGAGAAGGAATCCCCGGAGCGCCTGGCGAAGATGGGAAAACCTATTACACTTGGGTAAGATATGCGGATAACGAGTATGGAAGTGGAATGTCCGATGCTCCGGACGGGAAAGCGTACATCGGGTTTGCATTTAACAAGGAAACTCCGACAGAAAGTAACAATCCGGCAGAATATAAGTGGTCGAAAATTAAAGGAGAAGACGGAGAGACACAGTACACGCACATTGCCTACGCAAATAGCTCTGATGGATACACAGATTTTTCGCTTTCCGACAGCAACCGTGAATATATCGGGATGTATGTGGATTTTTTGGAGAGTGATAGTACATATCCGAACCGGTATGCATGGAGCAAGATTAAAGGGGCAGACGGCGAAAATGGGATACCTGGGAAACCGGGGGAAAATGGCAAGACTCCGTATCTCCATATTGCCTACGCAAATAGCGCGGATGGAAGTGTGGGATTTTCCACAACAGATAGTGTTGGAAAGTCTTATATCGGACAATATACAGACTTTACAGAGCGCGACAGTGAAAATTACTGGGTATATGCGTGGACAAAAATTAAAGGGGATGACGGTGCAGACGGTAAGCCAGGAAAAGACGGAAAGGGAATTGAATCCATTACTGAATATTATCTAACCTCTGCATCTAACTCTGGCATTACGGCATCGAGTTATGGTTGGTCTACAGCGATTCCAACCATGACACCAGAAAGAAAATATCTGTGGAATTACGAAGAAATCCGGTATAACGATGGAACGTCCGAGAAAAAGACACCGAAGATTATTGGAGCTTACGGAGATGAAGGCGTTGGCATTAAAAATATTGTTAATTATTATCTCGCAACATCGCTTGGAAGCGGCGTTACTACCTCTACTTATGGTTGGACAACCATAAAGCAGGATATGACAGAAACAAAGCGATATTTATGGAACTACGAGGTCATTACTTACACCAATGGCACAAGATACCAGTCTCCGCTTACGATTATCGGCGTTTATGGGCAGACCGGACCGCAAGGAGAGCCGGGAAAGAATAACCTGATTGTCTCTCCGACAGCTCCGACAAATCCAGTAGTGGGGCAGCTCTGGCAGACAGCATCTGGAGAGGCAATTAAGCGTTGGGACGGTGCACGGTGGGTAATGCATTATCTGTCCGTAGATAACCTAAAAGCAGATGTATTATCTGCGATTACAGCGAATTTAGGAGAAGTAATTGCCGGGCTTTTAAGAGACAAGACGGGGCTGTTTAAAATCGATTTGGATAATAGCGTAATTAGCAGCCAAAAAAACGGGAAAGGCGTAGAACTAACAGAAGGAGAGCTGCGCTTTACAGAGCAAATAGACCAGTTGCAAGTGTTAGCTACTTATACGGCGTCAAAAATCATGTATCGACTCGCGGATGCATCGGGAGATTTATTTTCCATGCAGTATACTTCCGGAGAGAAAGACATGCTCGTGCATAGCGACAATTACGGCGACTACTATCTTGGCAAGACACTTAGAAACGCATCTGAAAAGCCGGTGATCTTAGCGCGGACTACAAGTTCGTCTTTCCAGACGTTTTCTATAGAGGATTTTACGCACTTCCGGTATTTTATTTTGATCTGCGGGGCGAGAATGAATTACACGCTATATCGTCCTCTTGCAGAGTGCACCATCCACCCGGAAGTATTTTTGCATTGTAGCGCTTCCAACGGCGGAGCGGTAGCGTGCTACGCAGAAGAACCAAGTAACTATAGAGCAGAATTCCAAGCCAACAGTGCAACCTCGGTGCGGTTAAAATGCAGAGGGATGTACGATATGGCGATTTTATTAGGAGTGAGATAGATGATTACAGCAATTTTTAATCCGGGCGACAAGAGTGTCACCACGGAAAGAATATTACAGTGGGATTATGGGCAGGTCTTAAGCATTAAAGGCTTAGACCTCCCAAAAGCGGTAGAGATACATTTTTGTGTATACACCGATTCCACCACAATCACAACGGTTGGCATCACAACAGACGACCACACCGATGTAGAGATTCCGGACGGACTGTTGCGACAGGACAGGGAATTAAGAGCCTATGTATATGTAGCAGACTTGGAGCAAGGAAAAACAGTGCGAACGGTCAATATTCCGATTCAGGGCCGGCAGAAACCGGAGATTCCGCACACACCGGAAGATACAGAAGTTTTCCGAAAAGCAATCAAGGCAGTAAATGATTCTGCCGATCGTGCCGAGACAGCGGCGAATACCTCCGAGCAGAACGCGAAAAAGACCGCAGAAGATCGAAAAACCATTGAAGAAATGGTAGAGACAGTAAGCGGAATCGAGCAGCAAGTACAGGACGTTAAGAAATATGCCGGGCAAGCCGAGACCGCAGCGAGTAATGCGGCTCTGTCAGAGCAAAAGGCTAAGGAATCTGAGACAGCAGCATTGCAGGCAAAAGCGGATGCCGAAACGGCAAAAGGTAGTACAGAAACAGCGGCAGGGCAAACCGCGGAGGATAGAACAGCAGTTGAACGTGCGAAAGAAGAAGTACTACAAGCGAAACAACAAGTAAGTACAGACCGGGAAGCAGTCGAAGCGGTGGAAAGAAAAGTAGCGCAGATGGGAAATGCGATTCCGCAGGCGGTTTTAGAGGGCGTGCAGGCGGTAGGAAGTGCCGGTGCGGCAGAAAAACAGGGAATCGTGCAAGCCGGAACGGAACAAAAATCCGCTGTAGAGAGCGTCGGAACAAAAGCAGTAGGGGATATTGCCCTTGCAAAGAAAACCGCCACAGATGCTGTAGAGACAGCAAAGACCGGTGCGGTTGGTGCTGTTGGAACTGCGGGGACAGAGCAGACCCAAAATGTTACCGCAGAGGGAGAAAAGCAAGTCAAAGCGGTGGCAGACAAGGGTGTGGAGGTATTGCAGTCTATTCCGGAAGATTTTACAGTGCAGATGCAGAGTAAGTTAGATAAACAACAGGGTGCAGAAAATAAAGGCAAGGCTCTTGTGGTCGGAGACGATGGGAATGTTGTTGTTGGAGAAGTTACTGGAGGAGATGGTATCCCAATCATTAATACAATGAGCGGAGAGAGTCCTCTTGTGGTCTCCGATAGCGCAGAGAGAGTGAATAAAGGCCTAAGTATTATCGGAAATACTGTGCAAAACCAAGACCCGCCACCAAGTCCAGAAAATCCACAGGAGATTAAAAGCGTTGGGAAATGGAATGAAGTGACTCAGAAATATGAAGTTGATATTAGGATTACTAATGCCAAAGAAAGCTGGGATAAAGAACAAACTCTCACCATAACATCCAACCGCCCTATTACAAAGTGGGATAAGCTTGTAGAGCAGGATGGACAGATTGGATGGTTGTATAAATCTTGCAAAAAGGAATTTGACGGAACAGAAGTTTTCGATGAGAGATTCCTACCATCAGTTTTATATAATTTAAACAAAAAAGAATATATAAAAAATGCGGTTCTGTGTAATTACGCAGATTCTAATGGAATTGGACGAGGTAATACGTCTGGAACTTCGTTATCGTTTAAAAAAATAACAGACTACTGGAAGTGTGAGAGCGCACAACAATTTAAAGTGTTTTTAAAAGCAAAAAAAGATGTAGGGGTTCCGTTATGCGTCTTGTGGGAAACTGTGGAAACAGAGTTCGTCCCGCTCCCACAGTCCGAACAGGATGCTATCCGAGCATTAAAAACCTACTACCCAACAACTGTCATTACGGTTGATGGCGGAGAAGTGATTCCGAGTGTAGAATTAACCTATACCGCAGACACCAAGAATTTTATTTTGAATAGAGATAAAGTGATGCAGGCGCAGATGCTTAATATTCAATCCGCTCTAATTAGTCAGAAAATATCGGGGGGGGTATAAAAGTAACTGATAGCTCTAGGTTGCCGGTGAAAGATTTTGCAATGAGTGGTAAGTTGGAGCAGTTACAGACAACAGGCGCACAGTTGTTTGATATTAGTAAGATTTCTGCTGTAAGTGTTGCTGTTGACAAAGACGTGATAATTGTGAAAGACTATGCTTCAAACGCTAAAATTACAGCAGAGCAATTTATGGAAATGACAGGATTGAAGCCGGGAGATAGTTTTACAATATCTTATGATTTTGAAGACACTATTACAGGTTCTACAGGTGGAGTAGCCTTTTTGAGAAGTTCTAAAGGTATAAATATTATGAGCGGAGGACAAACTGGAAGTCTTAAAAATACTGTAGCTCTTCCTAGCGATTTTGGCAGTGAGTATGGAACATTGTATTTTTATGGGAATAAAGAGGGTGAGAATTGTTATATCAAAAATTTTATGATTAACAAAGGAAATTTGGCAAAACCTTACGAACCGTACACAGGTGGAAAACCAACACCATCCCCAGATAACCCACAGCCTATCGTAACGACACCGCAAGGTGTTATCACTATAGATTTCACGGATGGCACGAAACATCAAGTTATCGAATTAAACTGTCCGAGAGAATTTACGAAGTGGGATAAGCTACAGAAAATTGATGGTGTGTGGAATTGGGTCTTTCAGAGCAAGCGAACATTTTTAACAGAAGATCTACAATGGATATTTACGAATAAAGATTTGAACATTTACGCTTCTATAGTTTTAAACGATTCTCTTGGAGGTGAATATTCTAGTTTATGCAAGGAATTTAAAAATGTTAATCTAGCTTATTCTGACTATTATAAAAATCAACTGGGTATATATTGTGATCATCCAAGTGTCGGTATTACACAAAAATACTTTAGAATGCCGAATGAATCAGTAAAAACACTAGAACAATGGAAAACATGGTTGACTGAGAACCCGATTGAGATTCTGTATAAAACTAAAGAACCAGAGCTTATCCCACTATACCCGTCCGAACAGGATAAGTTAAACACTCTTACCATGTACGCCCCAAACACGGAGATTACCAACACAGGCGGTTGCAACATGGAACTTACTTACACCGTGGACACAAAGGCGTATGTGGATGCGAAGATATTAACATTAAGCAAGGCATTACTATAAACAGAAAGGAATTGATAAATATGTATGAAATTGTAAAAAATGTAATCATGTCCGGCAGTTTTAAGTTGGACGATATGACAAAGAAAATCAATACGCTCTGGGTGCAGGGGGAATTAACAGAAGAGCAGAAAAATGAATTGGTTGCTCTGATGAAAGAACATTTGAATCCGGAGACGGAAACACCGGAAGTATTGAAATTATGCCAAGAGCTAAGAACGGAAATCAATTCTATCAAGGAAAGAGTTACGAAACTTGAAAATGGCGGAGTAGCACCAGAGCCACCAGTAGGAGTTGCCGTGCCTGTATGGGAGCCGTGGGACGGAATTTCCGACAGATATAAGTATGGAGCTGTGGTTACAATCGACCAGAAGTACTATATCAGTATCTTCCAGGGACAGAATACTTGGATGCCGGGAAGTATGGGAACAGAAGGGCTCTGGAAAGAAATCAGCAAGGAAGATGCCGAAGCAGTTGTTTCCGGTACTAAAACACCAGAACAAGTTATTAATGGACAATAAACCGGATATCCTAATATTGGAGGTGGTCAAATGTTTACATTTATCGCAGGAGTATTTTTAGGCGCGAACTTTGGCGTGGCAGTAATGTGCCTTATGCAGATTGCCAAAAAATCGGACAAATAAAGGAGAATGGGGCATGAGAATTAGAGCAAGACCGTAACAGGTCTTTTTATTTTGCGCAATTTATTAATAATACTTTTACCGGAAAAGAGGTGAGGGAGTGGAGCAGTTTTTAGAATTATTCGGGGACATAACAATTGGAAAAGTAGTGGTAGTTGTCTGCGCAGGAGTGTTTTTGTGGAAAGTCTACGGCAAAGTAGCAGGATATTTTAAAGAGAAATCCATCCGAGATTACGAGCAGAATAAGCAAATCCAAGAGGTAATTGATTTGTCCAAGAATTATCCGATATGGAGAAAACAGAGCATGGGTATCCAAGTCGAAATGAATAATAAAATGCAGAATCTCTCCGACAAAATGGACAAGTTAAGTAAGGCAAATGGAGAGGGAATGGCATATACATGGAGATATAGGATACTTAGATTTAACGATGAGATTATCCAAGAGGTTAGGCATACAAAAGAGCATTTCGACCAGATTTTGGAAGATATCGATAATTATGAAAAGTTCTGCAAGAACAATCCGGACTTTCCAAATAATAAGGCGGTGCTTGCAATAAAGAATATCAAGGATGTGTATGACAAATGCGTAGAAGAAAATGATTTTTTGTAGGAGGAATATTATGGAACAGATTATGAATTACATTAAACCGGAACTTATTGTAGTAGCAGTGGTACTGTATTTTGTCGGCATGGGATTAAAACAGTCACAGACAGTAAAAGATAAGTACATTCCGGCAATTTTAGGCGCGGGAGGAATCTTTCTGGCGACAATCTATGTAATTGCCACTTGTCCACTCGGTACGATGCAGGAAATCGCTATGGCGGTATTTACGGCGATTGTACAAGGTATTTTAGTGGCAGGATTGAGTACATATGTGAACCAGATTGTAAAACAGGGAAAGAAAGCAGAGTAGAGGGCGGAAACGTCCTCTTTTAGAAAGGAGAATTATTATGGCAAAGATTTGTTTAGACGCAGGGCACGGTGGGAAAGATCCGGGAGCATGCGGTTTTGGCAGACAGGAGAAAGACGATGTTTTAAGGACTGTCCTAAAAGTTGGACAGATACTAAGCGGCAGAGGGCATCAGATTTATTACACACGAGATAATGACATCTACGAGAGTCCATATACAAAGGCAACGGAAGCCAATAACGCCGGAGCGGACTTTTTCGCAAGCTTCCACCGCAATTCCGCGGCGAATGAAGCGGCTGCCGGATTCGAAACTCTGGTATACGCTAATTCCGGAGCGGCAAAGGTTTGTGCAGATACCGCCAACAGTAAAATGGTATCTGTGGGATTTCGAAATCGCGGTACCAAGATCCGGACAGATTTAGCGGTATTAAACAGTACCCGGATGCAGGCAGTATTATTCGAAATCGGCTTTATCTCAAACGCCGGAGATAATAAGATATTCGCGACCAAATTCGAAGAGATCTGCAAGGGACTGGCAACGGCAATCGAAGCAGCGGTGGGCGCCGGATCAGGAGCGGGAAGCCAGGAAGTCACACCGACACCAATTCCACCAAGCAACAAAAAAGAGCTTGGTCATGTGGACTGCATTTACCAGGCATATACAGATCGTTGGTGGGACCCAGTTAAAAATCAAGAGGACTGGGCAGGAAAAGGCGACAACTACGCGATCAAGTATCTTGCAATCTGCGTAAGCAAAGGAAAGATCAAAGGACGTGTCTACACCAAAAAGAATGGATGGCTGCCATATCTCACGTTTGCGGACAAGTACAACATTAATGATCTGGAAAATGGTGTACTGGGAGATGGTTCCGACATCCTCGCTGTGGAGCTTTATTATTACACACCAGACGGATATATGTACAAAGAGGTGCATTATAGAGTGTCTGTAGAGGGCAACACTTCTTTCTACGCGAAACAGGTTGATAATAAAAAGAATAAGAACATGGACGGCTATGCCGGAGACAAGAAGAACTTCTTGGACAAGTTCCAGATGTGGGTAGAGTAAAAAAGGCCGGGGATTTCCTCGGCCTAATCAATGATTTCTTCTTTTTCCATCTTGTACCGCATGATTATTAAAAAATATTGTATCATCTTATGGTTTACTTTTGATAAGTTAGTATAAGTTTATTTTAGACACGTTTTAGACAAAAATGCCAGAAAACGCGATAAATGCGCATTTAAAAATTAAATCAATCTTAATAATTTCTGCAACTTCCCCTTAAAAATTCTTTGGTAATCTTGTATACTGTAAGGGAGGTGATTATTTATGTTTAATATTTTAGTATGTGACGATGACAAAGAAATCGTTGAAGCAATCGAAATATATTTGACACAGGAGGGATATCATATTCTGAAAGCTTATGACGGCGAACAGGCACTTCGCATGATTCGGGATAATCAGGTGGATCTGCTGATCATAGACGTTATGATGCCGCGGCTTGACGGAATCCGGGCTACGCTCAAGATCCGGGAAGATCACAGCCTCCCTATTATTATTCTTTCAGCAAAATCAGAAGATGCAGACAAGATTCTCGGTCTGAATATCGGGGCCGATGATTATGTGACGAAGCCTTTTAACCCGCTTGAGCTTGTAGCGCGCGTAAAATCACAGCTCAGAAGATATACACAGCTTGGAAGTACTGTACAGAATGAATCGCAGGCAGTGTATGAAGTGGGTGGACTTCGTATCAATGACGATCTGAAAGAAGTGACAGTGGATGGAGAACCAGTGAAACTGACTCCGATCGAATATAATATTTTGTTATTATTGGTAAAAAATCAGGGGAAAGTTTTTTCTATCAATCAAATCTATGAGCAGATATGGAATGAAGATGCAATTGGTGCAGATAATACGGTGGCAGTACACATCCGTCATATCCGTGAAAAGATTGAAATTAATCCAAAGGAACCAAGATATTTGAAAGTGGTATGGGGAGTTGGATATAAGATAGAAAAGCTTTAGAAGGGAGCTTTTATGGAGAAAAAATGGTATCGCGCACCATTTATAAAAGGTGTGCTTGTCGTATTGGCACATATAGCAGTTGTGGCGTCTCTAATGGGATTTACCTGGGTGATTCTCTGTGCCGGAGTGAACTATGTTAATCCGACTGCCAAAATACCGGAAGACTATGCACAGACGAGACAGTTTGGCAAGAACATGAACAATGCTTTGTATGAAATGACATGGAATCTTTTTAGTTTGAACGGTATAGAAAAAGACGGCAAACTGAATGAAGAAATGCTGATTGATCTTGAAAAATACTACAACAGCGGCGAGGTTTCTGCGAAAGAAGGGGAAGGAAATGGGTTTGTATATAAACTTTCCGATCTTATTAATGCAGAAGACGACAGCGAAGAAAACAGAGAAATTGTTGTCTGTCAAAAGACTGATGGAAGTTACGCTTATGAAGAGTGGGGAAGTATTCAGGGGAAACTGCTTTCCGGGGAACTTGTATTTGCCGAATTAGCGGATCAGGAAGGTTCTGAGACAGAATCAGGGTATGATCTGGATGATTTCCTGTATATGTTGGAAGATCGCTATAATGGTTATGAGTATAATGAGTATTTCGGAATCTGCAATAAAGAAGGAACACTGATCTATACGGATTGTTGGAGAATGCCGGTTTCTTCAATGATCAATATGATGCTCGAAACGAAAACAGCAGAAGGTAAGGATGTTCTGAAATTAGTGAATGAAAATGCTTACTGGAATGGGCGTCTTCAGGAAATGGAAAACATGTTTGGGCATGCAAGATCCAGTCTTCGGGACAGAATTGATCGATATAAGGAATACCAGGAACTCTGGTCCGAAGGTAAGACAAATCTGACATTTATCCTTCTTGATGAAGAAAATAAAAAAGTTTACACAAACGATTCTAAATATGAAAATTATGAGACAGCCAGTAAGAATTATAAAGAGTTGATGAAGAACAGCGCCGGACGAGAAAATGCATATATTAATATGAGGCCTGCAGAAGGTGAAGTGGAAGTGCAGCAGATTGCCGGTTGGAAAGCTTCGGAGTGGCAGTCTCTGTGTGACCATATTGAAGGAACGGTAGGAACAGAAAAAATTCATATTGTTGCAGCGGTAGATTTGGATTATCCGGTTACAGACCGTTTCCAGTTTATTGATGGAACTTATGATAAGGTTCAGCCGCATCTTCACAACCTGATTTTGCTTGCCTGGGGCGGTGTGGTCGTATTTTTAATCAGCATAATCTGGCTGACGGCAGTATCCGGACGAAGCAATGCACAGGACGGTGTGAAAACAAATATTGTGGACCGGCTTTTTACTGAGATTCCGGTAGGAGTACTTCTTGGTGGAATTTTTATGATGGTAGGAGGAGTTTCTGTCTCCTATGGAGAATGGTACAACAATTATGGCAGATGGATCATAGATAATACTAGTTTTACTGCACAGGAATTTGTTCCATCTCCATCGATAGGCGCTGCGGAAGTAAGTCTAATCGTGTTGATGACGCTTGGCGGAGCAGTCTGCTTTTTCTATGGTTATTTAAGTTCTGTCAGAAAGCTGAAAGCAGGTACATTTTTTAATGGATTTGGTATTTGGAAGATTGGAAGATGGTGCATAAGAGTTACTGTAAAGCTGTTCCGCATTACAGTCAAAGGATTCCGGGAATTTTGGAGACATAAGAACCTGATGACGAAGGTAATTCTGATTTTTATCGGTCTGACGCTGCTTCATCTTTTTGGAGGAATCTCTGCGTTCTTTGCATTCTGTTCCGTTGTGGTAGATGCAATTTTGTTTATCGTTTTAGTGAAGTATGCGATTGATAAGCAGAAAGTTATGGATGGAATTAAGGAGATTACAGCAGGGCATGTGGAATATAAGATTCCGACAGAGGGATTAAAAGGCGATAATAAAGAGATGGCAGAGAGTATTAATGCCATTGGCGAAGGGCTCCAAAATGCAGTTGAGGAAAGTCTGAAGAGCGAGCGCCTGAAAACAGATTTGATTACGAATGTTTCCCATGATATCAAGACACCGCTCACATCAATTATTAATTATGTAGATCTTCTGAAACGGGAAAACATCGAAGATCCGAAGATTAAAGGTTATATTGAAGTGCTGGAAGCAAAAGCACAGCGGCTGAAGATTCTGACGGAGGATGTTGTTGAAGCATCGAAGATCAGTTCGGGAAATATTAAACTTGAGATGATGGATCTGAATTTTGTGGAAATCATTCTGCAGACAGCAGGAGAATTTTCAGAGAAATTTGAAGCAAGAGATCTGAAATTAATCTCTAACCTTCCGGAGCGCCCGGTTGTCATTCATGCGGACGGAAGAAGAATGTGGCGTGTGCTTGCGAATATTTATAACAATGCTGCGAAATATGCGATGGAACATACAAGAATTTACGCAGATTTGGAAGAGAATGAAAATGAAGTTGCATTTTCCTTAAAAAATATTTCTGAACAGGCATTGAATATTTCTGCAGATGAATTGACCGAGCGTTTTATCCGGGGAGATATTTCAAGGAGTACAGAAGGAAGCGGACTGGGGCTTTCTATCGCCAAAAATCTTACCCAGAAAATGGGTGGAGATTTCCGGATCTATCTGGATGGAGATCTCTTTAAAGTAACACTTGTATTCCCAAAAGTAAAAAAAGAAAAAAAGGAAGAATACACGGAGAAACAGACAGGAGAAAATGCATAATCAGTGACAATATTGGGGTGAAGGGCTGCCGGAAACGGTAGTCCTTTTTTAGGAAAATCTTGATAAATTCTAACGAAAATATTAATTTTGTTATTTTTTTGAATCGTTCTTGCATCTGTATTTGAGAAGCATTACAATACTAATATGCCAGAAAAACTCAATGAAAAATAGTTGACACGAAGGAGCAAAAGACGAGTGACAAAGGAATTAGATCAGGTTTTAAGAGAAAGTTTTACAATAGATTTTATTAGTGCGGTACTTAGCAATCCGAGAGAGAAAGAGGAACTTCAAAAAGTAAAGATCCGTCCGCTTTTGAAAGGCGCAGAGCTGTATTTTCAGTTGGAAGAATTCCGTGGGAAACAGGCATTTCATGAGAATGTCCGGGCAGAAGAGGCTGTGGTTAAGACAGGGGAGCTGATGCAGTTATTTAAGCAGATGCAGATCGAAACGAAAAAGTTTTCCTGTACAGTTCTTATTAGCAAGAAGGGAAAGATAACGATTAAGAAAAAGGCAGTTTCCGGCAAGGTGAAAGAGGTAGATCTGTCACATAACCGGAGCAAGAAGTATATTCTGCAGGAGGGAACACCGGTGATGTTTCTTCAGGATCTTGGTGTTATGACGGCAGATGGAAAGATCGTGCGGACGAGGTTCGATAAGTTTCGTCAGATCAATCGTTTTTTAGAATTTATTGAAGATATTCTTCCGAAGCTTCCAAGTGACAGAGAAGTGACAATACTGGATTTTGGATGTGGAAAGTCTTATTTGACATTTGCCATGTATTATTATCTTCATGAATTGAAAAAATATGATGTGAGGATTATCGGGCTTGACTTAAAGACGGATGTGATTCGCAAGTGCAATGAGTTAAGTGAAAAGTATGGATATGAGAAGCTTCGTTTTCTAGAAGGAAATATTGCAGATTATACAGGGGTAGATGAAGTTGATATGGTAGTGACACTTCATGCATGTGACACGGCAACAGATTTTGCGTTGGCGAAAGCAGTTGGCTGGAAAGCCAAAGTGATTCTTTCAGTGCCGTGCTGCCAGCATGAAATGAATGAACAGATTCAGAATGAAATTTTGCATCCGGCGCTGAAATACGGTTTGATTAAAGAACGGATGGCAGCGCTTTTTACAGATGCGCTGCGCGCAGAGTATCTTGAGAGGGAAGGATATGATACTCAGATTCTTGAATTCATCGATATGGAGCATACGCCGAAGAATATTTTAATTCGTGCGGTCAGAACGGGGAGAGCACACGAAAATGGCGAGGAAATAAAGCAGCTGGAAGATTTTCTTCATGTAACACCGATGCTGGGGAAACTGCTTGGGTAGCCGGATGGATGCAAGGGGAGAATGAAATGATTAGAAGGGGTAGCTGATTCATGAAAAAGATTTTGGCAAGAGCTGGAATACTGGGAGCGATTTTTGTCGCGGCAGTAGTTATTTTCAGTATTTTGACGAGCAGACAGAATGCAGATATGACGGTAGATATGGGGAATGCATCTTTGCCGCAGATTATATTTGAAACCGAAGGATATGAATTGAATCCATTGGCGGGCTATACGTCGGAGATGGATCTGACGGCTATGCGTGATACGCTGACACCGCTGGACAAAGATGGGAATTTGACTGTCCATATTAAAAAGAATCAAAAGAAAATAAAAGATTTCTCCTATACGGTATATTCTCTGAATGTACAAAAGACGCTGGCAGAAGGGAAGGCAGTTATCAAAGACGGGGCTGCGATTCTTTCGCTTGGCGCTGCAATGGGAGAGGAGAAAGAAGCTGTATTGAAGATTGAGCTTCAGCCGGAGGATGGACAGGAGATCCGTTATTATACGCGGATCACACTTGCAAAGGAGTATCATATTCGGGAATGCCTGGATTTTGTCGAACAGTTTCACACAGATGCGATTACAAAGAATCCGAATAACTCTATTGCATCATTACTTGAGCCAAATGCGGCGGCAGACAATGGTACGCTTCAGCATGTAACGCTGCACTGTGATTATAATCAGGTGCTCTGGGGAGAATTGAAACCGGAAGTAGTTGGTGATGTACAATGGAATATTAAAGAAGGTACGACTACTTACACGTCTGTTCAGCTGAAATATAAAGTCCGCACAACAGCTGCGGATGGAGCGGAAGCGCTTTATTATGTAAAAGAATATTTTAGAGTACGCTATTATCGGGAGAAGTTCTATCTTCTTGATTATGACAGAACAATGGAACAGCTGTTAGATGAGAACAGTAAGATGTTTTCTCCGGACGGCATTGATCTTGGGATTGTGCCGGAAGATATTTCTTATGTAACGAATAAAGACGGAACGGTGATTTCATTTGTGCAGGCGCGGGAACTTTGGAATTATGATCAGGATGAGGGGAAACTCTCCCGTGTCTTTAGTTTCCTCAGTGATGAGAATGATGACATTCGAAATGAATTTGATCAGCATCAGATTAAGATTATTTCGGTAGATGAAGACGGAAGCACGACTTTTGCAGTATACGGATATATGAACCGGGGACAGCATGAAGGAAAAGTCGGGGCGGCGATCTATTATTATAATTTGAAAAAGAATTTTGTAGAAGAAAAGGCATTTATTCCGAGCAGACAGTCATTTGCAATTGCAGAAGATGAACTTGGAAAGCTGATCTACTATAACCATGAAAAAGAGCATCTGTATGTGATGCTGGATGGTTCTTTTTACCGCATTTATCTCAAAGATGAGGGGAAGGAAGTCATTGTTGGCGGGCTTTCGGAGAATCAGTATGCCGCATCATCGGACGGTCATTTAATTGCATTTCAGACCGGTGGTGAATATGAGCAGGCGTCAGAGATGAAAGTGATGAATCTGCAGACAGAAAAAGAATATACAGTAGAAGCCGGAGGAGCGACGGTAAAACCGCTTGGATTTATCTATGATGATTTTGTTTACGGAGTATCTCAGGCAGAAGATGCAGGGAAAACCGTGTCGGGAACTTCAGTTGTACCGATGTATCGTCTGGAGATCCGCAGTACAGACAATCAGGTATTAAAGACATACGAGAACGAGGGCGTATATATTCTGGATGTGTTTATTGAAGACAATCTGCTGACGATGAACCGGGTTGCGCGAAATGGAGAGATTTATACGGCGGTGGCATCTGATTATATTACTGGGAACGAGGAACCGGAAGTCAGCAATATTCAGCTGGAGGCTTATCAGTCAGAGACGGAGCAGCGGAAGATGATGTTTTCATTTGACAGCAAGATTGAGGACGTTTCGCCAAAGATCCTAAAGCCGAAGCAGGTACTTTTTGAGAATCCGGTAACAGTAACATTGGATGCAGGAGTAACAGAAGGAAACTATTATGTGTATGGTCTCGGCCAGCTTCTCGGGGTGTATGACCGGGCAGGGTATGCAGTTGTGAAAGCAGATGCGATTTCCGGAGTAGTTGTGGATTCCAGCCAGGTGTGCGTATGGGAGAAAGGAAACAGAGATCTGAGCTATGAAATTGAAGGATTCCAGCCGACAGTTGTGCAGGAGGGCGAGAGCACACTTGCAGCAAGTGTACGGGCTATTACAGAATATGAGGGAAATCCAATCGATGTTATGAAAGAAATGGCTAACGGAAGATCTGCCATTCAGATCCTGACAAATTATACAAAGGGAAGAGGAATGGATCTGACAGGATGTACAGTGGAACAGGTACTTTATATTATTGGCAAGGGAACGCCGGTAATCGCATTGACAGATCATATGAACGCAGTGATTCTGACAGGGTATACATCTGATACGGTAACATACATGAATCCGGCAGATGGAAGTGTGCATACTGTTTCGACAGAAGAAGTTGCAGCCATGTCAGCAGGAAGCGGAAATACATTTATTGGATATGTAAAGGATTAGCATATATGAAAATATCAGAACAATTTTATGAATATGCATATATTTTTTTAGCAGATCAAAATGCTGTTGGAAGTATTGCAGAAGAAAGTGAATATCAACGATTGATTGAAAGGGCAGGACAAAGAGTTCCTGCCCTTTGGGAATCCTGCTATCGGAATGGAACGGGGAGACTTTTGGATAAGTATACGCTGGCTGTGCAGCGGGCTTATAAAAAAAGCGGTGTGAAGATTGTGCGGTCGGATCAGGCAAATGAACCGGCGGATTACATCGGCTATGAATGTCTGTTTTTATCCTTTTGGAGTTTTGTTCTGGAGAAAGAAACAGGTTCCGAAAATTTTACTGATGTTGGAGCGATGGCAGAAAAGATACTGCTGCGGTTTCTTGAGGAACATATGCTTTTGTTTTCGGAAAATTTGAAAAAAGAGTTGGAACTGCACGGGAATTATCCGAAATTTACAAAGCTTGTGAAAGAACTGCAAAGAACAGCAGAGAAGCTGAAGGATAGAGTGACACAGTATGACAGATGTAGGCAGGAGAAGCGGGAAGTACAGGATAAAAAGCTTGATGATCAGATTCCGGTCTGGATTTCAGAATGGGAATCAGAGCATCAGAGCAGACCGATTCCGGCATCATTTGCTTTCTGCAGTCCGAATCAGAAAGAGGAGCGTGTCTGGATACGCGGCGCAGGCTGTTGGAATAATTGCGGAAGTTCCTGCCTGAAAGAAGTGGAAGTGTGTGATGGTTGTGTACTTCGTGTCCGTTCAGCGCGTACAGAGGAACTTCAGGAAAATCGACTGACAACCTGTATCCGGGGATTGGCATCCGCGGAGACATATTTGACGGCAGATCGTCTCAGATATCCCCTTCTTCGAACCGGAAAACGGGGCAGCGGCAGCTTCAGGAGAATTAGTTGGGAAGAAGCGCTGCAGAGAATTGCAGCGGAGAATGTGCGTATCCGTGATACATATGGTGCTGCCTCCCGCTATATTACTTATTCGACGGGGGTAGTATCACTTGTGCGTCCGGATGAGGTACTGCGGCGTTTCCTGAATCTGGATGGAGGGTTTCTTGGTTTTTATAATGATTACAGCGCAGCATGTACACAGTGGGCAACATCTCTTATGTATGGAACAGGTAAGACCGGAAACAGTGCAGAAGATTTATTGAACAGCAGTCTGATTCTTGTCTGGGGACATAATCCATTGGAGACGGGATTTGGACCGGCGCTTCGCAAAATGCTCTGCCGGGCGAAAAAGAAAGGCATTCGTATCATTACGATTGATCCACGATGTTCCGATACAGCAGCCTATGGGGATGAATGGATCCCGATCCGCCCGGCAACCGATGGGGCGCTGGCGGCCGGGATGGCATATGTGATTATCAGTGAAAATCTCCATGATAAAAAATTTCTCCATACATACTGCAGCGGCTATGATCATGAGACGATGCCAAAACAGTATCAGAAGGAAGAAAGCTATGAAGAATATATACTCGGAATACGAGATCAGATTCCAAAGACGCCGGAATGGGCGGAAAAGATCACAGGGATTCCAAAAGAAAAGATTATAGAACTGGCGCATTTGTACGCCGAAAGTAAACCGGCTGCGATACTGCAGGGATGTGGGCCGCAGCGCCATGCGAACGGTGAGCAGACGGTGCGGATGATTACAGCGCTTTCCTGCCTGTGCGGGAATGTTGGTATTTCCGGAGGCAGATGCGGTGCGGAAGATGATACAGAAAAACCGGTAAAGGCATATTTCCCAAATGGAGAAGAACGCTATCCGGGAAAGATTCCGTGTTATTTGTGGACAAAAGCAGTTAGAGAGGGAACTTGTATGAAGCCGGTAAAAGACGGACTTCTCGGTGTCACAAAACTGGACAGTAATGTGAAGATGCTTTGGTGTCTTGGAGGTAATACACTCATTAACCAACATGGTGATATTAATGAGACTAGAAAGATTCTGGAAAATGAATCGCTCTGTGAATGTATCGTCTGTTCTGATGTATTTATGACGCCAAGCGCGATGTATGCGGATATTATCCTTCCGGCGGCATCGTGCTATGAAGTAGATAATATTACGCCGGCATGGCAGGAAGGAGATTTCCTCCTCTACAATCGGAAGATGACAGAACCGTTGTTTGAGTCAAGATTTGAATATGAGTGGATTCGGCGCCTGGCATGGATGAGCGGGGAAGGGGAAGCTTTCGATGATGGGAAAGAGACAATGGAGGAATGGCTGAAATCTCTTTATCGAGATATGCAAATAACAGATTCTGCTCTTATCTCATATGAAAAACTGCGAGAGAATGGAATTGCCAGATATGCAGAGCGTCCTCCGGTCATTGCTTTTGAACAGCAGAGAAAAGATCCGGATCATCATCCATTTCCAACTTATTCCGGTAAGATTGACTTTTTCATTCCATATATTCATCATTTATACGGGGAAGAAGAGATTGCAGCGATTCCGAAATATGTTCCTTGCGGAGAAGGAATAGAAGAGCTTTCAGAAGATGAGAATGAATTTCAGCTGATCGGCTGGCATACGAAAGTGCGTACACATTCCTGTCATGACAATAATCGGATTCTTCAGAAGAAAGAGCCGGAAGCAGTCTGGATGCATCCGGAAGATGCAAAAAGGCTTGGGATTACAGAGGGCGAGACGATTATTCTGGAAAATGTAAGGGGACGGATGAAAGTACCGGTAAAGATCACAAGCCGGATAGCGACAAGGGTATTGGCGCTCAGTCAGGGAGCGTGGTATGATCCGGATTCAGAAGGTACGGATCAGCGGGGAAGCATCAATGTACTTACATCATTGAAACCAACGCCTTTGGCAAAAGGAAATCCACAGCATACAAATATTGTGAGGGTACGCAAAAGGGAAAAAGATATTTCTGCCGGGCTTGACATCTAAGGTATTGTATGATAAACTCACTTCAATTTATTTTTATAATTCATGAATTTAAGAATAAAATAAAGGGAAATTATTAGAAAGGAAGTTGAAGACATGAGAGTTTGGATGATGACGATGGAAGCAATGAATAATAGCAATAATAATAATCAGTTCGGAAATAATAATCATTTGTCCGGGCTTATTTCGTCGTATCCAGAAAAGCATGCAGCATCCTTGAGATAGATATGAAATGCAGATGATGGCAGCGGAATGAGCAGAAGATGCAGTCCGCTGCCTTTTTCTATTGCTTTTTTATTTATCTTTTTTGGGATGTATGCTATAATCAGAATAATGTATCAATCAGGAGGTTTTGAAATGGAATTAGTAACTGTACGCGAATTGTATAAGAACAGAGAAGCATATTTAGATAAAGAAGTTACTGTTGGGGGATGGGTAAGAAGTATTCGTGATTCGAAAGCATTTGGATTTATTGTTGTGAATGACGGATCATTTTTTGAGACACTGCAGATTGTTTACCATGACACGATGGAGAATTTTGCAGAGATTTCTAAGCTGAACGTAGGAGCAGCGATCATTGTGAAGGGTGTTCTGACAGCGACACCGCAGGCGAAACAGCCATTTGAGATTCAGGCAACAGAAGTTGTTGTAGAAGGTGCATCTTCACCGGAGTATCCGCTCCAGAAGAAGCGTCACAGCTTTGAATACTTGAGAACAATCTCACATCTGCGTCCGAGAACGAATACATTCCAGGCAGTGTTCCGTGTGCGTTCACTTTGTGCATATGCAATCCATAAGTTTTTCCAGGAAAGAGATTTTGTTTATGTGCATACGCCGCTGATTACAGGAAGTGACTGTGAAGGCGCCGGCGAGATGTTCCAGGTAACAACACTGGATCTTGAACATCTTCCAAAGACAGCAGAAGGAGCAGTAGATTACAGTCAGGATTTCTTTAATAAGAAGACAAGTCTTACCGTATCCGGTCAGCTCAATGGAGAGACATACGCTCAGGCATTTAGAAATATTTATACATTTGGACCGACATTCCGTGCTGAGAATTCGAACACGACACGTCATGCAGCGGAGTTCTGGATGGTAGAGCCGGAGATTTCATTTGCAGATCTGGAAGATAACATGAACCTTGCAGAGAGCATGCTGAAATACATTATCCGGTTTGTAATGGAGCAGGCTCCGGAAGAGATGAATTTCTTCAACTCATTTGTAGACAAAGGTCTTTTGGAAAGACTGAATAACGTTGTGAACTCTGATTTTGCGAGAGTGACATATACAGAGGCAGTTGAGATGCTTGAGAAGAATAACGATAAGTTTGATTATAAAGTATCATGGGGATGCGATCTGCAGACAGAACATGAGCGTTATCTGACAGAGCAGATTTACAAACGTCCGGTATTTGTGACAGATTATCCGAAGGATATTAAGGCATTCTATATGAAGATGAACGATGACAATAAGACGGTTGCGGCAGTAGACTGTCTTGTGCCGGGAATCGGGGAGATCATCGGAGGAAGCCAGAGAGAAGATGATTATGATAAGCTTCTTGCTCGTATGAAAGAGCTGGATCTGAATCCGGAAGAGTATGATTTCTATCTGGATCTTCGCAAATATGGTTCTACAAGACATGCAGGCTTCGGGCTTGGATTTGAGAGATGTGTTATGTATCTGACAGGTATGTCTAACATTCGTGATGTCATTCCGTTCCCGAGAACAGTGAATAACTGCGAGCTGTAATAACAAATAAATAAACAGGCAACGGCAGGGCGGAGGAACAATATCTTCCGCCTTCCGTAGTTTTTTAAGATAAATATGTTGGGAAAACTTACATAAAGATGAAACATGTGCGAAGTACGGCAGTGAAAGGAGAGGAAGCTATGAATAATATTTTAGTAGTGGATGATGAGCGGGAAATTGCAGATGTAATTGAGCTCTATCTGCAAAGTGACCAGTACAGGATTTTTAAATTTTATACAGGAGAAGATGCATTGGAATGTATCCGGACAACGAAGATTGATCTGGCGATTCTTGATGTCATGCTGCCGGATATCGACGGTTTTGAAATATTGAAAAAGATTCGTGAAAAGTACACATTTCCGGTAATGATGCTGACGGCAAAGACAGAATATATGGATAAGATTACAGGATTGACACTGGGGGCAGATGACTATATTCCAAAGCCGTTTAATCCGCTGGAACTTGTGGCAAGAGTGAAGGCACAGCTTCGCAGATATACCCAATATAATGAAGGTCCTGTGAAGGCAGACGAAGATATTATTGATTTCGCCGGTCTGTTTCTGAACCGGTCTTCACATGAATGTATTTATTATGAGCAGCCGCTGACATTAACGCCGATTGAATTCGATATTTTGTGGCTTTTGTGTGAGAATCGTGGAAAAGTCATCAGTTCAGAAGAATTGTTTAAGCAGGTATGGCATGAACAGTATTATAAGAACAGTAACAATACAGTTATGGTGCATATCCGGCATCTGCGGGAGAAAATGAGTGTGCCTACAGGAAAATCTGATTTTATTAAGACGGTCTGGGGAGTAGGATACAAAGTTGAAGAATAATTATCGTAAACTAAAATTAAGCATTCTGCTGCAGACAGTTCTTGTTATGGCGCTCGTTGTGCTTGTCGGGAATTTTCTGATGGACTATGTGATTGACGGGATTGTAAATGAGCAGTTTGGTAATATTTTTGTAAAGTTACTCATGTGGTTTCAAGTAGACCGGGAGACGGCGAACTATTGGTACTGGCACTTGATCGGTCACAATAAACCGTTTTTTACGATTGTAGGATTCCTTGTACTTTTTGCGCTGTTTTTCTATATTGCGCTATCTAAGATGACGAAATATCTGGATCAGGTAGAGGATGGTATTGAAAATATTATTTCAGATTCCGATAAACCGATTCGTTTGATCACAGAGCTGAAACCGTTGGAAATGCGGATGAATGAAATCAAAGCTACGCTTCAGAGACAGGCAAAGGAAAGTCAGGAAGGGGAAAAGAAGAAAAATGACCTGGTAGTTTTTCTGGCGCATGATCTGAAGACGCCGCTGACATCTGTTGTTGCTTATTTGAGTATGCTGGATACGCATCCGGATATGCCAATAGAAGAAAGGGCCAAGTACACACATATTTCGTTAGAAAAAGCAATCCGTCTGGGAGATTTGATTAATGAGTTTTTCGATATTACGAAGTTTAATCTTCAGAATATCGAACTGGAGATGACGACGCTTGACTTGTCTATGATGTTGGAGCAGCTGGCAGATGAAGCGTATGGAGTTCTTAGGGCGAAGCAGCTAAGATGTGAAGTGATAGCAGAAGAAGATCTGATGATTCAGGGAGATCCGGATAAGCTTGGAAGAGTATTTGACAATATTTTGCGAAATGCAATGACATACTGCTATCCGAATTCCACGATTGAAATTCACGCAGCGCTTAAAGAAAACAGGATTCAAATTGTTTTTGAAAATGCAGGAAAGACGATTCCTGAGGAAGAACTGGGAAGAATCTTCGAGAAATTTTACCGGGCAGATGAATCGCGTTCCAGTAAGACAGGAGGAGCAGGGCTTGGACTGGCGATTGCAAAAAGAATTGTAGAGCTTCATCGCGGTTCTATCCGGGCAGAAAGTGCAGAGGAAAAAACAAGATTTATTGTAATGCTGCCAGCTGGCAGAAAGCAGGAACAAGGGGGAGAAAATGAGATTCATACACATCGCGGATGTACATCTGGGCGTAAGCCCGGACGCGGGAAAGGCGTACAGCGCGAAAAGAAGCAGCGAGATCTGGGACACATTCCGGGCATTACTGGACGTCTGCCAAAAAGATAAGATCGATCTGCTTTTGATTGCGGGAGATTTGTTTCACCGACAGCCGTTGCTGCGGGAACTAAAAGAAGTAAATTATCTGTTCTCAAAACTGACGAGAACAAAAGTGGTTCTGATTGCAGGAAACCATGACTACATGAAAAAGGATTCCCATTATCGGACATTTCAGTGGAGTGAAAATGTGTATCCGCTGTTTCAGAGGAAAATGAAAGGTGTGCGATTTCCGGAGTGGAAGACGGCGGTCTATGGATTTAGCTATTATGAGCGGGAGATTACAGAGCCGCGCTATGACAATGCGAAGGCGCCTCGGCTTGAGCGGTACGAAATTCTTCTGGCGCATGGCGGAGATGAAAAGCACATTCCGATCCGGCGGGAACAATTGATGACACTTGGATATGAATATGTGGCGCTTGGTCATATCCATCGTCCGCAGGAGGTTCTGGATCATTATGCCAGATATGCGGGATCGCTGGAACCGACCGATCGAAATGATCTGGGTGTCCACGGATATGTTTATGGTGAGATCGGAGAAAAAGGAGTTCGTACGAAATTTGTGCCTTTTGCAGGCAGAAGTTATATTCCGATGACGGTGCAGATAACTCCGGAAATGACGAGCGGGGAACTGCAGGATTTTCTTCGGAAAGAAATAGAGAACCGGGGAATTGAAAATATTTATAAAATTACGTTGAAAGGCCTTCGCGATCCGGATATCTCTTTTGCGCAGACAGGAGAAAAAGCAGATGTGTTTGGGAATATTCTGGAATGTACAGATGAGACAGAACCGTCGTATCAGTTTGGGAAGCTGATGGAGCAGAATAAAAGCAATCTGCTTGGCAAATACATTGCGTCATTTCAAAATCCAAAGCAGGGGAGCATAGAATATGAGGCGCTGTGCGAAGGTGTGAGAGCTCTGTTGGAGACGAAGAGGGGTTAGGAACAATGAGGATTCAGGAACTAATCATAAAGAATTTTGGGAAATTTTCAGATAAGACCATTTCCCTCAGAGACGGTGTGAATCTGATCTATGGAGAAAATGAATCGGGAAAGACAACACTTCATACGTTTATCGGAAGCATGCTGTACGGAATGGAACGGGGGCGTGGAAGGGCGGCGGCTACAGATACATTCAGCCGCTATGAACCGTGGGAGAATCCAAACTATTATGCCGGCGCAGTCAGATTTGTGTGCGGTGACCGGACGTTCTATCTGCAAAGAAATTTTGATAAATATGGGAAAAGCGCATCGCTGATCTGTGAAGATGACGGTGAGGAACTGTCCCTGGAAGACGGTGATCTTGCGGCGCTGTTAGACGGGATGCAGAAATCTCTCTATGAAAGCACAGTTTCCATTGGACAGTCTGAAACAAAGACAAAAGAGGCGCTTGCCATTGAGCTTAGAAATCATGCGACTAATTTTTATGCAACAGGCGATGAGGAATTGCAGCTTGATGGCGCATTCCGGTATTTGAAGGAGAAGAAAAGAGAGCTTGAACGGGAAGAGCGTGAGCAGGAACTGGCAAGGCAAGAGAAGAGAGATGCAGTAGAAAACGAAGCGTCTTATGTATGGAGAGATCTTCACAAGCTGCAGCAGGAATTGGATGAGGCAGAAGATAAACTTGACAGAGCGGCAGAGGAACGAAAAAGAAATCAAAAGCAGCGGGAATTTTTCCAGAAGCGTATTCAGGAGGAAGAGAGACAGGAAAAGGCACGTCCAAAGAAATGGCGAGTGCATCCGGCGGCGTTGATTGCGATGCTGCTGCTTCTTATCTTTGCGATCGTTATGCTGGAGCCTCCGTGGAATTATCTTTGGGCAATTGTAATATTTCTTGCATCCAGCCTGTATGTTTGGAACAAGATGAAAGATGGGCGGCGTGTACAATCGGAGCCGGCTGAAGAAAACGGGAGTGAAGAAGAGACAGAAGAGGAATATTTTGATCGGACGGAGGAGAGACTTCGCTGGGAGGCAGACCGAATTCGGGAAGAATACCGGGATAAGGAAATCCGCTATGAGAATCTGAAAGAGCAGTTAGAGGAGCTGAATGAATTTGAAACCGGGTGTGAAACGCTGCGCAAGAAGAGAGAAGCGCTCCAAATAGCGGAGAAGCGCCTCAGGGATTTGTCAGATCAGATGCAAAAAGAGATTGGATATCGACTCAATAAGAGAATTTCAGAAATTATTCAAGAACTGACGAACGGGCGTTATGAGAAACTTTTGGCAGATGATGAGATGAAGCTGTTTCTTCTGAAAGATGGGCGAAAAATCACACTGGATCAGGTCAGCAAAGGAACTGCAGAACAGATTTATTTCGCGCTTCGTATGGCTTCGTCAGAAATACTATATGAAGAGAAGTTTCCAATCATTCTGGATGATGCGTTTGCATATTACGATGATACACGTTTGGCAAGAATACTGGAATGGCTTTCCGGGCAAGGCTGCCAGATCATTTTATTTACCTGTCAGAAACGAGAAGCAGAGTTATTAGAAGATCTGGGAATTGAATATCACTATGTAAATCTGTCAGAATAATGACAGTAGACAGAGGAGGAAAACATGTACCAATATTATTTATTTGATCTGGACGGAACGCTGACAGATCCTAAAATCGGGATTACATCCAGCGTACAGTATGCACTGAGAGACTTTGGAATATAAAAGAGAGGATAGTCTGGAAATCATCCATGCTATCCTCTTTTGTGTCGTCTGTTTATTTCTGGTTTTGTTTTTCTTTATATGCATTTACGAGATGCTGGATACGCTCGTTCGGATCAAGAATATCACTGATAGAACCGTCATGGTTCAGAGTATCGATGATGAGAGCGATGTATTTGCTCAGATCACAGCTGATGTAGTAAGGTCTCTTCAGCAGTTCCGGAGACTGGTAGATACTGTTTGTTGTCAGGATCGCATCGATCAGACCTTCTTCATATGCGCGGTCGAAACGTTCCATTCCACTTGTGAAAAGTCCAAATGTTGCAGCAGCAAAAATACGTTTTGCTTTTCTTGCTTTCAGCTGTTTTGCAACATCAAGGATACTCTCACCAGAGGAGATCATATCATCGATGATGATAACGTCTTTGCCTTCTACAGAAGTTCCGAGGAACTCATGGGCAACAATTGGGTTGCGTCCGTCAACGATTCTTGTATAATCACGGCGTTTGTAGAACATACCCATATCAATTCCAAGTACGTTGGCAAGATAAATAGCACGGCTTGTAGCGCCTTCATCCGGGCTGATTGCCATTAAATGTTCACTGTCAATCTGAATATCATCGTATCTTTCCAGAAGTCCCTTGACAAACTGATATGTCGGTGGAACTGTCTCAAAACCGCTGAGCGGAATTGCATTCTGGACACGCGGATCGTGTGCGTCAAATGTGATGATGTTATCTACGCCCATAGCAACGATTTCCTGAAGTGCAAGAGCACAGTCAAGTGATTCGCGGCTACTGCGCTTATGCTGACGGCTTTCGTAAAGGAATGGCATAATGACATTGATACGTCTTGCCTTACCGCCCACTGCGGCAATAATTCTCTTTAAGTTCTGGAAATGATCGTCCGGTGACATGTGATTTACCTGACCGTTTAAAGAATATGTAAGGCTGTAGTTACATACATCCAGCATCAAATACAGATCCATACCACGGATAGATTCTTTGATAACACCTTTTGCTTCTCCGGAACCAAAACGCGGTACCTGTGCATCAATAATATAGTTGTCTTTTACATATTCGTGGAATAAGAGATCCTCTTTGTGCTGGTTAAGGCTCTCTTTACGCCATTTTACAAGGTAGTCATTAACCTTGTCCCCCATTTCCTGGCATCCGTCTACCGGAATGATTCCCAGTGAGCCAACTGGGATATTGTCCAGATTTCTCTCTTCGCGGTGTAACATTAGTGTTCCTCCCTGTTCATTAATTTCTTCTGTATGCGAATATCATCGCCGGTTAATCTCAGCATCGTGTAGTTGCTGGTAATTCGAGAGAAAGTTCTCTCGGAGTAAAGTTCTACCAGAGAATCCAGTGTCAGATTCGTTGAGATAATGGTAGACTTTCGGTTCAGCAGACGTTCATTCAGACATAGGAACAACTGTGATGAAGTAAACGAATTCGTAAGTTCTGTTCCGAGATCGTCAATAATGAGCAGATCACAACTGAAAATGTGTTCATACATAACGCCCGCCGTCTCATCTTTTTCAAACTTATACTTAGCAATTATATCAAATAGTTCAAATGCGGTAAAGTATATCACTGAATAAGATTTATTAATTAATTCCCGGGCAATGCAGTGGGACAGGAAAGTTTTCCCGACACCGGTGCTGCCGTACAGGAATAAATTACGGAAATCCGTAGAAAATGTATTGACAAATGCATGGCAGGCTGCCAGAGCATCCTGCATCAGCGCCAGCGAAGAGCGCCCTGTCTTCTTGTCAATGTAGTGGTTTGAATAGTAGGAGAGAGAGAAGGTATCAAAATTCTCTTTCTCAAGAATCTCCTGGAGATTCGACTGTGTATAGAGAAGCCGGATTACGGCTTTCTGGAAACAATGGCACTTTTGATTGCCAATATAACCGGTATCGCGGCAGTCAGAACATTGGTAGATTGGTTCCAGATAATCTTCAGGATATCCGTTAGAAGTTAGAAGAGCTTTCTTTTGCAAAGTCAGCTTCTTTTGCTGTTCCCGGAAATCCTCCACAGCCCGATTATCTCCTGACAGAAGTTTTCGTGCCTGTGCTACTCCGAGGGAAGAGATTGCATCATCTGTCTTCTTTAATTCCGGAATCTTGCGGTATACCTCCTCGTATCTTGCGAAAAGAATATCTTTATTATGCAATTGCCGCTGTTCGTAGATGCGCATAATCGCATCATACTGGCTATTTGTAAGTCCCACGGAAAATCTCCTTTGCTGTTTGTAGTCTTATCATTAATAATAAAAAATTGTCTTGTCTGCTAATTGCTGTTCAAAAGCTGCTGCTCCAGCGAATCCAGATCGTAGGAACGGCCTTGAAAATTATTGAAGCGATTGTTGGTCATTGGTTTTGCAGGAACAGGGCGAGCCTTCTTCTGTTCTTTTTCCTGGCGGAACAAAAGATCCGCCTGCTCGATGTCGGCAGGATGCCGTACATTCTTTTCTTTCCAGCTTTTCAGAATGGTATCCGCATATTCAAAGCTTGGCTGGTGGATCGCTGAAATTGTGCGATTGCATGCTTCCAGGATCATCTCAAGAGTGAAGCCGTATTCTTCGCTCCAACGGCGGATATAATCCTGTTCCACTGCAGCCGGACTGCGTCCGGTAATTCCGAAAGCAGCAAGAATCGAATAGCATGTCTTGTTTCGGACACTTGTCCGCTCTTTTGCCTCGTCCACAGTTGTAATATTGGCTTCATACCATGCAAGAGCAACCTTCTGGATATAGTGGATACTCTTATGCCCATTGTCCACGCAGTGCTCAATTAGAAATTCAATCAGATCTGTAGAAAATCCAAGTGATTCATAAAAATAGATAATCGTGTCCACTTCGGTGCGTGTTAAAGTCTTTCCGAGATACTGCTCTGTGATGAAGAGGATCTGTTTTAACTCTTCCTGGGACTGTTTGGCATTTTGAGACGGAGCTTTGCGGGATGCAGCTTTTGCGGAAGAAGGATTCAAAGCAGAAGGCTCCAAAGCGGAAGCCTCTAAGACAGAAGGCTTATCTGCCGGTATAGTATCGGCAGCAGAGGAAGTTTCTGTCAAGGCTGCTACATGTTCAAGAGCGATTCCGCAAATGCAGTTACTGGCATCACAGGTAATTGTGATCAGTCCGATCTTAGCCCAGTAATTTAAGGCACGGATAATGTCTTTCTCTGTATTATCTAAAATATCAGCCAGCATAGAAACAGAAAGGGGGATAGAAGGCTGATTCAAATGACGAAGCAAGAGAAGATATACTTTTACATATTCTCCGTTTGCTTTCGCCATATAATGATCTATGAATTCGTTCTCAACGGACGTCGTATTGTCCTGAAAACGGCTTGTTAATGTCAATGTTTTCATATGTATCTGCCCCTCTGTCTGTTAAAATCTGTCTGATTTTGTGTAAATTCCAAAATCATAATTATTAATATAGATATCTATGATTGATTATAGCATTTCCGCTGGGGATAAAAAAAGCCCTTTTTCCGGTAAAAAAGGGCTTTTTTGTGGATAACCATATGTGGATAGTGTGGATAACTATTATTTTAATAGATTTTCTCCGATATTTACAACATCTCCGGCTCCCATAGTTATCAACAGGTCACCGTTTTGGCAATGTTCCGCCAGAAATGCTTCTATGGCTTCAAAGGATGGGAGGTAATGTACATCGCATCCGGTTTTCTGAATCTCTTCGGCAAGCTGTTCGGAAGAAATTCCGAGATCATCATGTTCCCTGGCTGCATAGATATCTGCAAGAATAACATGATCGGCAGAAGAGAGCGCTTCTGCAAATTCATGGAAGAATGCTTTTGTTCTTGTATAAGTATGCGGTTGGAATACGCACCACAATTCTTTGTGAGGATAGTTCTCGGCAGCTGTGAGTGTGGCAAGGATCTCTGTTGGATGATGGGCATAATCATCTACGATGGTTACTCCGTTTCTCGTTCCTTTGTACTCAAAGCGCCGGGCAGTTCCGTGGAAAGATAAAAGTCCTTTCTGGATCGCTTCAAATGAAATGCCAAGCAGATCAGCGGCCGCAATTGTAGAAAGGGCATTGCTGATGTTATGGATTCCAGGCACAGACATTTGAATTCGTCCTGCTTCTTTTTGGCGGATCATCAATGTAAAGGAAATATTTCCATCTTCAGAGTGGCGGATATCCGATGCACAGTAGTCAAATTCCGGCTTCATACCGAAAGTAATGACCGGACAGGAAATGTCTTTGGCAATCTCTTCATAATGGTCAATCTCACCGTTGATGATCAGACTTCCGTCTTCAGGAAGCAGACATGCAAATCGGTGGAAGGAATTGCGGATATCTGCAAGATCTTTAAAGAAGTCCATATGATCTTCTTCTATATTTAAAATAATTCCGATCTTCGGGAAAAAATGAAGAAAGCTGTTTGTGTATTCACATGCCTCGGTAACAAAGATCTCAGAGTGACCGACACGAATATTGCCGCCGATAGCCTTTAAGATACCGCCCACAGAAATAGTAGGATCTGCATCTGCGGCAAGCAGAATATGTGTCAGCATGGATGTACTGGTAGTCTTGCCGTGGGTTCCGGAAACACAGATCGGCATCTTATAATTAGTCATAAGCTGTCCAAGAAGTTCAGCCCGGGACAGCATTGGAAGATTCCGTCTGACTGCCTCCTCGTATTCCGGATTATCTTCATGCACAGCAGCTGTATATACAACAGCTTCTGTTGCGGCAGGAATATTATCAGCATTCTGACCGTAGAATACAGAAGCGCCTCTTTGTGTCAGCATAACTGTCAGAGGAGATTCTTTTGCATCAGAACCGCTGACAGTAAATCCTTCATCAAGAAGAATTTCCGCAAGACCGCTCATGCTGATTCCGCCGATACCAATAAAGTGAATATGCAGTGGTTTATTAAAATCAATTTTATACATAAAAATACACGTCCTGTTCTTGGTTAGTTGTTTAAAATGGGCTTTTGCTCATATACTATCATTATAAACCGTCAGAGAGAAAAAGAAAAGAAGTAATTTTTGTTATATATTCATAAAAACAATTACAAATTTTGTCTTTTTTTGTAAAATATGTTCACTATTGTTCATAAGTATGTTATAATTATAAATGCTAGAAAGGAACACGACTGTGAAGGGGTGAAGACATGATTAAGAAAGAAATGATTGCTATGCTGCTAGCAGGTGGACAGGGCAGCAGGTTAGGCGTGTTAACAGCAAAAGTAGCTAAACCGGCAGTAGCATTTGGAGGAAAATACCGTATTATCGATTTCCCTCTTAGCAACTGCATTAATTCTGGCATTGACACAGTAGGTGTATTGACACAATATGAACCATTAAGACTTAACTCGCATATTGGTATTGGTATTCCATGGGATCTCGATCGAAACATTGGAGGAGTTACAATTCTCCCTCCATATGAAAAGAGTGCGAATAGTGAATGGTATACTGGAACAGCCAATGCGATTTATCAGAATTTGAATTATATGGAAACATATAATCCGGATTATGTTTTGATCTTGTCAGGAGATCATATTTATAAGATGGACTATGAAGTGATGCTCGAATTCCACAAAGAGCATAACGCAGACGTTACAATTGCATCTATGCCGGTACCGATGGAGGAAGCAAGCCGCTTCGGTATTGTTGTAGCAGATGAAGAAGACCGGATTCAGAAGTTTGAAGAAAAACCGAAGAATCCAAGCAGTAATCTGGCATCTATGGGAATTTATATTTTCAGTTGGCCGGTATTAAGAGAAGCATTGATTAAGTTATCCGAACAGCCAGGCTGTGATTTTGGAAAACATATCATTCCATACTGTCACGAGAATGGCAAGAGACTCTTTGCTTATGAATTTAACGGTTACTGGAAAGATGTTGGAACACTTGGCTCTTATTGGGAAGCCAACATGGAACTGATCGATATTATTCCGGAATTTAATCTATATGAAGAATTCTGGAGAATCTATACAAAGAGTGATATCATTCAGCCACAGTATATTGCCGCAGACGCAGTTGTCGAGAAGAGTATCATTGGAAATGGAACAGAGATTTACGGAGAAGTACATAATTCTGTTATTGGTTCCGGCGTTACGATTGAGAAGGGAACTGTTGTCAGAGATTCGATCATTATGAAGCAGGCACATATAAAAGAAGGCTGTGTCATCGACAAGTCTATTGTTGCAGAAAATGTAACGGTTGGAAAGAATGTCGTTCTTGGCATTGGTCCGGATGTGCCGAATAAGGTAAAACCGAATATTTATTCATTTGGGCTTGTAACGATCGGAGAGAATTCTGTAATTCCGGATGGGGTTCAGATAGGAAAGAATACAGCGATCAGCGGAGTGACAGAGAGTCGGGATTATCCGGACGGTGTGCTTGAGAGCGGTGAGACATTGATTAAGGTGGGTGAGAGATTATGAGAGCAGTAGGAATTATTTTAGCAGGCGGAAACAGCAGAAAGATGCGGGAATTAACACATAAGCGTGCTGTTGCTGCAATGCCGGTTGCAGGAAGCTACAGAAGTATTGACTTTGCGCTGAGTAATATGTCGAACTCTCATATTCAGAAGGTAGCGGTGCTGACACAGTACAATTCCAGATCTCTGCACGAACACCTGAACTCTTCAAAATGGTGGGATTTCGGAAGAAAGCATGGCGGATTGTTTGTATTTACGTCAACAATTACAGCGAAAAGCGGAGACTGGTACAGAGGAACCGCAGATGCAATCTATCAGAATCTTGACTTTCTGAAGAAAAGCCATGAACCTTATGTTGTGCTGGCATCTGCAGATGCAGTTTACAAGATGGATTACAATAAGGTATTAGAGTATCACATTGCAAAGAAGGCTGATATCACTGTTGTATGTAAAGATCTGGATCCGAGTGAAGATGCGACAAGATTCGGTACTGTCACAATGAATGAGGACATGCGTATCGTTGATTTTGAAGAAAAGCCAATGGTTGCAAGATCCAACACGATTTCAACAGGGATTTATGTAATACGAAGAAGACAGCTTATTGAACTGATTGAACTTTGTGCAGAAGAAGGAAGACATGATTTTGTAAATGATATTTTAATCCGTTATAAGAATCTGAAGAAGATTTATGGATACAAGATCAAAGATTACTGGAGCAATATTTCGACAGTAGATGCATACTACAAGACAAATATGGATTTCCTGAAACCGGAAGTACGGGATTATTTCTTTAAGACTTATCCAAGTGTTTACTCAAAAGTAAGCGATCTGCCGCCTGCAAAATACAATGCGGGTTCCGTTGTAAAGAACAGTCTTGTAGCAAGCGGAAGTATTATTAACGGTACTGTCGAGAATTCTATTTTATTTAAGAAGACATTTGTCGGCAATAACTGTGTAATCAAGAATTCAATTATTTTGAACGAAGTTTATCTGGGGGACAATACATATATTGAGAATTGTATTGTTGAAAGCCGTGACACAATTCGTGCGAATACACGTCACGTTGGAGAGAATGGCGTTAAGATAGTTGTCGAGAAGAATGAGAGATACATTCTCTAACATAGCGCAGACGCATAGAGGAAAGGGGCTGGAATTATGCAGATTACAGATGTACGCGTGCGAAAAGTGGCAAAAGAAGGTAAATTAAAAGCAGTTGTATCAATTACAATGGATGATGAATTTGTTGTACATGATATTAAAGTGATTGAAGGAGAGAAGGGCTTGTTCATTGCAATGCCAAGTAAAAAGACATTGGATGGGGAGTACCGTGATATCGCGCATCCGATTAATTCTGATACGAGAGAACGGATTCAGAGCATGATTTTACAGAAATACGAAGAAGTACTTCTGGAAGAGCCTGTAGAAGAAGAAATCTAAAAGCGAAGAAAGAAAAAGTAATAAAGTATCGTAAGCACCGATGGATGTCAGGAAAGCAACCTGAAGATTCATCGGTGCTTTTTCGTGAAAAACAGAAGAAAAAAGAAAAAATTTTACTGGATTAGACAGGAAGATGAATGATAATGATTGACTGTGACAGTGTACTTTGTTAAAATATTAAAGATATAAAGCGATTGTTTTTTACAGAATAGACAAATATCTGAGGCATTAGAGAGAGGAGAGAGTGTATGAGAAAGCTGAAACTGATGCAGGATATGAACCGGGATGAGCAGAAACGTGCAGTGGAAGCAGCGCTCTTACTTGGGTTTCAGTCAGAATCTGCACTGTTCCCGATTGCGGGGATTGATGGAGAGATCACAGTACCGGACAGTTTGGCGCAGTGTATGAGGCTGTGGACTCCGGAGAAACCGGGAGAGATCACAGTAGAGACATATGAGGCGGCAAGTGCGCATCCGGGAGAGATTTTTCATTTGGACTTTCGAAAGGAATGCGGACTGGAAGGGATTTTTGAGTCGGGAATGTTTCTTAAAGATGAGAATCATGATTTTCTTCCGGATCGGTTGGATGTGAAGATCGTACTTCCGGAGCCGGCCGATATTTCTGTTGTGACAGCGGCATGCAACCTTGCCTTTCGGCTTGGAATGGAAACGACAGGAATCAATGGACCGATCATTGCTGAGAAAGGCGCCGGTGGTAATCTGATTGTGTTTGATGGGGAATGTCAGGAGGAAGAACTGTCTGCAGCAATGTATCTGGAAAGAAAAGAAGATGCTGTTCTCGTGCATATACAGGGAAGCGGGGCAAATTTGGAAGCTTTTACTGCAGAACTCTGCAATAGTTTCCCGAGGGTAGATTCTTTCCGGAGTCTAACGGATGTTATGATGGATCTGACAGATGATATGATTTTCCGTGGAGCAGACGGACAGATGGCATATTTAAAAGCCTGCTGTGACAGGGAAAGAAAGACGGAGGAAAACGGCAAGCTGGAAGCGTTGACGTTATATGGATCTCCGAGAATTACGGGACAGCAGATGGAAGCTTTTCCGGAAGTTACCTATTTGAATTATAAATCAGGACGAAAGGTTTATGAGAAACGATATGAACTTCCGTGGGAAGTGGAAGTGTTGGAGAAGATTCTTGAGGAGCAGATTTATCCACAGATAGAAGAAGGAGATCGGCTCAGGATTGAAGGAGCGCTGAGCGAAAACAGACATATTCGTCTGGAGACAGCAGAGAAGATTCGAAAACAAGTACAGGCATGTGGGGCAGAAGTGGAAAATGTTTCATTGCTCTGTGCATATAAACAGGGCTATTCCTGGGTGGAGGAAGTCATTCTTCCGATGGGAAAAGAAAAGAAACCAGATCGTGTGGAGATTTATTTTAAACCGTTTTTGCCGGAGGGTGAGACGGAGTGGGTGGATGAAAACGGAGCAACGCCATCCTATCACAATCTGAAAGCAGATGATCCTGAGAAGTGGTACGATCTTCCAATCCGTTATCTTCAGGAATTGTATCCGATTGAAGATCGAATTTCGAAGGAATGGGGAATGGAACGCAGTCGAATAGAATTTCGCCCATATACAGATGAGATGGGAGATGAGAAGCTGACTTATTTGTGCCGGGCATACAGAGATAACAAAGTCTGCCTGGAAGAGACGTACGAGGCGTGGTGCTCTGAACGTCCATATTTAGATGCCTATCCACAAATGGGAAAAGTACATCCGGCAACCGGATACTTGCGTGTCTGGAAGAATGAAAGGGAAGTTCTCTGTGAACGGATACGGACAGATGTGGAAGCGATTTGGGATTTGTACCAGTCAGAAGTACTTCCGGACTGCCGCTCTTATATTGAGAAGAAGACAGGAGGAAAGATTCGTCAGGAGGCGCAGCCATTCTTCCATGAATTGCTTCTTGATGTGACTGTCAGTGAACCGGATGAGCGGACAGGGAGCCGGGAAGATATGATCTCTTCTCTGGATGCACTGCATGAAGACATGTATTTTGCCGGAAGTGATTATTTTAAAAATTATGGAGTGCAGACAGCAGATGTAATGCTGGACGCACCGGGACTGATTCTGCCAAAGATTCACCAGGGAACCGGAAAGCCGGTCTTTCGGGTTGTGCTTTCGGAGCAGTTAAGAGAGAAACCGTGCATTTGCAGGAAAGATGAAGTGCTGTATGAAGAGCAGGAACGGAATACGGTTTCTGCAAAGATTGACAGAGTTGTCTGGCGCAAAGGAGCATACGAAGCGAACAATGCGATGGAGCTTGAAATCTCGGTGGAAGGGACAGAAGAGCGTGTGCTTGCCGCATACGCAGAGCTTTTGGAAGCAGGAAGACTGGAACGGACAGAAGATTTCCGGAGATTCGGAAGTGTTATGCTGAAGACTTCAGGAGGAAGAAGCTGGAGAGCTGATCTGAGACAGAACAGAAATGAAAACTTTTGCGAAAAAAAGATAGATATCTTTTCGCTGGATCTCCATGAGAAAGAAGTCATCAGCTATGAAATGTATCTTGATCTGATGAGAGAACTAAAGAAGATACCGGAACTTGAAGTCTTCCGGACAGCAGTGTCTTATACCGGAAGAGAATTGTATGGAATCTGGCTGAAACCAAAATACGAAGGGTATCTTTCTATGACGAAGCGTCTGACCTGTCATCCGAGTGAGATTATCAATGCAAGGCATCATGCCAATGAAGTGTCAAGCACGAATGCTTCGTTCCTTTTGCTTCGTACATTGCTTTTGGAAGAGCGTTATAGAGAGTTACCGGAGAAATTGAATCTGGTGCTTGTTCCAATGGAAAATGTTGACGGTGCAGCGATTCATTATGAGCTTCAGAAAGAGCATCCATATTGGAAACTTCATGTTGCAAGATTTAATGCATTGGGCAAAGAATTCTATCATGAACATTTCCGGCAGGATACGATTCACACAGAGGCAATGGGGCTGACAAGGCTTTTTGCAAGATATGTACCGGATATGATCGTAGATAATCATGGTGTTCCAAGTCATGAATGGGAGCAGCAATTTTCCGGATATACTTCTCCATCCTACAAAGGCTTCTGGCTTCCGAGATCGCTGTTATATGGATATTTCTGGTATGTGACCAATCCTGAATATATGTATAATTATGCATTAAATAAGAAGATGGAAGATGTCATTGCAGATAAAATAGCAGAAGATGAAGAGATGACACGCTGGAACAGGCGATGGAGCGCTCAGTTTGAAAAATACGCACATGCATGGCTGCCAAAACTGTTTCCGGCAGATTACTATAAAAATATGATTAATTACTGGATTCCATTTGCGGCAGATCCAAACCATCGGTATCCGTCGATCCGCTTTCCGTGGATTACAACGGTGGCATATACGAGTGAAGTTGCAGATGAGACAGCTCAGGGAGATTACTTGTATTTGTGTGCAAGAGCACATGTGGCACATGACGAGGCAACGATTCAAATGCTGATGCAGGCGGGAATCGTGTATGATTGCTGGTGCGAGTGCTGCGAGAAGGGAATTTTTGCCAGATATGAGCGGCAGCGTCCGATCGTATCCGGGGAAAAGATAAATTAAATTTCTTTAAAAGGAGGAATATCTATGGAACTTATTAAATTAATCGGTGTCCTGATCGTTATTGTCGGGTTTGCGCTGAAGCTGGATTCAATTCTGATCATCTTTCTGGCAGCAGTGTCAACCGCACTGGTAGGAGGACTTGGTATTGACGGTCTTTTGGAAGCATTGGGAACAAATTTTGTTGCAAACAGAAGTATGGCAATCTTCATTATGATCCTGTTGATTACAGGAACACTGGAACGCAACGGACTTAGAGAGGCTGCGGCTGCTCTGATCCGTAAAGTAAAAGGGGCAACAGCAGGCAAGCTCGTATGTGTTTATGGTATTATGAGAGGAATTTTTGGTGCTTTTAATGTTGGATTTGGCGGTGTTGCAGGATTTATCCGTCCGGTACTGCTTCCAATGGCAGAAGGCGCTGTAAAGAATCAGGGGCATGAGCCAAAAGAAGAACATCTGGAAGAGATTAAAGGAATGGCATCAGGTATGGAGAACATTACATGGTTCTTCTTCCAGGTACTTTTTGTCGGAGGTTCCGGAGGAATCCTTGTACAGCAGACATTAAAGACGCTGGGTTACGAAGTAGAGCTGATCGATCTTGCGGTAGCAGAGATTCCGATTGCGATTATTGCGCTGATTGTAGCATGTATCGTATTCTACTTTAAGGATAAGAAACTGACAAATAAATATTATGGTGCAGCCGGAAAAGGCAAAGCATCAAAAAAGTCTGAGAAATAAAGGGGGAAATCTGAATGGCTAATTTAAAATTTCTTCAGGTCCCGGCTGAATTTAATACAGTAGGACTTAGTGTTGTATGGATCATTGTAGGATTGATCGCAATTTATGCAGGTATTAAAAATCTGCTTGATAAAGAAAATCCATCCAGAATCGGAACAGCAGTATTCTGGTGTTCATTTGGTATTGTATGTGCATTTGGTGACTGGCTTCCGGCAAAAGTATCCGGTATTCTTGTCATTGTTATGTGTATGCCGCCAATCTTTAAACGTGTGAAAGTCGGAAAAGTTAATGCACCGGAAAAATCACATACAGAAAAACAGTACCAAAAAATCGGTATGAAAATTTTCATTCCGGCTCTGACTGTAGCAGTATTTTCACTGGTATTTGCCTTATTTACAAATATCAGCTCTATGATCGGAATTACGATCGGTACATTTGTAGCAGTAATTATTTTGATGGCATATTCACCGAAAGAGAATAAGCCACAGGTGTTTATGCAGGATTCTGAGCGTTTCCTTTCTCTGATGGGACCTCTCTGTATGCTTCCGCAGTTACTGGGATGTCTTGGAGGAATCTTTACACAGGCCGGTGTTGGCGAAGTTATCGCTAATATTGTTGAGAATGTTGTTCCGAAAGGAAATGTGAATGTAGGAATTATCGTATTTGCTATCGGTATGGCATTATTTACCATGATTATGGGAAATGCTTTTGCAGCGATTACTGTTATGACAGTCGGAATCGGCGGACCGTTTGTTCTGAGTTATGGAGCAGATCCGGTTACAATCGGAATGCTTGCATTAACATGCGGTTACTGTGGTACACTATGTACACCGATGGCGGCGAACTTTAATATTGTTCCTGTCGCAATTCTGAATATGAAAGATCGCTGGGGCGTAATTAAGAACCAGGTGCTTGTAGCAGTAATTATGCTGACAGTACAGATCTGTTACATGATTGTATTCAAATAAAAATTAAAGGAAGACAAATGCAGATGCAGAGCATGGAATGTGGCGCCAGAATCATTATCCGGGACTGGGTGCAGATCAAACCGTGGGATCGTTTATTGATTGTGACGACAAAAGAATATTTAAAAGAAGCAAGGTGCCTGAGAAAAGAAGCGTTTCGAAGAGCCAGATCGGTCGATTCTCTTGTAGTGGAGAACAAAGGGAAGCATGTAGGGATTTTTTTCGACCAGAATGAGACGATATTTGATCCTTATACAGCAATCATTGCAGCGACAGAATATTCGCTTGTGACAACGCGAGCGGCAAAACGTGCTATCCAGAAGAAAAAGAAGTTCTTATCACTTCCACTGTCGACCAATGATGGGAAGTCGATGTTAACTTATGAGTTTTTGGCGATGGACACAAAAAAGAGTCGGTTAATGGCAAAAATTGTGATGAAATATTTGCGGCAGTCTTCCAAAGTTCATATTACAACGCCTGCAGGCACTGATCTTTCCATTGGAAAATCCGGAAGAAAACCCGGATTTTTCAATGGAGTTCTGAAAGACGGGAAGGGATATTCTTCTGCAAGCATTGAAGTATACGTTCCGATTGAAGAGACAAAGACAGAAGGCGTTATGGTTCTGGACGGATCTCTTGGATATATCGGAAGGGCAGAAGAGCCTACTAAAATTTTTTTCCGGGAAGGGAAAATTACCGAGATTGAAGAGACAGAAACTGGGAAACGGTTGAAAGCTTATATTAGAGAATATCGGGATTCCAGAATTCTGACAGCAGGAGAACTGGGAATAGGGTTGAATTCTATTTCCCGTTGTCTTGGCAATTGTTATATTGAAGATGAATCGGCATATGGAACATTTCACATTGGACTTGGGCGCAATATTGCGCTTGGAGGGCTTCAGGATGCGAAAGGGCATTTTGATCTTGTCTGCATGGAACCGGATATTTATACAGATAACCGACAGATTATGCAGAACGGAAAAATCATTGTGCCGGAGCCGATTCCGTATTAAATATTAGTATTAGGAGGAACGAACATGAAAGTATTAATTACCGGATTTGATCCATTTGGAGGCGAAAGCGTAAATCCTGCATACGAAGCAGTGAAATTGCTGCCGGATACGATTGCAGGCGCTCAGATTATTAAACTTGAGATTCCGACTGTTTTCTCAAAGAGCGGTCCGGCAGTGGAGGCGGGGATTCAGGAGCACCAGCCGGATATTGTTATCAATGTTGGTCAGGCAGGAGGACGTTCCTGTGTGACAATAGAGAAAGTTGCGATTAATCTTGCGGATGCAAGAATTCCTGACAATGCCGGAGAGCAGCCGGTGGATGAAGTGCTCCAGGAAGACGGAGAAAACGCATATTTTGCGACAATTCCGGTAAAAGCCATCGTTCAAAATGTGCGGGAGCATGGTATTCCTTGTCATGTATCCTATACTGCAGGAACGTATGTATGTAACTGTGTCATGTATAATGTTCTTTATATGGCAGCGAAGAAATATCCGAATATTCGTGCCGGATTTATTCATGTACCATTTGCAGCAGAGCAGGCAGTAGATAAGGCAAATGGAATGGCGTTTATGTCATTGGATATGATTGCGAAGAGTCTGGAGTATGCGATTGAAGCTACAGTTCAGAACGAAACTGATATTAGTGAGGCAATGGGAACAACACATTAATACATTGCTGTACTAAAGAAAGAGTTATATATAAATAGGAAAAGAAGGGGCTTCTATTTTAAAAAAAGGGAAATTCCTTCTTTTTTTTGTGCAATTTTACTATAGTACGTGGGTGATTTTAAGGTAAAAAGAGGTGCAAAATGTCAGCGGAGAAAAAACAGATGTGTGTATCAGAAATAAAATATATCAAATACTATAGTTAGCTCAAACAAACCAAGAGATTTACAGAGACAAAAGTCTTAAAAACAAAATTTATTCTTAATGAAAAAAAAGCGTTTTGGCAGATGCATTAGTGAATATTTACAAAAATAAGCCTCGATATAGGTAAAATGCTTGTTGCTATTGTAAAAATGTAATAATTATGTTAAGGTCACTACCATAGTCTTTTGAATATTTTTTAAGACGAAAGAAGGAGGAAAGGGAAATGAAAAAAAGAGTTATTGCATGTCTGCTTGCAGGACTTATGACAGTGTCACTCGCAGCTTGTGGCGGCGGTGGCGTCAGCAGCAATTCATCATCTTCTAAGGGAAATGATGACAGTAAGAAAAGTGAAGCTGACAGCGAAGTTGGTGTAGAACAGACAGCCACACCTCAGGCGCCGCCGGAGGATGCACCAGTCGGAGGACAGTTTGTCGTACAAATCCAGCCGGGATCTTTATCACCGGATATGATGGACGGATGGTCTGCCAATGCGACAAATACAGGATTCATCCGTTTGATGAATGGATACGGCCTTACAGACATCACAAGAGAACGTGTTCAGGATTGGGATCCGGTTGTTGTTAAGAATCATGAAGCAGTTGAGAATGAAGATGGTTCTAAGACATATACAATTGAGATTAATGATAATCTGAAGTGGAACGACGGAAGTCAGATCACAGCTAAAGATTATGTATTTGGTATTATGTGGCGCTCTTCACAGCAGTTTGCCGAATGTGAAGGAGATGCAACAGGCGGAAGTGTTTTAGTTGGTTACAATGAATTCCGCAATGGCGAAAAGAAAGAATTTGCAGGACTTCGCCTTCTTGGAGATTATGAATTCGCTATGACGATCGATGCAGAGAATCTGCCGAACTATTATGAACTTGCAGATATTGGATACACACCGGAGCCGATGGCAGCAATCGCGCCGGGAACAGACATTCTTGACGATGGCAATGGATGTTATTTCAACGATAAATATACTACAGAAGTATTAAGAGAGACACTTCTTGATCCTAAGACAGGTTTCCGTTATAAGAGACCGGTTGTCTGCGGACCTTACCAGTTAAAGAACGTTGATCTTAGCACAGAGACGGTTGAACTTGAGATCAACAAAGAATACATCGGAAGATATGATGGAACAAAACCTCATGTGGAATCTATCATTACAAAACCGGTTGCAAATGAAACATGGAGAGACGAGTTTGAAAAAGGAAATGTTGACTTCTTCAGTACTTCAAAAGGAGAAACAATTGACTCTACATTGACAAAAGTAGAATCAGGAGAACTGAAAGCAAACTATGGTCTTGTGCCGTTAGACAGTGTAACAGAGTTACGTTTTGCATGTGACTTCGGACCTGCACAGTTCCCGGAAGTACGCCGTGCAGTAGCATACCTGCTTGACCGTGATGAGATCAACAAACAGATTTCCGGCGGCTATGCAACAGTTGTTGACTGTCTTGCAACAGAAGCAATGGAAGATTATCAGGCAACAAAAGGCGAGCTGGAAGGCAAGCTGGAACATTTTGCATATGACATTGATAAAGCAAAACAGGAATTAGTTGATGGCGGCTGGACACTGAATGAAAAAGGCGGAGAATTTGTAGAAGGTACAGATAAAGTTCGTTACAAAGATGTGAACGGAGAGCTGATGCCTCTGGAACTTCAGTGGTCTTACACAGAGGGAGATCTGAACAACCTTGTAAATACAGTACTTCCTCCGGAAGCTGAAAAGATCGGTATGAAATTTGTCGGAACAAAGATGGATTTTGCACAGATGATCAATCATTTGAACAGAGAAGGTGTGGATCCTACTTACCATGTATTCTCTTGCGGAGTAACACTTCCGGAATTAAGTGCATGGTGGTACTTCTTTGATGATGCTCCGGAAAGAATGGGACTTTGGAACTACTATCGTGTAAGCGATCCGGAACTGAAGAGCATTACATCTCAGATGCAGAAAGTAGAACCTGGTGATGTTGAAACATACCGCGAATTATTTGTGAAATTCGAAGAAGAAATCAACAAAAAAATGCCAGGTGTTATTATGACAACAGGAACACAGTACTGGTTCTATAATCCAAAATTAAAGAACTTTGTTCCACGTTCATATGATAACTGGTGGTACTTCATTCTTGATGCATACATCGAAGAATAAGACTTTTTACAGGACAAAAATAAAAAGGGAGACGGCGTGCTGCCCGTCTCCCTTTTTGTAAAAAAAATAAAGTGGGGTTTTAAGTATGGTTAAATACATATTAAAGAGACTATCCTATATGGTAGTCGTTTTCTTTGTTTTGTCCATTTTACTTTTCGGCCTGTTTAAAATGGTTCCTGGTGATCCTGCCCGTATGATGGTAGAGGGACAGAAAATGAGTGTTTCTCCTGAGAAATACGAGATGCTTTATCAGGAAGCAAGGGCAAGACTTGGTCTGGACAAACCATTGATCGTGCAGTACTTCAGCTGGTTTGGAAATATGCTGAGAGGTGATTTCGGATATTCATCCGTATACCGTATCCCGGTCGTTGAACTTGTCGGTCCTCCGATGAAGAATACGATCTGTCTGAATGTGGTATATTATATACTTTTATTCCTGATTACAATTCCGCTTGGCATCAAGGCAGCGGTAAAACAGAATTCTCCATTTGATACGACAGTACAGGTAACGACGATTGTCGGCATCAGTATTCCGTCTTTTATTACGGCGCTGCTGTTCATTTTCCTGTTTGCTATCACAATTCCGATCTTCCCGATCAGCGGTATGGTAACAACGGGTGCCGGCTATACCGGTTTCCGGGCGTTTGCAGATTACGCATATCATCTCTGTCTGCCGGTTATTGTTATGGTTTTTGCCGGACTTGGAGGGCTGACGAGGTATGTCAGAGGAGCTCTGTTAGATGCACTCTCTATGGATTATGTGCGTACAGCAAGAGCAAAAGGTCTGAGAGAGAAGACGGTTATTTATAAACATGCGTTCCGTAATGCCTTAATTCCGATTACAGGATATGTGGTAGGATCTATTGTAGCTATTTTTGGCGGTTCTATTATTATCGAGACACTGTTCTCATGGAAAGGTGTAGGTAAGCTTTTGATTGATTCCCTGAATCAGCAGGACTTTACTGTAGCGCTGACAATGCAGATGTTCTATATTCTTCTGGCATTGATATCAAACCTGATTACAGACCTTTGCTACTGTGTAGTAGATCCGAGAATCAAGTTAGAATAATGGAGGAACGAGCATGTTAAAGAGAGGCAAAAAAGAAGAAAAGCAGAAATCTGTTTTAGAAGAAGAGCAGATGCAAAGTCCTTTCCGGACCATCATCAAAAATCTTTGTGAAAATAAAATCGCAATGGGATCAGCCCTTGTGTTTATTACAATATTTTTAATGTGCTTCATCCTGCCAATCTGGTTGAAGCAGGATATGAATTTTCAGGATCCGACACAGAAAAATATTGCACCGGGATTTTCATTTCTTGATGTGCCGAAAGAACTGAATGGAAATGCAAAGAAAATTGAAGCGGGACCTACATTTGGCGTAGGAATTGATAATGACGGCGTTGTGTATGAGTGGGGAACTCTGACAGATCGTCTGAAGGCACTTCCGGCAGATATGGGCAAGATTGTTGATATCGCAGTAGGACAGGATCATGTTCTGGCGCTCAATGAAGAAGGGAAACTATTTACCTGGGGATTTAACCGCATGAACCTGAACCGCATCCCGCCGGAAGTACAGAACAAAAAAGTAAAATCTATCGCAGCCGGTTTCCAGGTGTCTATCGTAGTACTGGAAGACGGAAGCATTACAGCATGGGGAAACGAAAATGCGGTCGATATCGTTGCTTCAAAAGCTAAGGATGAAAATGTAAAAGAAGTGAAGACCAATATTCAGACAGGACTTGCGCTGACAGAGGATGGGAAGCTCATCCCGCTTGCAAAGAGAGAAACTGCTTTCGATGCAATACCGGATGAAATCCAGGGCAAAGTCAAAGATTTTGTTCTGACAGACAAAACAGCATTTGCACTTTTGGAAGACGGAACAATTGAATGTTGGGGAGGAAATGACCACAATATCAAATCAATCCCGGAACAGGCAGAAGGACATACAGTTGAGATTTCAGCGGGACGTAACCATGTTGTTGCATTGTTGGATGATGGAACAGCAGTTGCCTGGGGCGGAAATAATAATAAACAGAGCAAGGTTCCTTCTGATCTGAAAAATGTTGCGAGCATTTCCAGCAGATATTATCAGAACTATGCAATTGATGAGGATGGAAATGTTACAACATGGGGACTGAAAGGATATCTGTTTGGAACAGATAATCTGGGAAGAAGTGTTGCCCTGCGTATGTTAAAAGGTGGACAGATGACGATGACAGTCGGGTTCGTATCTGTTATAATTTCTCTTGTAATCGGAATTATTGTTGGTGGTATCGCAGGATACTACGCAGGAAAAGTGGATATCATCCTGATGCGTATCGCAGAGGTGGTTGGATCGCTTCCGTTTATTCCATTGGCATTAATCTTATCGGCATTGATTGGAAATAAAGTATCCGAGATCGGACGAATCATTATGATCATGGTAATTCTTGGTATTTTAAGCTGGCCTGGCGTTGCTAATATGGTTCGTGCGCAGGTACTTGCAGAGCGCCAGAAAGAGTTTGTTACGGCGGCAAAGGCGCTTGGAGTACGCGAGAGAAATATTATTTTCCGCCATATCGTGCCAAACGTTATGACAATTATCATTGTAAGTGCAACACTTTCATTTGCAACGTGTATGCTTACAGAGTCCAGTTTGTCATTCCTTGGATTCGGTGTAGGAGAACCGATTCCGTCATGGGGCAATATGCTGAATAACTGTCGTTCTTCAGAAGTTATTTCTCAGTTCTGGTGGAGATGGGTATTCCCGTCGATTGCACTTGGACTTTGTACGATCAGTATCAACCTTTTCGGAGACGGTCTGCGCAAAGCGATCGATCCAAAATCCAGCGAAAGGTAGGGTAAGTCATGGGATATTTATTAGAAGTTGATGATTTACATACATTTTTTAAGACGAAAAAAGGAATTGTAAAAGCAGTAAATGGCGTGTCCTATGCGGTAGAGGCCGGTAAGACACTGGGAATTGTAGGAGAATCCGGAAGCGGCAAGAGCGTGTCGGCTATGAGTATTCTGAAGCTTTTGGACGGTAACGGTTATATTGACAGCGGTAAGATTACTTTTAAGGGACGTGACCTTGCAGAGTGTACCATGAATGATATGTATCAGATTCGTGGAAATGAGATCTCTGTTATTTTCCAGGAGCCGATGACGAGTTTGAATCCGGTTTATACGATTGAGAAACAGTTAAATGAAGTTTACCTGACACATCAGAAGATTTCTAAGCAGGAGGCAAGCAAAAAATCGCTTGAGATGCTGAAGTCTGTTAAAATTCCAAATGCAGAATCTATTATGAAGCAGTATCCGCATCAGCTCTCCGGAGGAATGCGCCAGCGTGTCATGATTGCTATGGCGCTTGCGTGTGAGCCAAGTCTTCTGATTGCAGACGAGCCGACAACGGCTCTGGATGTGACAATCCAGGCTCAGATCCTTCATCTGATGAATGAGCTGAAGCGTGAGAAAGGAACTTCCATCCTCTTTATTACGCATGATCTTGGCGTTATTAATGAGATGGCAGATGATGTGGCTGTTATGTACTGCGGACAGGTAGTAGAGATGTGTCCGGCACATGCAATTTTTGCGAGAGACAATGCATACTCCCATCCGTATACGGAAGGGCTGATGACATCTATCCCGCGTCTGGATACACCGGTTGGAACAAGACTGGATGCAATTCCGGGAGCAGTTCCGCATCCGCTTGATCTTCCGAAAGGCTGTAAGTTTGCGCCGCGGTGCAAATATGCAACTCAGAAATGCTTAGAAGAAGAACCAAAGCTGGAGCAGGTGGAAGGCGATCACGTCGTACGCTGCTTCTATCCAGAGAAGGAGGCGCGTCATGCAAAACAATAGTCAGGACAAAAAAGTGCTTCTGAAGATCACAGACCTGAAACAGTGGTTCCCGATCAAGAAGACGAAATTATTCCAGAAGGAACAGCTCTATGTTCGTGCCAATGACGGAATTACCCTTGATATTTATGAAGGGGAAACCGTTGGTCTTGTAGGAGAGTCCGGCTGCGGCAAATCTACATTTGGAAGAACATTACTTCAGATCTATCCGCAGACAGAAGGAAAGACGATGTACTACGGGCGTTCCCTGACAGAAATGGCTCCGGATTATGTAAGCGAAACGGTAAAAAATATCGGAGCAAGGAAGAAAAAGATCAATGAGCTGGAACAGAAGGTAGAGACACTTCAGGCAGAATATGAGAAGATGCCGGATGGGGCTGAGAAATTCCGCAAACAGGAAGCGTGTGAAAATATCCGAAAAGAATGCAATAGAGAATTTCTGAATGTAGTGCAGATCATTGGAGGATTCTACGCGCTGGATACGATGCAGGAAGCAGAACCGCTGATTCTGAACAAATTCAAGATTGCAAAAGAACTCAGAGATCTGAGAGAAGAAGATAAAACAGAGGGAAAAGATAAAAGTAAAGAAATCAAAGTCAAAGAAAAGGAATTAAGCGATGCAGAGGAGAAGCTAAACGCGCTCAGAAGTAAGCACAGTTCTGAGAAGGCATTTCAGGAATACGAAGACTTCCGGGATGAGGGCGTTGATCTTGCAAGACTGAAAACAAAAGAAATGCGTATTCTGAGAAAAGATATGCAGATGATTTTCCAGGATCCGTATTCCTCTCTGAATCCGAGAATGACAGTCGGACAGATCATCGGAGAAGGTCTTCTGGCACATGGATTTTTTACAAAAAATGATGAGAAGATGCAGGATTATGTCATGAATATTATGGAAGAATGTGGTTTGGCGCCGTACATGATTCACAGATATCCGCATCAGTTCTCAGGAGGGCAGAGACAGCGTATCGGTATTGCCCGCGCCCTTGCGCTGAAACCACGCTTTGTTGTCTGTGATGAGGCAGTATCTGCGCTTGACGTATCGATTCAGTCACAGATTGTCAACCTGTTAAAAGATCTTGGCGAGAAAGATAATCTAGCCTATCTCTTTATTTCTCACGGACTGAGCGTTGTCAAATATATCAGCGACAGAATTGGTGTTATGTATCTTGGAAATATTGTAGAGCTTGCATCTTCACAGGGAATGTTTGACCATCCGATGCATCCGTACACAGAGGCGCTTCTGTCAGCGATCCCGACAACAGATCCGGACCATAAGAAAGAAATTGTGCCGCTTGAGGGAGATATCCCTAGCCCGGTGCATCCGCCGGAGGGCTGTAAGTTCCATACAAGATGTAAATATTGCCAGGAAATCTGCAAACATGTGACACCGGAACTCAGGGAACTGGAACCGAATCATTTTGTTGCATGTCATTTCCCGCTGGAAAAGAAAGAACAGGAATAAATTCAGGAAAGGAAGAGTACAATGTTATTTTTTGGAAAGAACAGTAAGAGAGCAAGAATGTTAGAAGATGCGGATGAGAAGTTTAACCGCTTCAAAGAAGAAATCCAGGATGTCCCGCTGGAGAAGAATGATTATCTGGCGATGGTATTGGGAGCATTCTGGGCGCTCTGGCCGGTGCTTGCAATTGTAGCCGGTGTGATTTTCGTTGTTGCACTCTTCTTTTTCCGCTAATGGAGGGTATAGGATATGAAATTCAGTGAGTTTGAATACAAAAGAATTGATCTGGAAGAGACAAAGAAAAAAATTGGAGAGATTACAGAAGCTGTGAAAAATGCATCCAGTGCAGACGCACAGATTGAAGAAATCTACAGAATGAATGATGTGATGAAAGAAATTTCCACAGCAGATTCTCTTGTGTATATCCGTTATACAATCAATACAAAAGATGAGTTCTATGCAAAAGAACGTGAATATAATGATCATATTTCCCCGATGCTGGAAGAGGAATTTCAAAAGTATAATCAGGCGCTTCTGGAATCTCCGTTCCGCAGCGAGCTGGAAGAAAAACTTGGAAAAGTTATGTTTCTGAATCTGGAACTTGCGATGAAAGGTTTCTCACCGGAAATTACAGAATTACTTCAGGAAGAGAGTACATTACAGACACAGTATCAGTCACTTCTTGCAGGTGCACAGATTGAATTCCGGGGAGGAACATACAATTTGTCACAGTTGGGACCATTCATGCAGAGTCAGGACAGAGAAGTTCGTAAGGCTGCATATGAGGCATCCGGAAGCTTTTTTGATGAACATCAGGAAGAGTTAGATGAAATCTTTGATAAACTTGTAAAGAACCGTACAGAGCAGGCGCATCGTCTTGGTATGAAGAACTTTGTAGAACTCGGCTATGTGCGCCGTCAGAGAAACTGCTACGCACCGGAAGCAATCGCTTCTTTCCGTGAGCAGGTAGTAAGAGATCTTGTTCCGATCGTATGTGAGATTAAGAAGAATCAGGCAGAGCGAATCGGCGTAGAAGATTTAAAAATCTATGATGATTCTTTCCGGTTCCCGGATGGCAATGCGACACCGCAGGGAACATACGATGAGATCATGGAAGCCGGACGCAGAATGTATACGGAAATGTCACCGGAAACAGCAGATTTTATTAAGATGATGTTCGACAAAGAGCTGTTTGATGTTGTGGCAAAACCGGGCAAGGCAACCGGCGGATACTGCTGTGATATTCCGGGCTACGGATGTCCGTTTATCTTCTCAAACTTCAATGGAACAGCCGGTGATGTGGATGTTCTGACACATGAAGCAGGACATGCATTTGCGGCATATATGGCAGAAAAGAATATTAAGCTTCTGGATCTGCATCTTCCGTCTATGGAAGCGGCTGAGACACATTCCATGTCAATGGAATTCTTTGCAACACCGTGGTATGAACTTTTCTTCAAACATCAGACAAAGAAGTATGAATTATCTCATCTGGAAGGTACGTTAGACTTTATTCCGTATGGCTGTCTTGTAGATCATTTCCAGGAAGTAGTATATGAGCATCCGGAAATGACACCGCAGGAGAGAAATGAAGCATGGTTAAAATTGGAGAAAATGTATCGTCCGTATCTGGATCTGGAGAATATGCCGTTCTATGGAAGAGGAGCCGGATGGCAGAGACAGAATCATATCTATGCAACACCGTTCTACTACATTGATTACTGTCTGGCTCAGACGGTTGCACTTCAGTTCTGGCTTGAAATCGAGAAAGACTGGAAACAGGCATGGGAAAAATACAAAATGTTTGTAAAACGCGGCGGAACAGATACTTTCCTCGGATTAGTAGAGGGAGCAGGACTTGCATCACCGGTGGAAGACGGATGTATTCGTGAAATTGCAGGACATGCAAGTGGATGGCTGAAAGAACACAAATTATAAAAGAAATAAAAGAAAAAGAGAAATCCGCTCCGGATGGCTAAAGCCATTCGGGGCGGATTTTAAATTCCATAGGTTTTCCGGTACCCGGGTGCCGAAAAGCAAGATGATATGCACAGAGAGCCGGGAAACGAAAGGAAGAGGATGAAGTTCCTCTGTCGGAAGTAATGTCTGTTCCGACTCCGTATTTGCGGTCTCCAACGATAGGATGTCCGGCAGCGGAAGTCTGCACGCGAATCTGATGATGCCGTCCTGTTTCCAGATGAATAGAGACAAGTGTGCAATTCTTGCGCTGTTCAAGGATCTCATAGTGAAGGATAGATTTCTTAGCGCCGGGCTCTGAAGCGGAAACAACTCTTGACGTGTTGGTTTTTCCGTCTTTGATCAGATAATTGGTAAGTGTTCCGCCGGAGCCGTTGTCCGGAGCAAATTGACCTGACAGAAGCGCCAGATAATCTTTGGAAAAATCATCTCTTTGAAGCTGGGCTGACAGCGCGGAAGCAGCTTTTTGCGTTTTTGCAAATACAAGCAGCCCTTCTACCGGCTGATCAAGCCGATGGATTACTGCCAGATAAGGTGGTTTTCGCACACCGGATGTCCGGCAGATTTCATTTTTTAATATACTGACAAGATCCGGGCTGGAAGCGCGGGCTGTCTGAGTAGGGATCCCGGCCGGCTTGCGGCAGACCAGGATCTGATTATCTTCGTACAGAATTTCAGGCTGTTTCATAAAATCTATCTGTTTCCGTACATTTCTTCATAATAGTTCTGGTATTCTCCGGAAATAATTGTTTCCCACCATTCTTTGTTGTCCAGATACCACTGAATTGTTTTCTGAATACCATCTTCGAATTTTGTTTCCGGAAGCCATCCGAGTTCGTTATGGATCTTTGTCGGATCGATAGCATAACGCATATCATGACCTTTACGGTCTGTTACATATGTGATCAGGCTTTCCGGTTTGCCGAGGGCTTTGCAGATAATCTTAACGATATCGATATTTTTCATTTCGTTGTGTCCGCCTACATTGTAGACTTCGCCAACACGTCCTTTGTGAATGATAAGGTCGATTGCTTTACAATGGTCTTCTACATAGAGCCAGTCACGCACGTTAAGACCTTCGCCGTAAACCGGAAGCGGTTTGTCGTTCAATGCATTAGCGATCATAAGCGGAATAAGCTTTTCCGGGAAGTGATACGGTCCGTAGTTATTAGAACAACGGGAAATTGTTACAGGCAGTCCGTATGTTCTGTAGTAAGCAAGCACAAGTAAATCTGCAGCAGCCTTTGAAGAACTGTAAGGAGAACTTGTGTGGATCGGTGTCTCCTCTGTGAAGAACAGGTCCGGGCGGTCCAGCGGAAGATCTCCGTAAACTTCATCGGTACTTACCTGGTGATATCTCTGGATACCGTATTTGCGGCATGCATCCATGAGAACAGAAGTTCCGATAATATTTGTATCAAGGAATACCTGTGGATTCTCGATGGAACGGTCTACATGACTTTCAGCTGCAAAGTTTACAACCATGTCAGGATGTTCTTCTTCAAATAATTTATATACAGCTTCACGGTCTGTAATGCTTTCTTTTACAAAACGGAAATTCGGATTGTCCATTACCGGAGCCAGCGTAGACAAATTACCTGCATAAGTCAGGCAGTCAAGGCAAATAATGCGGTAATCCGGGTATTTGTTTAACATATGGAAAATGAAGTTGCTTCCGATAAATCCGGCTCCGCCGGTTACAATAATATTCATAGGTAATATTCTCCTTCTTTAAAATAAAAATATAGTTTTTCAATACTAGCGCAGTACGTCAAGATATTTTTCGTTCAGTACGTCCATCAAATACTCTCCGTACTGATTTTTCTTCAGTACTTCGTAAACTTTTAATACGTCTTCTTTAGAAATCCAGCCATTTAAGTAGGCAATTTCTTCCAGACAGGCAATCTTTCTGTGCTGATGTGTTTCTACTGTTTTAACGAAATTAGTAGCATCTACAAGACTTTCGTGTGTGCCTGTATCAAGCCATGTGAAGCCCTGACCGAGAAGTTCTACGTTCAGAGTTCCGTTTTCAAGATAAATGCGGTTCAGATCAGTGATTTCCAATTCGCCGCGGGCGCTCGGTTTTAAGTTCTTTGCATATTCTACGACTTTATTATCATAGAAATAAAGACCTGTTACACAGTAGTTGCTCTTCGGCACTGCAGGCTTCTCTTCGATAGAAATTGCCTTACCGTTTTTGTCAAATTCTACGATACCAAAACGCTCCGGATCGTCTACATAGTAACCAAATACAGTGGCGCCTTTGCCGTTTTCAGCATTTTCTACAGCTGCTTTCAGGCGTTTCTTCAGACCGTGTCCGGCGAAGATGTTATCGCCAAGTACCATTGCCACAGTGTCATTTCCAATGAATTCTTCTCCGATGATAAATGCCTGTGCAAGTCCGTCAGGGCTTTCCTGTACGGCATAAGTCAGTTCTACACCAAACTGATGTCCATCTCCGAGCAGTTCCTGGAAACGAGGAGTATCCTGAGGTGTGGAGATGATCAGGATCTCACGGATGCCTGCGTTCATCAGAACAGACATTGGATAGTAAATCATTGGTTTATCATAAATTGGCAGTAATTGTTTCGATGTTACCATAGTCAACGGGTAGAGACGTGTTCCGGATCCACCGGCTAAAATAATTCCTTTCATATGAAATCGCTCCTTTCAGTTGCTTCTGATCGTTACTAGTTTCTTTGATGGTTACATTCTAAAAGGTGACGTAAGGTTACTTTCAAGCACTTTTATGGATTTGTTGTATTTTTGTGAAAAACCTACAAAGAAAATCGGGTAGAATTTGGAGCTGATTAAGATTTTTCACAGAGAAAGATCCCGGCGTCTTTGGTAATGTGGAATCCTTTTGCTGTTTTTTTACGGACGTATGTGCAGAACTCTTTGTAGCGGTCTAACAGATATTGATTCTGATTGCCATGACAGGATAAGATATAGGAAATCAGAGGTTCCGCATCCGGGACTTCCAGTGCATCTTCGTAGGGAAGCCAGACAACCGTATGAAAAGATTTACGAAGAAGCGCCATTCCATTTTCTTTTCCGAATTTTTCGTCCAGTTTTCCGGCAGCCAGAATGATTCTGTCATCAAATCCACTGGCAAGTTCACTAACCTCTTTCATATGATCAGCGCCATAGGTGCTTGCTAAAAGCCGTCCGCCGGGTTTTAGGACGCGGCAGATTTCCTGACAGGCTTTCGAGACATTTTCGCAGTAGAAAAGCACATGGTTTGCGATAACGATATCGAAAGTTTCCGCTTCATAAGGAATCTGCTGGCAGTCAAAGGAACGGAAAGAGAAGCGAAGATCGTCAGAACCGATATTTCTGCGGGCATCACGCAGCATACCAACAGAAATATCAGACAAAGTGATACGGATATCGGCAGGAATCCGTTCCAGATTCTGATGCCACATAGAGCCGTCGCCACAGCCAATCTCCAGTACGCGCAGACCGTCTTTCAACTGAAGCTGTTCGAAAATCCATGGAAACCAGCCTTGAGGATTTCGAGAGTAAAGACTGTGCAGGTTGATTCGGGTGGAAATGTTCGACGCGTCCTGATATTGGTTTTTTAACGTTTTTTCCATTCCGGTCAAATGGATCAGATCCAGCATCTGTGTCCAGTCAATGACTTTTTCAGAGCGAATCGCATCGGCGGTATCCTGAATGGCTTTTTCTACAAGCTGCATCTGCTCAATCCGGTCGCGAACTAATTTCAACTGGATATTGAGAGAATCCAGAAGGAAATGGTAGTCAGAATCATTGATTGTCAGTTCCCGGATATCTTCCAGAGAAAAACCGAGAAATTTAAAGAGGAGTATCTGCTGAAGTCTTGCGAAATCTTCATCTGAATAAAACCGTGCGCCGGATTCACTCACAAAAGATGGTTTTAAAATGTTCTGTTTATCATAATATCGTATCGTACGCAATGTGACATGGGCCATGCGGGCAAATTCGCCAGAAGAATAGAAACCGTTTTTCATATATTTTTACGTCCTTTCATAATCTCATGATAATCTATTTTCAGAAGCAGTGCAATCTTTTTGAAGGGGATGACAGGAAAACAAAAGTTCCATTTGTCTGCGCTTCATTTCAATGGAAGAGTGAACATAATGATTTAGCGTAATACTGACATTAGAGTGTCCCAGAATTTCACTCAGTGTTTTGACATCGAATCCGACCTCGATGCACCTGGTTGCAAATGTATGGCGCAGACAATGAAAGTTGACAGGAGGAATATCAAGCAATTCGAGGCAGCGGCGAAAGAAATACTGATAATTGCGCGGTTCAATATAGTGATCCGAAAGACCGGTCAAAAAATATACATTTTGATTATGTAAAGATTCAAATGGGGAAAGGATACTGAGAATATTATTCGTAAGAGGGATGTCACGGATAGATGAAATTGTTTTTGGCGGACTTTCAATAATGACAGTGCGCTGCGTGGAATTTTTGACTGGATTCTGAATACGCTGCAATGTCTTGGAAACGTGGAGAATGCCATGATTCAGATCAATATCGGTCCATCTTAAAGCACAGATTTCTCCGATACGGAGACCGCTGTAAAGACAGAGCAAGATGCCTAGTTTACGCAGATTGTACGGTTCAAGGCGCATGGAGTGTTCAAGACGCATCTGCTCATTCAAAGATAGGACAAGAATCGTGTGCTCCTGTTTGGGAAATGGATATGGCTGAGGTTTTGGAAGTTGGGTTTTATATTTTAATTCTCCGTAGCGTATGACGGCTTTCAGAATCATATAAATATCCTGAACAGTCTTTGGAGAAAGACCGCCGCATCCGTCCCGACGCCCGGCTTCCAGTTTCTCTAATAAAAACTGATGAATAAGCTCCGGTGAAAAATCAGAAAGAGGGAGAGTGCCAAAAGTTGTCAGAATGTGGGTATCGAGGAGACGGACATATTTTGCATAAGTAGATTGCTTGACCGTGTTATGCTGCTGTCGAAGCCATTGAGCACAAATACAGGAAAACGGAAGTGCTCGTATTTCTTCAGGAATAGCTTCCAGGTGTTCCTTTGCTTCGGTAAGTTTCTCTTTTACTTCTCGGTAAGATTTTCCGTAGACATAGCCTATCTGCCGTTTACCATATTCATTGTGTCCTTTTAGATAACGTCCTTCCCAGCGATTATCTTTGCGTTTGTAAATGTTTTCACCTTTTTTTGTCATAACGAATACCTTCTTTCATAAATACTAAAAAACAACATAGTTATTATAAAAGAAAAGTAAGGCAGGATTTATAGAGAAAAACGTCAGCAAAAGCGTTCTTAATTGTTTATAAAATAAAAAAATAAAAAAATAAAAAAGTGAAAAAAAGTGTTGACATTTATTAAAGAATGTTATAGAATACTTTTTGTCAGCGAGAGACAGACAAATAAATATAAAACATGCGGGTGTAGTTCAATGGTAGAACACTAGCCTTCCAAGCTAGATACGTGGGTTCGATTCCCATCACCCGCTCTATTTTTTTGTCCAATAACAGACAAAAGCATGAATGAAAAAGACGCCCGTCAAGGCGTCTTTTTCGTTATAAAATAACAAATTCTAATCCTTATTCTACAAAATGCCAGACAAGGGAGTCCAGATCATCGTTCTTGATTCCACATTCTTTTAGATAACCTCTTGCTCCGCCGTATCGAAGGCGAAGATGAGAGAGAGCTGCTTCGATGTTCTGCGGTTCAGACAGAAGCACCCGTTCAGGAACCGAGATGCCCTGCTGCTCCAAAAATTCGAGCTGCTGTATCCTTAAATCTTCCTGAAACACTTGAGTAGCGGCATAATCTTCAATAATAATGTCATCATCCACATTGGCAAGTTCAAGAAGAAGCATGGAAACAAGTCCGGTACGGTCCTTTCCGGCCATACAGTGAAACAGACAGGTACCATTATGCATATGGGCAGTAAACAGCTGAAAAACACGTCCAAAACGAATCTTAGATGTTTCCAGAAGATCAATATACATCTCTCCCATTGTATCAGGAAAAACTCCGAGAAATTCATTGGAATTCATTTCATCAGCCATTGTTACATTTTTATAGTGAATATCAGGCACCTTTTCAAGAAGAGAAGGTGCTTTTAGGAGTTCGCCGGCGCTTCTTAAGTCAACAGCAAGAACAACCGGATATCCACGCAGAAAATCAATGTCTGATTGGGTAAGGTGATTTGTGTTGTCTCCTCGAAGAAAACAGCCTTTTTTAGTAAAGCGTCCGTCCCGTGTCGGATAACCGCCAAGCTCTCTCATGTTGTGAGCGCCTGTAAGAGGGAGAAGATGTTTTTCGATATCATATTTCATAGAGTTACCTCCCTAATGGAGAATTTATTTCGTGAGGATTTCAGCTCCGTCTTCTGTGATCAGAACCATGTATTCAATCTGAACAGAAAGTCCGTCGTCTTCTGTATAAACAGTCCATCCGTTATCTTCGTCTACAAAAAAGTCCGGGGAACCTTCGTTGATCATAGGTTCAATTGTAAACATCATTCCAGGGACGAGAACCATCTCAGAGCCTTTTGGAGTGACATAGCTGACAAATGGATCTTCATGGAATTCCAGTCCGATTCCGTGACCGCCGATATCTTCTACGACAGAGTAGCCGTTAGCCTGTGCATGAGTGTTGATCGCATCTGCGATATCACCGAGGTGATTCCATGGTTTTGCCTGTGCAAGTCCAAGTTCCACACATTCTTCTACTACACGGACAATCTTTTTGGCGCGTTCAGATACGTTGCCGATGCAGAACATTCGAGATGCGTCTGAGAAATAACCGTTCAGGATTGTGGAGACGTCTACGTTGATGATATCGCCTTCCTGAAGGATAATATTCTCGTCAGGGATTCCATGACAGATTTCATTGTTGATAGAAGTACAGACACTTTTTGGAAATCCCTCGTATCCAAGCGGTGCAGGGATTCCGCCGTGTGCGGTAGTAAAATCATATACAAGTTTGTCGATTTCTTCTGTAGACATTCCGGCGTGGATATGAGCTGCAACGTGATCAAGTACTGCTGTATTTAAGTCTGCGCTTTTGCGGATCGCTTCAATCTGAGCAGGAGTTTTGATGATGGATCGTGTTGGGACAATATGTCCCTGTTCTTCTAAAATGGCAAGTCGTTCTTCCATTGCCATGTGACATTTTTTATATTTTTTGCCGCTTCCGCACCAGCATAAATCGTTTCGTTCCATAATAATACGAAGCCTCCTTATGAAATACATGTTATTTCTTCCTTTTATTTATAAAATGAGTATATGACAGCATTATACCACAAAGTCATAGTGTTGGGCAAATCGATCTACTTTACATTCAATAGTAAAATGGGATATAATAAAAAAATCAAAACAAGTGATTTGTTAGTGGAAAGGATGTGCGGATATGTTGCGTATAGGAATGTTGACAAGCGGCGGAGACTGTCAGGCGCTCAACGCGGCGATGCGTGGAGTTGTAAAGTCACTCTGCTCAGTTGTAGATGAGATAGAGATTTATGGATTTAAAGAAGGATATAAAGGATTGATGTACTCTAATTTTGAGATGCTGACTTCAAAGGATTTTTCTGGGATCCTGACACTTGGAGGAACAATACTGGGAACATCAAGACAGCCGTTTAAACTGATGAGAGTGCCGGATGCGAACGGGCTTGATAAGGTAGAGGCGATGAAACATACTTATCATAAGCTGAATCTGGATTGTCTTGTAATTCTTGGAGGCAATGGGACTCATAAGACAGCCAATATGCTTCGGGAAGAAGGTCTGAATATTATTACGTTGCCAAAGACAATTGATAATGACCTTTGGGGAACAGATATGACGTTTGGATTTCAGAGTGCGGTAGATATCGCTACGAACACGATTGACTGTATTCATACAACGGCAACATCTCACAGCCGTGTGTTTATTGTGGAAGTAATGGGACATAAGGTTGGCTGGGTAACATTACATGCGGGAATTGCAGGCGGTGCAGACATTATTTTGCTTCCGGAGATTCCATATGATCCGGATGTGATTGCTAAGGCGATTAAGAAACGGGCTAAGGCAGGAAAACGTTTTACGATACTTGCAGTGGCAGAAGGAGCTATTTCCAAGAAAGAAGCGCAGATGTCTAAGAAAGAGCTGAAAGAAAAACAGGCGAAGAAGAAATACCCATCTGTTGCGTACAAAATTGCAGAAGAAATCTCGGCAAGATGTGAAAATGAAGTTCGTGTGACGGTTCCGGGGCATACGCAGAGAGGCGGCTCACCTTGTGCTTATGACCGCGTTCTGGCGACGCGGCTTGGTGCAGTTGCAGCGCAGCTGATCTTGAAGAAGGAGTTTGGTTATATGGTAGGTATCCGCAATGGAGAGATCGGTAAAGTTCCGCTTCAGGAAGTTGCGGGCAAGCTTAAGACTGTTGATCCGAATGCCGCAATTATTAAAGAAGCGAAGATGACCGGCATTAGTTTCGGAGATGAGTAGGGAAGAGCAATAACAAAAAGAGACGGAGGTTTGAGAAATGTCATATACTGCCTTATACAGAAAGTTCCGTCCGGCGGAATTCGAAGATGTAAAAGGACAGGATCATATCGTGACAACGCTGAAAAACCAGATTAGGGCAGAACGGATTGGGCATGCCTATCTGTTCTGCGGAACAAGAGGTACCGGAAAGACAACAGTGGCAAAAATATTTGCAAGGGCTGTGAACTGTCACCACCCGGTAGATGGAAGTCCCTGTGGCGAATGTGAAATGTGCAGAGCGATCGCGGCCGGGACTTCTATGAATGTGATTGAAATTGACGCGGCGTCTAACAATGGTGTAGATAATATCAGAGAGATCCGGGAGGAAGTCGCTTATCGGCCAACGGAGGGGAGATATAAAGTCTATATCATTGATGAAGTGCATATGCTTTCCATTGGAGCGTTCAATGCACTTCTAAAAACATTGGAAGAGCCGCCGGAATATGTGATTTTTATTTTGGCAACGACAGAGGCGCATAAGATTCCGATCACAATTTTGTCAAGATGTCAGAGATATGATTTTAAGAGAATTACAATTGATACAATAGCAGCGCGGATGAATGATCTGATGCAGCAGGAGCAGGTAGAAGTGGAGGAGAAAGCAATCCGCTATATTGCAAAAGCGGCAGATGGTTCTATGCGGGATGCGCTTAGTCTTCTTGATCAGTGTATTGCGTTTTATCTTGGGCAGAAGTTAACATATGATCATGTGCTTGAGGTGCTTGGAGCAGTGGATACAGATGTATTTAGCATGCTCCTTCGGAATGTATTAAAGAGAGATGTATCTGCGGTAATGCACAGTGTAGAAGAGCTGGTAATGCAGGGCAGAGAACTTGGGCAGTTGACGGCAGATTTCACATGGTATTTAAGAAACTTGCTATTCATAAAAAGTTCTGATAATATGGAAGACGTGTTGGATGTTTCTACGGAAAATCTTGCACAGTTGAAAGAAGAGGCAGAGATGATCGAAGATGATGCACTCCTTCGATATATTCGTATTTTTTCAGAATTAAGCGGTCAAATGAAATATGCGACACAGAAAAGAGTGATGCTTGAAGTGGCGCTTATTAAAATGTGCCGGCCGCAGATGGAAGTGCGGGATGATAGTCTTCTGGAGCGGATACGGGCTGTGGAAGAGAAACTCGAGCGCGGCGATTTTACGGCAATGCTCCCGGAAACTGCATATCAGCATCATCAGTTGGAGGGGATTCCGGCGAAGAAGGAAAAGCCTAAACTGGAGAAAGCATTGAAAGAAGAAGTGCGTAATGTGGCGTCAAACTTCCGTTCTATCAGCAGCGAAGCGTCGCCGATGCTTCGAAATTATTTGAAGCAGGCAAGGCTTAGTGTTGGCAGTATGGATCAGCTTATGATTGTAATGCCGGATGAAATTTCAGCCAGCATTGTGGGATCGGAAGAGCATAAAGAAGAGCTGCGCCAGCTCATCGAGGCAAAGACCGGCAAAACAGTCGAGATTGAAGTACGAAAGATGGATGATGGACGTCGGTTTGATGATTGTTTTGTAGATATTGAGAAAGTAGTCCACATGGATATTACTGTGGAAGATTAATGAGAAAACAGATTGTTTAAAAGAATTGTGAATGGAGGATGTAACTATGGCAAAAAGAGGTGGATTTCCGGGAGGCGGAATGCCGGGGAATATGGCGAATTTAATGAAACAGGCACAGAAAATGCAGCGTCAGATGGAGGAACAGGCAAAAGAGCTTGAAACAAAGGAATTTTCTGCGACAGCAGGCGGCGGTGCAGTTGAAGTAACGGTTTCCGGAAAACGCGAAGTACTCCGTGTGAAACTGGAAGAAGAGATTGTAGATCCGGATGATATTGAAATGCTTCAGGATCTGATCGTAGCTGCCACAAATGAAGCGCTCAGACAGGTGGAGGCAGAATCTTCTTCTGCAATGTCTAAGCTGACAGGCGGATTTGGCGGCGGAATGCCGGGATTATTCTAATCCGAAAGAAGGAGAAGAAAGATGGATTACTATGGAAGCCAGATAGGAAAGCTGATTGAGGAATTGTCAAGACTTCCGGGAATCGGACCAAAGTCTGCCCAGCGTTTAGCATTTCATATGATTAATATGCCGGAAGAACAGGTTGATAAGCTGGCAGAGACGATGGTTAGTGCAAGGCATAATGTGCGTTACTGCAAGACGTGTTATACACTGACGGATCAGGAAGAATGCCCGGTCTGCAGAAATAGTGACAGAGATCACAAGACAATCATGGTAGTGGAAACGACAAGAGATCTGGCGGCATATGAGAAAACCGGCAAATACAATGGAGTATATCATGTACTGCACGGTGCAATATCTCCGATGCTTGGAATCGGGCCCGGGGATATTAAGTTAAAAGAACTGATGGAACGGCTTCAGGGAGATGTGGATGAAGTAATCATTGCAACGAATTCCAGTCTGGAAGGGGAAACAACGGCAATGTACATTAGTAAACTGATCAAACCAACCGGCATTAAAGTCAGCCGGATTGCCAGCGGAGTTCCGGTTGGAGGAGATTTGGAATATATTGATGAAGTAACGCTTCTCAGAGCTTTAGAGGGACGGACGCAGTTATAAGACTATTGACCTGGAGAGAGGGCATCGCTATAATCAAGATAGGAACAAAATACTCATTGATAAGGAGGAAAAGTCATGAGATTTTTTATTGATACGGCAAATGTAGAAGAAATCAGAAAAGCGAATGATATGGGAGTTATTTGTGGCGTAACGACAAACCCGTCCCTCATTGCGAAAGAAGGGCGTATCTTTGAGGAAGTGATCGCAGAAATCGCATCTATTGTAGATGGTCCGATCAGCGGAGAGGTAAAAGCTACGACAGTAGATGCGGAAGGAATGATTGCAGAAGGACGTGAGATTGCAAAGATTCATCCGAATATGGTTGTGAAGATTCCGATGACACCGGAAGGTCTGAAAGCTGTGAAAGTACTCTCAGCAGAAGGAATCAAGACAAATGTGACACTGATTTTCTCTGCAAACCAGGCGTTGCTTGCGGCAAGAGCGGGAGCAACCTATGTATCACCGTTTGTAGGACGGCTTGATGATATTAATATGGCAGGAGCAGAGTTGATTGCAGAAATCGCAGAAATTTTTGATATTCACGGCATTGAGACAGAGATTATTGCGGCAAGCATCCGCACAACAGTGCATGTGACTGAGTGTGCGTTGGCGGGAGCTGACATTGCAACAGTTCCATATAAGGTAATTGAACAGATGACAAAACATCCGCTGACAACACAGGGGATTGAGAAGTTCCAGGCAGATTATAAGGCTGTTTTCGGTGAGTAGAAGACAGTAGATTCAGGAGGAGAATATGAATAAGCCAGAATTAATGAAGGCTGCAAATGAGATTCGAAAAGGAGCGGTGACAGGTGTATTTCACGCGAAGTCAGGTCATCCGGGCGGATCTTTATCTGCAGCAGATATTTATGCGTATTTGTTTTTTGAAGAGATGAATATTGACCCGAAAGATCCGAAGAAAGCAGACAGGGATCGCTTTGTATTGTCTAAAGGTCATACAGCTCCGGGGTATTATGCAGCACTTGCAAACCGCGGATTTTTCCCAGTGGAAGATTTGACAACACTTCGTCACGTAGGCTCTTATCTTCAGGGACATCCGGATATGAAACATATTCCGGGGGTAGATATGTCAAGCGGATCTCTTGGACAGGGAATTTCTGCAGCAGTAGGAATGGCAATCTCTGCCAAATTATCCGGAGAGGATTATCGCGTATATACGCTTCTGGGAGATGGAGAAATCCAGGAAGGACAGGTATGGGAAGCGTCTATGCTTGCCGGACACAGACATTTGGATAACCTTGTCGTAATCGTTGATAACAACGGATTGCAAATTGACGGAAAAATTGAAGATGTCAATTCACCGTATCCGATTGATAAGAAGTTTGAGGCGTTTAATTTCCATGTGATCAATGTAGATGGACATGATTTTGATGCGCTGGATGCAGCGTTCAAAGAAGCGCGCATGACAAAAGGACAGCCGACAGCCATTATCGCAAAAACTGTAAAAGGAAAAGGCGTTTCCTTTATGGAGAATAAAGCATCATGGCATGGTGTAGCTCCGAATGCAGAACAGTATGAAGCCGCAATGGAAGAACTTGAGAAAGAAGGTGCCGCATTATGTCAGAAGTAAAGAAGATTGCAACACGAGAAAGCTACGGGAATGCGCTTGTAGAACTTGGAAAAGAGCATCCGGAGGTTGTCGTACTGGATGCGGACCTTGCAGGGGCAACAAAAACATCTATTTTTATGAAAGAGTTTCCGGAACGTCATATTGACTGTGGAATCGCAGAAGGGAATATGATGGGGGTAGCAGCAGGGCTTGCAGCAGCGGGAAAAGTACCGTTCGCCAGTTCTTTTGCGATGTTTGCAGCAGGACGTGCATTTGAGCAGGTCAGAAACTCTATTGGATATCCTCATTTGAATGTGAAGATTGGTGCGACACACGCAGGAATCTCTGTAGGAGAAGATGGTGCAACACATCAGTGTAATGAAGACATTGCTCTTATGCGTACGATTCCGGGAATGGTTGTGATTAACCCGTCTGATGATGTAGAGGCAAGAGCGGCTGTGAAAGCTGCATACGAACATGTAGGGCCGGTGTACATGAGATTTGGAAGACTGGCAGTGCCGGTAATTAATGATCAGCCGGATTATCATTTTGAGCTTGGTAAGGGAATTGTTCTGCGAGAGGGAAAAGACGCAGTTATTTTTGCAACAGGACTTGAAGTAAATGAAGCTCTTCAGGCAGCAAAATTTTTGGAGGAAGACGGTATTCAGGTAAAAGTAGTCAATATTCATACAATCAAACCGATTGACGAAGAACTGATTATTTCTTCAGCGAAAGAATGCGGCAAAGTGATTACAGTGGAAGAACATTCTGTAATCGGTGGGCTTGGAAGTGCTGTCTGCGATGTGCTTGCAGAGAATTATCCGGTACCGGTAAAGAAAATTGGCGTGAACGATACTTTTGGAGAGTCAGGACCGGCGCTTGAACTGATTAAGAAGTTCGAGCTGGACGGCGAAAGTATTTACCGCAAAGTAAAAGCGTTTCTTGCATAAATGGAAAAGGTTAAGATTACGGGCCTGGATATTCGTGATATGTATCCGCTGCGGTTCAGGCGCAAGGTAGCAGGAAAGCTTCACAGCTGCAGGCGTGAGTGGAAAGAGGAATTCTGGGGGTGTGTTAAAGATGTCGCAATGCATCCGGTCGTGCTTAGAATGAAACTCTATCCGCATCATGGTTCCACGAATTGCTATCAGCATTGTATGAATGTTGCATATTACAACTATCACTGGTGCAGATTCTTTCATCTGGATGCCAGATCTGCAGCGAGAGCCGGGATGCTTCACGATCTCTTTTTGTATGACTGGCATACGCATACAAAAGAAACGGGCGATCATTTTCATGGACTGACGCATCCGAAAGCCGCGCTGAAGAATGCTTCCAAGTTTTTTGAGCTGAATCATATTGAGAAAGATGTCATTCTAAATCATATGTGGCCGGTAACGGTGCTGCATATTCCAAAGACAAAAGAAGGGTGGATTACAACGCTGACGGATAAATACTGCGGCGCCTGTGAGACGAGCAGACGTTACAAAAAGAAAGGCCATAAAGTAGTATAGAAGAAATGTGCAGATTGCTGTGGCAGGATTGATACAGAAACGAGTCCTGTCACAGCTTTTTTGTCGAAAACTTTTTGATTTCTGCGACAGGATTTGCTAAAATCAGCTCTTTTCCAGTGGTATGATTAGCAAAAATATATCAGATGGGGTGAGGATTTTATGGAACAGCAATTTCCAAAAAATGTAAGGCAGATCGGCAACGTGAGTGACAGTCCCAAAATCTATGTGGAAGATTATGTAGATACGTTTCTGAATCAGCTATGCGATTACAACGAAGAAAATGCAGTGGGAGCATTTCTTGTAGGGACACAGATAATGATCGAGGATCAACAGTGTGTCTATATTTCGGGAGTAGTACAGATGGACGAGCTGCCTTTGAAAGATGGAGAACCGCTGGTGGATGATACATATGTGAAAAAAATGAGAGAAGAGAAAGAGAAATATTTCCATGACGGAGAACTGGTTGGATGGTTTCTGGCGCTGCCGGGACGGAAGGCAGAAACAAATGAGAATATTATAAAAATACACGAGAAAACATTTCCTAAGACGAATACGGTATTTATTATACGGGATACCGCAACGAAAGAGGAAATGTTTTTTGCTTATAAATATCATGATCTTTTAGAAATCGGAGGACATTATATTTATTATGAGAAAAATCCCGATATGCAGAATTATATGATCACAAAACGCAGACAGACAGGAATGACTCCCAGTGAAACTGTTGAAGATCAGGCTGCAAAGAATTTTCGTAGTATTGTAAGAGAAAAAATGGAACAAAATACACAAACAAAGCCGCGCAGATGGACGACAGCAGTGACCACTCTTATAATTGTTGTGGCGCTTGTAGTTGGAGTAACGCTTTTGAATAATTATGATCGAATGAAAACAGCGCAGAAGTCATTGGAACTTCTGGCAAAAGGAGAGGGAAAGGAAGAAACGATACAGATGGTTAGTGAAGATGTGATAGAAAATCCATCTGAGATCGAACAGGAAGATGTGGCAGAAGCCGGGCAGGATGATGCAGAACAGAATAATACCAATGATACCGGGCAGACAGAAACCGCAGGGAGCATTCTCGAAGAAGAGGCAGTGGAAGCTTCATCCGGAGCTGTCCTTTGTGAAGATGATTTTTATGTTGTACAAAAAGGGGATACGCTTGACAGTATCAGCAAAAAAGTGTATGGTGACATTTCGCATGTGGATGCAATCTGCAGAATGAACGGACTGCAGGATGGGAATCTGATTTTTATTGGGCAGAAAATATTACTACCGTAGAAAGCGCTTTCTGTGGTATAATAAAAAAGATTACATGTAGAAAAGTATTTGACAGAAAAGGAATACGCATGAAGAAAAAAGAAAACAATAATCTGCATGTCGTCCAGCAAGAGGAAGATACAGCCGGGAAGATTGTTAACGAAGTAATCACAGAGCTGCATGAATCAGATGCTGAGATGCAGGAAATGCAGGAAAAAATCAAACGACATAGAAGAAATCATAGAATTCGCGTCACGGTCATTGCGGCAGCTATTGTTCTTTTAGTTTCTGTCAGTTATTGGTATATCACATATCATACGTTTACAAAGACGAGGATCGTGCAGAAATATCAGGAAGAACAGTATCACAACAGTAGTTATGAGGTGTTTGCGGATTCTGTTATCAAGTACAGCAAGGATGGGATCTCTCTGCTGAATAAAAAGGGAAGAGAGAAATGGAACCAGTCTTACCAGATGGCAACGCCTGTACTTGTACTGAGAGAAAAGACAGGGGTGATTGCAGATAATGGCGGCAATCATATGATCGTTTTTCAGGAGACTGGAGTAAAAGGTGAGATTCAGACAAATTTACCGATTGAAAAGATAGATGTTTCTGAACAGGGAATTGTAGCTGCAATTCTGAAAGAAGAACTCAGTCCTAAGGTTGTCTGTTATGATGCAGAAGGAAATCTTCTTGCAGAGCATAAAATTGCAGTCAGTACAAGCGGTTATCCTGTGGAAGTGTCGATTTCAGATGACGGTAAACTCTTGATGGTGTCATATCTCAAAGTCGAGAACAGTCAGATCAGTACCAACGTAGTTTATTATAATTTCGGAGGAAAAGACAGTGGAGTAAATAACTATGAAGTGTTCTCCAAATCCTATCCGAATGAGATCATTCCGGAGGGATATTTCATAGGAAATGAAACGTCGGTTTTGGTCGGCAGCAGTTCTATGATGATTTTTCACGGAAAAGATAAGCCGCAGCCGGGAGAGACGATCACTGTTGAGAAGAAAATTAAAAGTGTATTCCGCCATGATAAATATATCGGAATGCTTTTGAAAAATGAGGGAAAAGAGGGGTATGAACTCCGTGTATATACGATTTATGGAAAACAGGTATTTTCAGAGAATTTAACAAAAGAATATTCTCATGTGACAATGTCAGGACGGGAAATTCTTCTCTATAACAATAATCAGCTCTGTATTTACCAGCTCAATGGTTCGAAGCGGTTTGAAGGAGAATTATCGAACAGTATTTCAAAGATTACACCTGTTTCTGGGATCAATAAATACTTAGTGATGAATGCAGACGGTATGGAAGAAATACAGTTTGTAAAATAGGAGAGATTATGGATAATTGGTTATTAGTATTTGTCGGATGTCTGTTTCTGATTTTTATGATCATTGGATTTATCCGGGGGGCTATTAAGATTGTTGTGTCGTTGGCGGCAACTATCGTGACGCTGATCGTAGTTGTGATTGCCACACCGTATGTAAGCAATGTTATGTACAAAGTGCTTCCGGTAAAGGATATGGTGCAGAGTGAATGCAGGTCTTTTCTGATTCGGGAAGCGAAAGAGGGACTGTCATCCGGATTAGTACAAAAAGTCGCAGAACTTACGGGAATTAATCTGCAGGAAGCCGGAATCACACCAGAGAATTTTAACTGGGAGAATTACGGAATCTCGGATCAGCAAGTAGAGGAAATGCTCGGAAAGCTCGAACTGCCGCGGGAACTTCAGATTCAGACGATTGAGAAAGCAGGACTTCCGGAGTATTTGACAGAAAAGCTTCTTGAAAATAACAATAGCGAAGTATATAAGCAGCTTGGTGTGGAGAGTTTTGTGGATTATATTGGTGCGTATCTCGCTAAAATTATTGTAGATATTCTTGCGTTTCTGATTACATTTTTAGTTGTGACAATACTTATAAGAACAATTATGTATGCGCTAAATATCATTGGAGATCTTCCGGTACTTCACGGACTGAACCGTGTGGCAGGTGCGTTTCTTGGTATGGGAACAGCGCTTGTGATCGTATGGGTACTTTTTATGATTATTACATTGTCATATCGGACAGGGTTCGGAAAAGCGAGTATGGACATGATCGATAAAAGTCCGCTGCTGACATTTTTGTATGATCATAATTATATTATGAACGCAATTATAAAATTCCATTAATCAAGAAAATTATCATTTGGGACTTCAAAGAGTTGTAAAATACAGATATTAGAAAAGAGGATTCACTTAAATGCAGTTATGTATTGGGTGAATCCTTTTTTTGGCAGAAGAAAGCAGTTTTGTATCGGATAGGGTGCGAGTGGAGAAGTGAAAAATAAAAGTAAAATAGAAGGATAAAAAAATGTAAAATTCAGATTGACATAAAATAGTGCTTGTGCTAAAATAGAATCACTGTAGACATGACAGAATCTGACAAATATTTGTAAATATTCAGTTCAAATAGCGAATTGAAAAAATATTAAAAAAGATGTTGACATGAAAACAGCAATGTGATATTATAAATGAGCTGTCGCAAAGACAACAAGAACTTGAAAAAATAAAATAAAAAAGTTCTTGACAAAGCAGATTGGTTATGATAAACTAGATGAGCTGTCAAACGACAGAGAACCTTGATAACTAAACAATAGACAACAACCCTGAAAATTTCTTTAAAGAGATTTCAGAACGAGTTGGACACAAAAGTCTAACGACCTAAAAACAGTAATTATGGATGAATTAGCTAGCAGTTGATTCGCCAAGAACAAACACTTTTAACGAGAGTTTGATCCTGGCTCAGGATGAACGCTGGCGGCGTGCTTAACACATGCAAGTCGAGCGAAGCGCTTTTGCGGATTTCTTCGGATTGAAGTGATTGTGACTGAGCGGCGGACGGGTGAGTAACGCGTGGGTAACCTGCCTCATACAGGGGGATAACAGTTAGAAATGACTGCTAATACCGCATAAGCGCACAGTACCGCATGGTACGGTGTGAAAAACTCCGGTGGTATGAGATGGACCCGCGTCTGATTAGGTAGTTGGTGGGGTAACGGCCTACCAAGCCAACGATCAGTAGCCGACCTGAGAGGGCGACCGGCCACATTGGGACTGAGACACGGCCCAAACTCCTACGGGAGGCAGCAGTGGGGAATATTGCACAATGGGGGAAACCCTGATGCAGCGACGCCGCGTGAAGGATGAAGTATTTCGGTATGTAAACTTCTATCAGCAGGGAAGAAAATGACGGTACCTGAGTAAGAAGCCCCGGCTAACTACGTGCCAGCAGCCGCGGTAATACGTAGGGGGCAAGCGTTATCCGGATTTACTGGGTGTAAAGGGAGCGTAGACGGAAGTGCAAGTCTGATGTGAAAACCCGAGGCTCAACCACGGGACTGCATTGGAAACTGTGCTTCTAGAGTGCCGGAGAGGTAAGCGGAATTCCTAGTGTAGCGGTGAAATGCGTAGATATTAGGAGGAACACCAGTGGCGAAGGCGGCTTACTGGACGGTAACTGACGTTGAGGCTCGAAAGCGTGGGGAGCAAACAGGATTAGATACCCTGGTAGTCCACGCCGTAAACGATGACTACTAGGTGTCGGGCAGCAAAGCTGTTCGGTGCCGCAGCTAACGCAATAAGTAGTCCACCTGGGGAGTACGTTCGCAAGAATGAAACTCAAAGGAATTGACGGGGACCCGCACAAGCGGTGGAGCATGTGGTTTAATTCGAAGCAACGCGAAGAACCTTACCTGCTCTTGACATCCCTCTGACCGGCAAGTAATGTTGCCTTTCCTACGGGACAGAGGAGACAGGTGGTGCATGGTTGTCGTCAGCTCGTGTCGTGAGATGTTGGGTTAAGTCCCGCAACGAGCGCAACCCCTATCTTCAGTAGCCAGCGGTAAGGCCGGGCACTCTGGAGAGACTGCCAGGGATAACCTGGAGGAAGGTGGGGATGACGTCAAATCATCATGCCCCTTATGAGCAGGGCTACACACGTGCTACAATGGCGTAAACAAAGGGAAGCGAAAGGGTGACCTGGAGCAAATCTCAGAAATAACGTCTCAGTTCGGATTGTAGTCTGCAACTCGACTACATGAAGCTGGAATCGCTAGTAATCGCGAATCAGCATGTCGCGGTGAATACGTTCCCGGGTCTTGTACACACCGCCCGTCACACCATGGGAGTCAGTAACGCCCGAAGTCAGTGACCTAACCTTAGGGGAGGAGCTGCCGAAGGCGGGACGGATAACTGGGGTGAAGTCGTAACAAGGTAGCCGTATCGGAAGGTGCGGCTGGATCACCTCCTTTCTAAGGAAGAAGAAGTAAGAGCTGTTGTCTATTGTTGAGTTATTAAGGGAGTCTTCGGAGAAGGAGTGAAAGAAGAAGTTCTTCACACGGAGTGCGAAGAACAGCTTTCGTACTAAGCTCGAGAAGACCTCGCTAAGTACTCAATGCTTCTGGTGGCGATGCGCTTAGGGGAGACACCCGTTCCCATCCCGAACACGATGGTTAAGACCTAAGCGGCCGATGGTACTGCACTGGAGACGGTGTGGGAGAGTAGGTGGCCGCCAGATTATAAAAGAATATGGGCTTATAGCTCAGCCGGTTAGAGCGCACGCCTGATAAGCGTGAGGTCGGTGGTTCGAGTCCACTTAAGCCCATATCTATTGAAAAAAGAATAAACACTCTATGGGGGTATAGCTCAGTTGGGAGAGCGCCTGCCTTGCAAGCAGGAGGTCACGAGTTCGAATCTCGTTATCTCCACTGTGTCGGAAGACACACATAGAATGTACCTTGAAAACCGCATATAAGAAATAAATTGATGAAAATATCAAGACATCCGAGGTAATTGTTATTAGATAATGATTATTCGAAACACTGATTCAAATGAATCAAACCTAATTACCAACGCATGCAACGCTATGCATGTGTAGCTAACATCCATTCCCGTGGATGAAGGCAAGTTGGTTATGCTAGAAAGAGCGCAGGGTGGATGCCTTGGCACTAAGAGCCGATGAAGGACGTGATAAGCTGCGAAAAGCTTCGGGGAGGAGCAAATATCCAACGATCCGGAGATATCCGAATGGGGAAACCTACTTGAGAAGCCCTCAAGTATCCATACGCCAATCCATAACGTATGGAGGGGAACCCGGTGAACTGAAACATCTAAGTAGCCGGAGGAAGAGAAAGAAACATCGATTTCCAAAGTAGCGGCGAGCGAAATGGAAAGAGCCCAAACCCGGATGCGTGCATCCGGGGGTTAGGACCGCAACAAGTGACTCGTATATTAGGAGAATGGTTTTGGGAAAGCCAGCCAGAGAGGGTGAAAGCCCCGTACCTGAAAATAGAAGAGAGCGAGCGGGATCCAGAGTACCACGAGACACGAGAAACCTTGTGGGAAGGAGCGGGGACCACCCCGTAAGGCTAAATACTACTTAGTGACCGATAGCGCATAGTACTGTGAAGGAAAGGTGAAAAGGACCCCGGGAGGGGAGTGAAAGAGAACCTGAAACCCTGTGTTTACAAGCTGTGGAACCATAATAAAGTGGAACCGCGTACTTTTTGTAGAACGGTCCGGCGAGTTACGTCGGCTGGCGAGGTTAAGGACTTTAGGTCCGGAGCCGAAGGGAAACCAAGTCTTAATAGGGCGCCAAGTCAGCCGGAGTAGACCCGAAACCGGGTGATCTATCCATGTCCAGGTTGAAGTTGCCGTAAAAGGCAATGGAGGACCGAACCCACATCCGTTGAAAAGGGTGGGGATGAGGTGTGGATAGGGGAGAAATTCCAATCGAACCCGGAGATAGCTGGTTCTCCTCGAAATAGCTTTAGGGCTAGCCTCGATAGAGTCACACGGAGGTATAGCACTGAATTTCCTAGGGGGCGTCAAAGCTTACCGAAGAATATCAAACTCCGAATGCCGTAGTGATGCTTATCGGGAGTCAGACTACACGAGATAAGTTGGGTAGTCGAAAGGGAAAGAGCCCAGACCTGCAGCTAAGGTCCCAAAATGTGTGTTAAGTGGAAAAGGATGTGGGATTTCAAAGACAACCAGGATGTTGGCTTAGAAGCAGCCATACATTAAAAGAGTGCGTAATAGCTCACTGGTCGAGAGGTCCTGCGCCGAAAATGTCCGGGGCTGAAACACACTACCGAAGCTCAGGAATCCTGTAAGGATTGGTAGAGGAGCATTCTTAGGGCGGCGAAGCAGTACCGGAAGGAGCTGTGGAGCGTTAAGAAGAGAGAATGCCGGAATGAGTAGCGAGATGGAGGTGGGAATCCTCCAGGCCGAATATCTAAGGTTTCCAGAGTAAAGCTGATCTGCTCTGGGTAAGTCGGGACCTAAGGCGAGGGCGAAAGCCGTAGTCGATGGACAACAGGTTGAAATTCCTGTACTGCAGTATGACAGAACTGTGGGGACACGTGTGGAGAGCATAAGCCGGGAATGGAAAGACCGGCGCAAGCGGGGTAGGTGTCACATAGGAAAATCCGTGTGATAAGCCGAAGACGTGATGCGGAGTGAACTATAAGTAACGAAGTATGTGAGCCATGCGTCAAGAAAAGCCGCTATTGTTTGTACTGTACCCGTACCGTAAACCGACACAGGTGGATGAGGAGAGAATCCTAAGGCCGACGGGAGAAGCATTGTTAAGGAACTCGGCAAAATGACTCCGTAACTTCGGGAGAAGGAGTGCCATGTAAAAGTGGCCGCAGAGAATTGGCCCAAGCAACTGTTTAGCAAAAACACAGGTCTATGCGAAACCGAAAGGTGAAGTATATGGGCTGACGCCTGCCCGGTGCTGGAAGGTTAAGGGGAGAGGTTAGCGCAAGCGAAGCTTTGAACTTAAGCCCCAGTAAACGGCGGCCGTAACTATAACGGTCCTAAGGTAGCGAAATTCCTTGTCGGGTAAGTTCCGACCCGCACGAAAGGCGTAATGATTTGGGCACTGTCTCAACAATGCACCCGGTGAAATTGAAATACCAGTGAAGATGCTGGTTACCTGCGCCAGGACGGAAAGACCCCATGGAGCTTTACTCCAGCTTGATACTGGGATTCGGTATTGCATGTACAGGATAGGTGGGAGACGGAGAAATGGTAACGCCAGTTGCCATGGAGTCGCTGTTGGGATACCACCCTTGCAGTACTGGATTTCTAACCAGCAGCCGTGACCCGGCTGGGGGACAATGTCAGGTGGGGAGTTTGACTGGGGCGGTCGCCTCCGAAAGGGTATCGGAGGCGCTCAAAGGTTCCCTCAGAATGGTTGGAAACCATTCGAAGAGTGCAAAGGCAGAAGGGAGCTTGACTGTGACACCGACGGGTGGAGCAGGTACGAAAGTAGGACTTAGTGATCCGGTGGTATAAAGTGGGATTGCCATCGCTCAACGGATAAAAGCTACCCTGGGGATAACAGGCTTATCACTCCCAAGAGTTCACATCGACGGAGTGGTTTGGCACCTCGATGTCGGCTCATCGCATCCTGGGGCTGAAGTAGGTCCCAAGGGTTGGGCTGTTCGCCCATTAAAGCGGTACGCGAGCTGGGTTCAGAACGTCGTGAGACAGTTCGGTCCCTATCCGGCGTGGGCGTAGGATATTTGAGAGGAGCTGCCCTTAGTACGAGAGGACCGGGGTGGACTGGCCGCTGGTGTATCTGTTGTATTACCAAATGCATAGCAGAGTAGCCAAGCCGGGACGGGATAAACGCTGAAGGCATCTAAGCGTGAAGCCCCCCTCAAGATGAGATATCCCAACGAAAGTTGTAAGACCCCTTGAAGACGACGAGGTAGATAGGACAGAGGTGGAAGTGTGGTAACACATGTAGCTGACTGTTACTAATCGGTCGAGGGCATAACCAAGTGAGGTAAGGATAGGAAAGTGAACGAAGGATGAGATTTCTTGTATGTGGTTTTGAAGGTACACCAAAAGCAACTTAGTGAATGCGACCGGTAAGGAAGCATGAGCTTAGTGCGAGGTGGTTCGCGAGCCTTAATGAGCGTAAGCGAATTTAGTTGAGCGAACATACCATCTAATATTCCTCCTTAGCTCAGTCGGTAGAGCACTCGGCTGTTAACCGAGTTGTCGTTGGTTCGAGTCCAACAGGGGGAGTTAAGGGCGGAAAGCCCCAGAAAGATGAGGCTCCTTGGTCAAGCGGTTAAGACATCGCCCTTTCACGGCGGTAACACGGGTTCGATTCCCGTAGGAGTCATTTACACGAAAGTGTAAAAAAGCTTGCATATTTTATAAAAGTATGTATATAATATAGTATATGGCGCCATAGCCAAGTGGTAAGGCAAAGGTCTGCAACACCTCTATCACCAGTTCAAATCTGGTTGGCGCCTCTTAAAAGAAGTTCTTTATGGAACTTCTTTTTTTGCATTTGATGGGAATGTTCTTGAAGTATATTTGTATATTGAGTAAAATAAAGATAAAATATCCAAAGAAAAGAGGTATTATAAAATGGATTTATTTGATCTGCATTGTGACACGATTGTATTATGGAAGGAAAAGAATCTTGGATTTGATTCAGAGGAGACACATTTTTCACTGCGTGAGCGTGAAAAGCTGGGACGGATGTGCCAGACAATGGCAGTGTTTGTGCCGGACTCTATTCGTGGCGAAGCAGCAAGAGAATATGTTGATGTACACGCAGCATATCTGAAAGCTGTTGTTGAACGTCAGAAGGAATTGGCTGAAATGGCAAGGACGGCTGAAGATATAGAACGGATTACAGGAGAAGGAAGATGTGCCTGTATGCTGGCAATTGAGAGTGGGGCAGCACTGGCCGGAAAGCTTGAAAATGTGGAGCATTTTGCAGAACTCGGGGTGAAAATGCTGACACTTGTATGGAATGGAGAAAATGAACTCGGATCCGGTCATAGTACAGAGAATGGTTTGACAGAATTTGGAAAACAGGCAGTAAAAAAGATGGAACAATCAGGGATAATTGTTGATGTGTCTCATCTAAATGACAGAGGATTTGCAGATCTCTGTGAAATTGCGGAGAAACCGTTTATCGCGACACATTCTAATTTAAGGAGCGTCTGCAGTCATAAGCGTAATCTGACAGAGCAGCAATTTCAGGAAATTGTGCGCAGAAAAGGTCTTGTTGGAATTAATTTGTATACAAGTTTTCTGGATGAAGAAGGAAGAGGAGACGCAGAAAGCATTTATCGACATGTTTACCGAATGTTGGAGTTAGGTGGAGAAGATATTATAGCTTGTGGCAGCGATTTTGATGGAGCCGATATTAACGAATCGCTGACTTCTCCGGTAAAATTTGCACGCACGGCAGAATATTTAATGTCCAGAGGAATTCCGGAACGAGCTGTGAAGAAGATGTATTTTGAAAATGCATTGAGATTTTTCCATGAACAAGCGTAAAAACTAAAATGAATGCGATTTGAAGATTTCTGTTGTCATGCGTCTTGACAGCAGAGATCTTTTTTCGTATAAAGATTGTGAAATGTACATTCAATTTTCAATTTTTTGACAAAAATCTGCCGCGGAAAAGGGCGCTTTCTTGAAAATAAGTAGAAAAATGTTTTGTGCAGTTGAATTTTCTCACATGTGTAGTAAGATAAATATAAAATTTAGGAGAGTTATGGGGGAGATTTATGAAATATCTGAGACAATTTGTTATCATACTGGGCGTTTCATTTCTGGGAGAAGTTCTCAGAGTGATACTCCCACTTCCGATTCCGGCAAGTGTGTACGGTCTGATCTGCATGTTGATACTGCTGAAAAGCGGAATTTTAAAAGTAGGACAAGTAAAAGAGGTGTCAAAATTTTTGATAGAAATTATGCCGGTAATGTTTGTGCCGGCAGCGGTTGGTCTGATGGAATCTTGGAATTCACTGAGGGAAGTCCTGATTCCGGTAGCAATTATTACAGCAGTAACAACCGTGCTTGTTATGGCAGTAACCGGAAAGGTCACACAGGGAATGATGAACCGGGAAAAGAAAGGGGAGCATTATGCAGGAGATTATAAATAATTCGTTGTTTTTTGGCGCTGTACTTAGCTTATCTGCCTATGAAATCGGGCTTTTAATGAAGCGTAAATGGAAACTTGCCATTTTTAATCCGACGCTGATTAGTGTTATTGCGATTATTAGAGTATTGAATATTTTTAAAATTGATTATGAGAAATATAATGAAGGTGCAAAATATATCAGTTATTTTCTCACTCCGGCTACGGTGTGTCTTGCCGTACCGCTATATGAACAATTAGAACTTTTGAAGAGAAATTTAAAGGCAGTGGCAGTAGGAATTACGGCCGGTGTAGCGGCAAGTCTTGGCGGCGTATTTGTACTTGCAAAATTGTTCGGATTATCGCAGGAATTGTATGTGACGATGCTGCCAAAGTCAATTACAACAGCGATCGGAATGGGAATTTCAGAAGAGCTTGGCGGAATTGTGACGATTACGGTGGCAGTTATTATTATTACGGGAATTCTCGGAAATGTATTTGCAGAAGCAATCTGCAAAATGTTTCATATTACAGAACCGATTGCTGTGGGCTTGGCAATCGGAACATCTTCTCACGCACTTGGCACAGCGAAGGCGATTGAACTGGGAGAAGTTGAGGGAGCTATGAGCGGGCTTGCAATTGCGGTGGCAGGACTAATGACTGTTGTGGGAGCATCAGTATTTGCAGGTTTTGCTATGTAAGAAACAAAGAAAAAGGAAATGAAAATGAAATAGACAGTAGACGGAGGAAATGTGATGAAAGCAGTATATCCTGGAAGTTTTGATCCGGTAACATTCGGACATCTTGACATTATTCAGAGAGCAGCAAAAGTAGTGGATGAATTGATTATCGGGGTGATTGTAAATAAAGCTAAGAAATCTCCGCTTTTTACATTGGAAGAGCGGGTAGCTATGCTGAAGGAGGCAACGAAAGAATATCCGAATGTAACGGTAAAGATGTTTGACGGAATGACAATTGATTTTGCGCGGGAGAATGGGGCACGTCTTATTATCCGAGGACTTCGGGCGGTTACCGATTTTGAAAGTGAAATGCAGATTGCCCAGACAAATCACAGTCTGGACAGCAATATTGATACAATGTTTTTCACAACCAGCCTGGAGTATTCTTTTTTAAGCTCGACAGTTGTGAAGGAAGTTGCTTCTTATGGAAGGGATACATCAAAATTTGTTCCGGAAGTTGTGCAGAAGGCATTTCAAGAAAAGTTCCAGAGGGATTAGTGAATTAGCATGCAGCCGGATTGGCAGAAACAGTATGAAAAATTGTCTATCCAAAGCATTTGATGCATATAGATATAACAACGGCATAGATTAAGGTGAGGCAATGGCAGTTTTACCGGCACAAAATGAAGCATACGCAGACTTTATTTTTCAGTACAGTCAGAATACCCATGGAGAGCGGGAATATACATCTAATGATTTTTTTGAAATTATAGATGAAATATATGCAGTTGTGTATATTTCGCGGGAATCGATCGGAGAAATCAGCATTGCAGATTATAATTATGGAGCGGTTCCCAAATACTATGTGCCTATGGATACAGAAGCTTTGAATGCTTCAGGAATCCTGAGAGTACAGAATCAGCCATATCTCAATCTGAAAGGAAAGGGAACGGCGGTTGCCATTATTGATTCCGGAATTGATTATGAAAATAAAGCATTCATAGATGCAGTGGGAAAGAGCAGAATTGCTTATTTGTGGGATCAATCGATTCCTACTGAATGGGATGAGGAAAGTGATGCGGCAAGGAATGGAAGAACGGTTCCTTATGGCAGGGAGTTTACCGGAAAAGAAATTGATGAGGCGTTAGGAAGTGATGATCCAAAGAAAGTGGTGCCGTCTGTAGATGTGAATGGGCATGGAACTTTTCTGGCGGGGATTGCGGTCGGCAGCGGAAATGCAGCACAGGATTTTCTTGGTGCAGCGCCGGAAGCATCGCTGATTATTGTGAAGCTAAAGCAGATGAAAGAATATTTGCGGGAATTTTATCTCGTTCCCGAGGGAATAGATGCCTATCAGGAAAATGATATCATGTTTGCTGTGCAGTATGCGATCAACCGTGCAAGAAAGATGAATATGCCGCTTTCCATCTGCATTGGACTTGGAACGAATCTTGGCGCTCATATTGGAGAAGGACCTTTGAATCAGTATCTTGACAGTGTGAGTCGGTATAAGCAAAGAGCAGTATCTGTCGCAGCGGGGAATGAGGGAAATATGCGCCATCATTTTGGCGGTATGATAGAGGATGGAGAACAAGAAATGGTTGTTGAAACTCGTGTCGGTGCAGGAGAACCGGGATTTGTAATGGAATTCTGGGGAAATGCACCGAATTTTTATTCTATGCAGATTCAGACACCATTTGGGGAGGAAGCAGATGTTCTCACAAGTCGCGGCGGAGAGGTTCAGGATATTCGGTTTATTTTTTCAAATACAAGGATTCAGGCAACTTATGTAAGGCTGGAACGTCAGTCGGGAAGCACATTGATCTTTTTAAGAATGATTGAGCCTGCAGAAGGAATCTGGAGGTTTCGTATTTTTAGCAATGCAATTTATCAGGCGGGATTTCATATGTGGCTTCCGCCAAGAGGGGTGCTTAGCAATGAGACATATTTTCTTGAATCATCACCGGCTAATACGGTAACAAGTCCGGGAGATTCAGAGGCGGTTATGACTGTGACGGCATATGATTATCGAAATGAGAGCCTTTATGTGGAGGCGGGAAGGGGATATTTGTCAGATGGTAAAATTAAACCGGATTTTGCCGCGCCGGGGGTGGAAGTGACCAGTATCCTGCCCGGTGGAAAATTTGTGAAGAGGTCCGGAACGAGTCTGGCAGCAGCGCAGACAGCAGGGGCGGCAGCGCTTTTGCTCGAATGGGCGGCAGTAAAAGGGAATTCTCCGTTTCTGAATGGAAAAAGCATTAAGAATTATTTTATCCGGGCAGCAGGGCGCAGTACCGGACGCCAGTATCCGAATCCGGAGTGGGGATATGGAAAGTTGAATCTCTATGGAACCTTTGAAGTTTTGCCATAAGCGGAGAAAGTAAAATAGACTTGACGGCTCTTATGGTTACCTTGTACACTGATAGTAATTGCAGGAGTTTTTGTAAAGAGAACTTCGGAACAGCGAGTATGAATTTAAGAAGGGACAGATCGCATGAGAAAAAAACATAAATATGAAGAACCGTATGATGATGAAATAATGGATTATGATGATGAGTACGATGAAGAATACGATGAAGAGTATGAAGAAGAATATGATGACTATGATGATGATATTTTTGATCGATTAGAAGAAGAACATGGGGGCAGAAGACGCAGAAAGGTATCGAAACCACAGAAGACACCGGCAAGAACAGGAAAACAGCGTCAAGAGGGAAGACGCGGTCGGCGAGAGCAGAAGAAACGCAGAAGCGTCGGTTCGATACTCAGCAATATAGTGCTTGTAATTGCTGTTTGCGTGTTTATATATTCTGCTTTTCAGTTATTTCAGATTTATTCTGAATACAGTGAAGGAGATAAAGAGTACGAGAACGTACAGCAGATAGCTATTCAGACGGAGAAAGATCCTGAAACACAGGAAGATGTCTTCCGGGTAGATTTTGATGCGCTGAAACAAATTAATGGAGATACGGCGGCGTGGATCCGGTTTGAGAATCCGGAAGAGATAAATTATCCGGTTGTACACTGTATGAATAATGAGACATACCTTACAAAAACATTTGAAGCCAATGATAATAAACTGGGCGCGCTTTTTATTGATGCAAGAAACCATGAAGATTTTTCAGATTATAATACAATCATTTACGGTCACCACATGAATAATGGTGCTATGTTTGCAAAGCTTTTGAAATACAAAGATCAGGCTTTCTGGGAAAAGAATCGTTACTTCCATATTTATACGCCGGATGGAACGGCACATAAGTATGAAATCTTCGCAGCAGGAGTTATTAAAGATACGGCAGAGAATTATCAGCTGAATTTTGCTTCACCGGAAGAATTTGCAAATTATATTACAAAAGTAAAACAGGGATCTGCCTATGATACCGGGGTGGCAGTAGATGCCACAGCAAAGACAGTGACACTGTCAACTTGTACGAATGAAAGAGATGATGAGCGGTTTGTTGTACATGGCGTAGAGATTCAGGAATAGGAAGAAAATTAGGAAGAAAATGCAGCAGACCTGAAAAAGATGAAAGCAAAATGGAGGTAGACAGATGGAATACAAGTTTGAGGTCGGAGATATTGTAAAATTAAAGAAAAAGCATCCTTGTGGAAGTTTTGAATGGGAAATTCTCAGAGTGGGTGCAGACTTTCGTCTGAAATGTACCGGGTGCGGGCATCAAATTATGATCTCAAGAAAAAATGTAGAGAAAAATGTAAAAGATATTAGAAAAAAGTCTTGAAATCAAAAGGAATTTATGATAGAATCAGCAATTGTGATATATTATTATAATCCTTGTTCCCGCTTTGGTACGGGAGCCAGAGACCATAAGGAGGTAAAGCAAAATGAGCAAATACGAATTAGCTGTTATTGTTAGCGCGAAACTCGAAGAAGAAGAAAGAGCAAACGTTGTAGAAAAAGTGAAAGCTTTAATCGAGCGCTTTAACGGTAATTTAACAGACGTGGATGAATGGGGTAAGAAGAGATTAGCTTACGAGATTCAGAAAATGAGAGAAGGATATTACTATTTCTTCCACTTCGAAGCTGATACAACTGTTCCGGCAGAACTTGAATCAAGAATGCGTATTATGGACGGCGTTATCAGATATTTATGCGTTAAACAGGAAGCATAAAGAAAAGAGGAATATATATGAATAAAGTAATTTTGATGGGACGCCTTACAAGAGATCCGGAAGTAAGATATTCACAGGGTGAGAGCTCACTGGCAATTGCCAGATATACATTAGCTGTTGACCGTCGTTTTAAGAGAGACGGAGAAGCAACTGCTGATTTTATTCCATGCGTTGTATTTGGAAAGTCTGCTGAGTTTACAGAGAGATATTTCCGCCAGGGAATGCGTGTTGTTGTTTCAGGACGTATTCAGACTGGAAGTTATACAAACCGTGATGGAGTGAAAGTTTACACAACAGAAGTTGTTGTTGAGGAGCAGGAATTTGCAGAAAGCAAGGCAGCAAGTGAACAGAACGCCGGCTACCGCAGTGCGGCGCCAGCACCATCACCGGCACCGAGCATTGACGCAGGGGACGGCTTCATGAATATTCCAGACGGAATTGATGAAGAATTACCATTCAATTAGCGATAGGCGGACAGAGGTCCGGAGTTTAACAGGAGGTAAAAAGCAATGGCTTACGAAAAAGGTAACAGACCAGATTCTCCAATGAAGAGAAGAGGCGGACGCAGAAGAAAAAAAGTTTGCGTATTCTGTGGTAAAGAGAATAACGAAATCGATTATAAAGATGTAGCAAAATTAAAGAAATATGTTTCTGAGAGAGGAAAAATCCTTCCGAGAAGAATCACAGGAAACTGTGCAAAACATCAGAGAGCTCTTACAGTAGCAATCAAGAGAGCAAGACATATCGCTTTAATGCCATACGTTCAGGACTAATTCTGAGAGTATAGACAGTAAATGAGATGAAGGAAGCGTTGTAACATAGATGAGTGATCATTTATGAAACGGCGCTTCTTTTTTGTTTTCCCTATCAAGGAACGGAAAAATATTTATTCGTTAAGAATGCGGTAAGATATGAAGAACAGGATAAGATGATGAATTAGTATCGTAAAAATATATAGAATATACGGTGTTTTTATGAGAAATCTGCAGGCTTCTTGTGGAATAAATGACTTTTTGTTATACTGAATTTTAGTAAAAGCTGTATTTAATAGGAAAAAGGAGTTGACGAAGAGTGAAACGCTCAAAGATTAATCAGTGCATAAGGGATATGGAAAAGCTTGCAAAGGAACATGGATTTGAACTTCCGCCATTCTGTTCCTGGAGTCCGGAAGAATGGGAGACCAAATCAGAAGAATATGATGAGATCCGGGATAATATGCTTGGATGGGATATTACAGATTACGGACTTGGAGACTTTGATAAGGTAGGATTTGCACTTGTTACGATTCGTAACGGGAATCAGAATAATCCAAAGTACAAAAAAGTGTATGCAGAGAAGCTGTTGATGTTAAAGGAAGGACAGCATTCGCCAATGCATTTCCACTGGAAGAAATCAGAAGATATCATTAATCGGGGCGGCGGCACATTGATCATTCATCTTTATAATGATAAAGGAGACGGAAGCTTTGACGACAGCGATGTTCTCGTAAATTCCGATGGACGCTCTTATTATGTGAGTGCGGGAACCGGAGTGGAATTAAAACCGGGAGAAAGTATTACGTTATGGCCGCATCAGTACCATGATTTTGATGTAAAAGAAGGCACAGGAGACATTCTGATCGGGGAAGTATCGATGTGTAATGATGACAATACAGATAATCGTTTTTATGAAAATGTAGGACGCTTCCCTGCGATTGAAGAAGATGAGGCTCCTTACCGCTTGTTATGTAATGAATATCCGGAGGCAAAATATGAATAGTAAAAAATATGATGTGATTGCATTAGGGGAATTGCTGATCGATTTTATACCGTCGGGAAAAAGTGAGCAGGGAAACGAGCTCTTTGAGGCGAATCCGGGAGGAGCGCCGTGCAATGTACTGTCGATGCTGCAGAAGGTGGGGCGAAGAACGGCATTTATCGGAAAAGTCGGAGAAGATGAGTTCGGATTTATGCTTAGAGATGCTATCAGTTCTGTAGGGATTGACAGCTCGAAGGTCTGTCTGGATCCTTTGGCACATACGACGCTGGCTTTTGTGCATAAGCTGGAAAATGGTGACAGAGATTTTTCGTTCTATCGAAATCCGGGAGCAGATGTCTGCCTGGCAGAAGATGAGGTAGAAGAGGAGTTTGTAAAAGAGGCAAAGATATTTCATTTTGGAACATTGTCTATGACTCATGAACATGTAAGAAAAGCGACAGAAAAGGCGATTAAGATCGCGGAGCAGAATCACCTGCTTCGATCTTTTGATCCGAATCTAAGAGAGCCTCTGTGGGAAGATATTGGGAAGGCAAAGGAGCAGATCCGTTACGGGTTGGCGCACTGTGATATTTTAAAAATTTCAGACAACGAAGTACAGTTTGTCACAGGGAAAGAGAAGCTTGATGAAGGAATGAGAGAGATTCTTTCAGAATATCCGAATATCACACTGGCGTGTCTGACTTTGGGAAAAGATGGAAGCAAAGCGTTTTATAAAGGGGATGTGGTGGAACAGCCGGGATTTCGCTGCAACAGTATTGAGACAACGGGAGCGGGAGATACCTTTTGCGGAAGTATGCTTCACTATGTGTTGAAATACGGCATAGAAGGACTGGATAAGAAGAAGCTTAAGGAGATGCTTATCTTTGCCAATGCGGCAGCAGCACTTGTTACAACAAGAAAAGGGGCGCTTTATTCCATGCCTGAGAGAGAAGAAATAGAAGAATTAATTCAGCGAGGGACAGCCTAGTGCGGCGCCCTCTCATTTTGATTTTCAGAAAAATCTGACTGCAGATGGGACGTTCTGTATTCCTTTGCACTGCATCCGACATATTTTTTAAATACGGACGAGAAATGTTTATAGTCATTGAAACCTACCATAGAACAGATTTCATAGACTTTGTGAGAAGATTCTCGGAGAAGCTCCTGAGATTTTGTAATGCGGTATTGTGTCAGCCATTCTTTAAAATTGATACCTACAGTATCTTTAAAAATTTTACTGAGATAGTTAGGGGTCAGATGAACTTTTGATGAAAGCAGGCTCAGAGAAATATCTTCACCATAATGGCTGTACACATATTGCATGACAAGGCTGATGATATGCTGATAATTATTGATATCATACGAGACAGAATGGGAGTCTGCCATTTTATAAAAGAAATCTGTCATGTCTGCTTTTAGCTGCTCGTAAGTCTCGCAATGTTCAATATCAAAAAGACTGTACAAATTAATGCGCTGGACAATAGCATGTGCAGGAAGATTCAGTTTGTTCAGATTTGTAATACAAATTCTCAAAAACAATGTTTTTGCTTCTTCCAGAGAAATTTTGTGAGTTGAGAATTTTTGGAAAAGCAAATATAATTTTGAAAAATATTGTTCCGCAGATAACTCATTTATGTCAGAGAAAAAATTTATCTCACGTTTTAAATTCTGCTGCGTCGGATTGCACATATATTTTCGCAGTAAAATATGAGGAACACTATCAGAGTAAACAATAGGATCCGAAAGCTGGCAATAATGAAACGCAAGAGCGGCAAAGGCTTCATTATAAGATTGAGCAATATTGTGGTAGCCGAAATATTCACTGCCGCATCCGATAATAATTTCAAGATTATTTTTCGTGTGAAGAAATTCTGAAAAACAATTAAGAAATTCCGTACAGTCTTTGACCGAGTCTTTGTAGTTTAACATTACCATGAATAAATTATAGTGATAGGATTTTACAATATGGCTGATCCCGGCCAACGACAGATATTCTTCAACAATATTTGAAATCTCATTTAAAGGGAGCAGAGTGTGTGTAGGCCAATGTTCTGCCCGGAAAGTAAATACGCGGAAAAAGGAATGATCCATGGAAAAGGTTGTATTTTGCGGAGTGTTCCATGAAAGCATAATACTATTTTGCAGGGAAGGATTATTTGCAGCGTAAAGGGAAGAGGTACTGTCAAATTGTTTTTTTATTTTTAATATGATATTGATCAGTTCATCGGCGCCGAGTGGCTTTAACAAGTACTCAGAAACACCGAGAGAGATTGCTTTTCTCGCATCTTCAAAATCGTCATAGCCAGATAAGATTACGAATACGATGTTACTGTCAATCTGTTTAGCTCTTTCGATAAATTCAAGTCCATCCATTTTGCCCATCTTTAAGTCGGTAAGGACACAATCAGGGTGAAGTTGTTCTACAAGTGGAAGTGCTTCCATGCCATTAGAAGCTTCTCCACATATTTCGATATCATATTTGGACCATTCGATTGATTCAATAATTCCCTTTCTAACAAAAAATTCATCATCTACGACTAATAATTTCATCATGAGCAGTTTCTCCTTTTTCTTTATCAGAATGTTGTAGCGGTTGTCTTACATAAATTGTAGTTCCTTCATTTAGATGACTTGATATGTGAATACCGTAAGAAGAACCAAATAAAAGCTTGATACGTTCATTTACATTATGTATTCCGAAACCGGAATTGTGGGTATTTGAGTTTAATTCTTTTACAAATTCAGGATTAATGCCGACGCCATTATCCTGAATGATATAGATGATCGTATTGTCTTCCAGTTTGATAGAAATCTTTAAAAGGCTTTCTTTTGTATTATCAGGAAGTCCATGTATGAACGCATTTTCAACGAGAGGCTGTAAAATCAGTTTGATTACCTTTGCATTGAGAAGCTCCGGATTATCATCGATATCGATTCGGATATCCACAGAAGTTTTGCAGCGTTTTTTCTGGATCGTCAGATAACTCATTAAGTGTTGAATTTCATCGCGGAGAGGAATCAGTCCTTCCCCCTTGCTTAAACTTAATCGGAACATATCGCTGAGTGCTTTTACAAGCTCTGAGGCGTCTGAGGTATGTCCAAGTCTGCATACCCAGTATATCGTGTCTAATGTATTATACAGAAAATGAGGGTTGATTTGTGACTGTAACGCCTGAAATTCTGCTTCGCTTTGCTTCAGCTGGGCGGCATAGACTTTGTTCAGTAATACTTCCAGTTGATTTGACATTTTATTAAACTCTTCTGTAAGAATACCGATCTCATCATTGGAAGGCGTGCCGGAGTATTCATTAAAATTTTTATTTCCGGCATCATTAAGCAGGTGGCACAGTGTGCGGAGCGGTGCAAGCTGCTTATGGGAAATATATATTGCAAGCAAGATACAGATAACGACATTGCAGATCACAATGGATAAAATAACTTTTAAGATAATCTGATTGTCCTTTAAGATTTCTGCACTTGGTGTCAGATCGACAATTTTCCAGTCGGTATTGCTTAATGACTGGGTACTGATGACATAGGAGTCATAAAGAGAAAGCTCTTCAGTTGGGTTTAGCTGAGCCTGTTCCAGATTTGATAAGCTTACTCGTATTCCTTCATACTCTGTCCGGTTAGAGTGTATAATTTCTCCGGATTCATTTATAATGAGAAAAATGCTGTTTGGAGAAGATAAATGCTGACTGTAAGTATCAGTAATCGCATCTTCTAAAACTTCAATGGAAATGTAGCCAATCTGTTCAGAAAGAGAGAACATGTTTCTGAATTGGCGCGTCTGTGCGAAAATTTTGACAGGATGAAAACTTGCTCCGACTCCGGATAACTGGTGCACATCCCAGAAATAATACCCGTTCAATTCATCTGCTCTGCGTTTATAGTCTTCTGACAAAGAGGGAGAAGTTCGTACATTTCCAAGAACAAGCTCTTTGCCATTGATCCCTTCCATACGAATGGTTGAAATTGCATTATTATATCCAACAAATGGTGAAAGAAAAGCAAGGACTTCAGAAGCATCTTTTGTACTATGCCCACTCAGATAATCTTTCACATCATCGCTTTGTATAATTAAATGTGATACTTCATTGACATGAGACATAATTGAATTCATATTGGAAGCAACTGATTCAAGCTTTTGAGCATTGATCGCTTTTGCTTTATCAATGATGACTCTGGAGGAACGATAATAGGAGAAGAAGCCTGTCAAGACAGTTGGCACGACAGACAGTAATAAAAAATATAAGAAAAATTTGTATTGTAAGCTAAAAAACCGTTTTTTCATTTATTTACCACTCATTTCTTTTTACTTATTTTAAATTATAATTGGGTATATATGAAAGTCAAGGAAGAAACAGGAGTCTATAAAAAGTACAGATAGATTGTAGAAAAGGCTGATATCGGATAAAACTTAGCATAGAAAAGAGTATGAAAGAGGGAGATATTAAATGAAAAGCAATGATATTTTTGTGTGAAAGTAAACGGTATAATAACATTATAGAAACGAGTTACAAGAAAAGTAAAGTAAGGAGGAAAAGAGATGGAAATGAAAAGACTAGTAGCTGCCGGTCTTGCAGCTACAATGGTAGCGTCACTTGTTGGATGTTCAAGTGGTAAAAAAGAAGAAGAAAATAAAGACGGCAAAATTGTAATTTCAGCAATTACGACAGCAAATGAAGATCAGTCTGATGTGGATCCGATCGTAAAAACATGGTATGAATCATGGGATCGTTTTCTTGAGGATCATCCGGAAGTAGAGCTTGATATGGAATATGTTCCGCACGATGCTTATCAAGAAAAGGCACAGATTCTTGCTACAGGAGATGAGCTTCCGGATATTTTCGATATGAAAGGTTCGTGGACATCAAACTGGGTAAACAACGGAGTCGTATTGAGTCTGGACGATATGCTGAAGGATGATCCTGAGTGGGCCGATACATTACAGGAGAATGCATATTCTGCCTTTAAAAAGGATGATTCCATTTATGGTCTTTCTATTGACGGCGGCGGACTGACAGGTCTTCTCTACTATAATGAAGAGATTTTTAAAGAATGTGGTATCGACAAGTTCCCTGAAAACTTAGATGAATTTAATGATGCGATCGTGAAAATTAAAGAGAAAGGCTATACACCGATTTCTTTAGGAAATGTTGCAAACTGGCCGGCAGAGTCATGTATCTTCAGCTTACTGATGAGCAGAATTTGCGGAGAAGAATGGATTCAGGATTTGTTGAAATACGACGGATCTGCTGATTTCAATAACCCGGATTTCATTGAAGCATTAAACGTTATGAAAGAATGGGTAGAATTAGAAGCATTTAACTCAGATGTAAACAGTATTGATTACACAGAAGCGAGAGTTCCGTATTTTGAGAAAAAAGCGGCAATGCTCATGGATGGATATTGGGCAGTCGGCTCTATTTTGTCCGACGCACCTCAGGATGTGATCGATGCAACAAAAATTACAGAGATTCCGGTAGCGAAACGCGAAGGAGATATTGACTATTATGAAGGTGGTGGCTGGGCAGTTTCCGTCAATGCGAAAGTAAAAGAAGATCAGAAAAAATATGATTTAATTGCAGAATGGTATAAAGAATATTTCTGTGAAGATACAGCAAATACAATGTATGAGATGGGAAAAGTGCCAAGTGTCAAAACAGAAGGATATGATGAGTCAAAGCTGGAAGAGCTTCAGATGAATTATTATGAAGTATTTGAAAATACAGATCAGTACACAGTTATTGACCTTCACTTCCCACCATCACTTGTAGACGTATTAAATACAAGTCTTCAGGAATTATTAATTGGTCAGGTAGAACCAGAGGAGATTGCAGAGAGAGTTCAGGCAGAATATGAGAAAGCACTGAAATAAGTGAAATTGTGTAGGCGGGAATTTTGATGCAGATTAAAATTCCCGTTTACTTTATAAGGAGGGAATCGTTGTGCATACCAATAAATTGATGTATCCCCAAAAGAAATATTTTGTTTTAATGTTGGCACCAATTATTATTTGGTTTGTATTTGCTATTTTAATGCCGATCGTAGGGGCATTTCGATATAGCTTTTATGAATGGTCAGGGGGACCGAAGGAATTTATAGGACTCGGAAATTATGAAACGCTACTTCACGATGAAGTATTTTGGCTTGCGCTGAAAAATAACTTGATTATTGTTGTGATCAGTGTGATTGGACAGATCGGAGTTGCGCTGATATTAGCCACACTCATGACATCAAGAGTGTTAAAATTTAAAACGTTCCACAGAACAGTTATCTTTTTCCCGGTACTGCTTTCTGCAGTTGTTGTAGGCTTTGTGTGGACGTTGATGTACAATAAAGATTATGGATTTTTAAATGCGATTTTGAAAGCTGTGGGGCTTGAGAATCTGATCTTCCCATATCTGGACGATCCGAAGCGAGTGCTGTATTCTTTGATTGCGCCGTTGATCTGGCAATTTATTGGACTGTATATGGTAATTATCAGTTCTGGAATTGCAAATGTAGATAATGAAGTTTTTGAAGTTGCGGAGATTGATGGGGCAGTAGGATGGAAGAAGTTGTTTTACATTACACTTCCATTAATCAAGCCGACATTGATGGCATCTCTTATGATGTGTATTTCAGGAAATATGAAAGTTTTTTCACATATTCAGGTTATGACAAATGGTGGTCCGGGAAACAGCTCTATGGTAATGGCGTTGTATGCATATAAGCGCTCATTTGCTATGAATGAAATCGGATACGGAAGTGCGATATCAATTGCAATTCTTATTATCAGCCTTATTCTTGTTGGAATTACAAGACTTTTATTTGCGAGAAAGGAGGATTAACCTGACATGGGAAAGACAAAATGTGGATTTAGAAAAATAAAAAGTATTTTGATCAATGTGCTTGTAATGTGTTTTTCTATTACTTGTATTTATCCGATCATCTGGATGCTTTATTCTTCAGTAAAATCAAACCCGGAGTTTAACAGAAATATTCTGGCTCTGCCAACAGAAATTCATTGGGAGAATTATGTGAAAGCCTTTAAAATGGGAAATATCGGTCTGTATTCTTTGAACAGTTTGTTTAATGCCGTTGTTTCCGCAGCACTGATCATTTTCTTCGCATTTATTGTGGCATATTTTATTGCGCGCTATCAGTTCCGTGGACGAAAGATCATTTATATGACATTCTTATTTGGAATGCTCGTTCCAGTTCACGCACTTTTAGTGCCTGTATTTATCCAGTACAAAAACTTTGGATTATTTGATAACAGATTAACCTTAATCATTCCTTATGTGGCGCTTGGACTTCCGTTTGCGATTTTCCTGATGGAAGGCTTTATTAGAACGATTCCGAAAGAGTTAGAAGAAGCAGCATATATTGACGGAAGTAATTTCTTCAATACGATGTTCAAAATTGTTTTTCCAGTCTGTAAACCTACATTAACAACGATCGGAATTTTAAGTTTCCTGGACGGATGGAATGAGTTCCCGTTCTCTTTAGTTTTGATCAAAAGTGATGAGTTAAAAACAATCTCGCTTGGGCTTTTGAACTTTAATGGGCAATATTCCAAAGACTATACAGTTCAGATGGCAGGACTGATTATGGCAATGTTGCCAATCATTATTATTTATGTGATAATGAATAAGAGAATTATTGAAGGCATGACATCAGGAGCTGTCAAAGGATAAGAGGTGTGCTATGAAGAAAATAGATTTGAATCAAAACTGGTGTATTCGATGCGTCGATCAGAAGGAATGCTTTTATTCAGACGTGCCGGCTACAGTTGCAGCAGTATTATATGAAAACCATGTGATTGCAGATTCTTATTATGGGGAAAATGAATGGGAAACGTATGAAGTGCTGAAGAAGGATTATGAGTTTACTAATACGTTCCTGGTAAGTGATGAGATGTTAAATGAAGATCAGGTGCTGTTAAGATGCGAGGGAATCGATACGGCGGCAGATATTTATATCAATGATCAAAAAGTCATGTTTGTCAATGATATGCACCGTACATATGAATTTGATGTGAAAGCTTTGCTGACAGAGGGAGAAAATCATATTAGGATTTATTTCCATTCTAATATTGAATATGCGCTTAGCCAGCATACAAAGGAACCTTATTATACGACATCGGATACAGTAGATGGCTTCAGTCTCGTGCGGAAAGCACATTCGACATATGGATGGGACTGGGGGCCGAAGCTTCCAGATATGGGAATCTGGAGAGCGATCAGCATCGTTTCCTATGAGGATGCAAAAATCTCCGATATTTATATTCGACAGAGACATGAAGAGGAATCGGTGACACTTCAGTTCGATATTGATGTGGAAAAATTTGTTCCGGCTAAAGATGTTGAACTGGAAATTTCAGTGACAGCGCCGGATGGAACAGTCGTAGGCAATATTGGCGGTCAGGCTAAGGAAACAGGCTCCTATGACATCGTGGTAGAGAAACCGGAATTATGGTGGTGCAACGGTTTTGGAGAGCAGCCGTTATACGAAGTGAAGTTCGTGTTAAGATGCGGAGATGTTCTTCTGGAAGAACAGAAAAAGAGAATCGGTCTTCGGACGCTGACTGTGCGTAAGGAAAAGGATCAGTGGGGAGAAAGCTTTGAATTCTGTGTGAACGGTGTGTCTATATTTGCGATGGGAGCAAACTATATTCCGGAGGACAGTATATATCCGCGGTGCAGCAAGGAGCGCTCCAGAAAGCTGATTGAGCAGTGTGTAAAAGCCAACTACAACTGTATTCGTGTGTGGGGCGGCGGGTATTTCTGTGAAGATTATTTCTATGATCTCTGTGATGAATACGGACTGATCGTATGGCAGGATCTTCTCTTTGCGTGCGGAGTGTACCGACTTCACGATGATTTTGTACAGAATGTCATTGCAGAGACAAGAGACAACGTAAGGAGACTACGTCATCATGCCAGCATTGCACTGTGGTGTGGAAATAATGAGCTGGAGTGGGGCTGGTCCGGCTGGGATATGGGATTTGGAAATAAACTGTCAGACAAAGCAGATTATCTCAAATTATTTGAGTGGATTCTGCCAAATACAGTAAAAGAAATTGATCCGGATAGATTTTACTGGCTGGCATCACCGTCCTCAGGTGGAAGCTTTGATGACCCGAATGATCAGAACAGAGGAGACGTACATTACTGGGAAGTATGGCACAGACTGAAGCATTTCACAGAATACCGGAAATATTATTTTAGATTCTGTTCAGAATTTGGATTTCAGTCCTTCCCGTCTATGAAGACGATCAACAGTTTTGCAGAAGAGAAAGATAAAAATATTTTCTCTCCTGTTATGGAGAACCATCAGAAAAATGGTGGGGCAAATGGACTGATTTTATATTATCTGTCAGCAAACTTCTTATATCCGTCAAAATTTTCGACATTGCTCTATGTGTCTCAGATCCTTCAGGCGGAAGCGATCCGGTACGGAGTAGAGCATTGGAGAAGCAATCGCGGACGATGCATGGGTTCTTTATACTGGCAGGTGAATGACTGTTGGCCGGTTGCAAGCTGGTCAAGTCTTGATTATTATCATCGTTGGAAACCTTTGCACTACTATGCGAAGAAATTCTATGCGCCGCTGCTGCTTTGTGCACTGGAAGAAAAAGGTCATGTGAGATTTGTAGTCTGCAATGAGACAAGAGAAGATGTTTCGGCAAAAATCGTCTGGAGACTTCGGAATCATAAAGGAACTATTCTGGAAGAACACAGTGCAGAATGTAACGCAGTAGAATTGTCTGCAACAGAATGTGCAGCTGCTGACTACAGCAAAGTTCTGGAACAGAAGAAAGAGCTGAGAACACAGTATTTAGAGTACATCTTATATCGCGGAGACGAGGAGATCAGCAGAAACACATTGCTGTTCTGTCGGTCAAAACATTTTGGCTTTCAGAATCCGGAGCTTACATATTCTGTAAAAGAATTGGAAGACAGATATGAACTTTCTTTCCACACAGAGAATTATGCAAAATATGTTTTCGTTGATGCGGAAGAATTTGACTTTGTTGCAAGCGATAATTGCTTCGATCTTTCAAAGGGAGAAGAAAAGATTATTGAGATTAGAAAATCCGATATTACAAAGAACGGAGAATTATATCAGATCCGGAAAGAAGATCTGGAAAAGTTACAGCTTCTGACAGCGTATGATATCCGTTAGAAAAGAGCAGAAATAAGATCATTTTTATACAGGAAGGAAGTCGTTTGAACAGCTTCTTTCCTGTATTTTAGTTATGGAATAGGAAATTATATCGGCAGATGATTCCGTATTATGCCTCAAAAGATCCATTTGACAGCGCCTTGATCGAGGATGCATATTCAGAAGGCGTCATTCCGGTGATTTTTTTAAACTGCCGTGAAAAATAGTGTATGGAAGTATAACCAAGCTTCTCGGAAATTTGTGTAAAATTCAGATGGTTCATGCGAATCATTTCTTTGGCAGCGTCAATTTTCATATGTGAGAAGTACTCGATGATGCCAAGACCGCTGCGTTCCTTAAAGATCTTCTGGAGCTGGGAGCGTCCGATCAGAGTGTCTCGGCAGATCTGCTCGATTGTCACATGAGTGTTTAGATGCTTTTCCAGATAATCAACAACATGATGGAAGATCTCGTTATCACTGCGGCTCTTTGTTGCCTTCGGAATCTGACTTGTGATGACCGGACCATTCAAGTATCGCCTGGAAATATGCAGTAAAAACTGTTCAAGGTAGATTCGGATTAGCTGTTCTGAGCCAAGAAGCGGTGAGGAGCATTTCTTCATGACGGTCTGGTAAGGATCATCAAGCCGGCCCTCAAAACAATTTCTGGCTTCAACGATGATATTAGCGAGAAGAGTCCGCTCAATCTCATCGATATGCAGAAGTTTTTTGCGGAAAAAATCCATGGCAGGGCTGCTGCAGCGAAAAGAGATGACCACAAGATTTGGTGCGGAAGCGCCGGTTGCAGTAACATTGTGGAATTCATTCGGTTCATGGAACACGATATCCCCTTTCTTGATGACGGTATAGTTGTTTTCTACGGTAATGCCGACTTCTCCCTTGTCTGCATAACAGAATTCCCAGAAATCATGCCGTTCTCCTGTAAAGGCAAATGTATTCATATATTCAAAATAGTGGATCGTGTAGATTGCATCAATATGAATTGTCTCGTCCAGAGTTACAGATTGATAACCCATGCATCTGCTCCTTTCTGCGCTTTCTAAAATACTAGTATCAGTATACACGCTTTTAAGAAGAAAAGCAAAAGAAAAATGCAGATAGTACAAAACTAAAAACTGATAATACAAATACATTTCATATCAATTGTAATACCATAAAGATAACAGATTTAAGACTGATTGACTGAAAAAAGAAAAATCAAGAAAGGATTTTAGGAGGAATAAAAGATGAAAAAACCAGTATTAGTAATCATGGCAGCAGGAATGGGCAGCCGTTATGGTGGACTGAAACAGATTGATCCGATTGATGAGCAGGGACATATCATTATGGATTTCTCAATCTTTGATGCAAAAAGAGCAGGATTTGAGAAAGTTGTTTTCATTATTAAGAAACAGGATGAGGATAATTTCAAAGAAGCAGTAGGAAAACGTATGGAGAAGCTGATGGATGTTTCCTATGCATACCAGGATATGGCTAATATTCCGGAAGGATTTGAAGTTCCGGAAGGACGTGTAAAACCGTGGGGAACAGCACATGCAGTATTAAGTGCGATTGATGTGGTAGACGGACCATTTGCAGTAATTAACGCAGATGATTACTATGGATCAGAAGCTTTTAAACAGATTTACGATTACCTTTCTACACATGAAGACGATGAGAAATACCGCTATACTATGGTAGGATACAAACTTGAAAATACAGTAACGGATAATGGACATGTGGCACGCGGCATTTGTACGATGAATGAAGCAGGCGAGCTTGTTAAGATTGAAGAGAGAACAAGAATTGAGAAGAGAAACGGCGGCATTGCATTTACAGAAGATGACGGCGCTACATGGACAGAAGTTCCGGGTGAGACAGTTGTTTCTATGAATATGTGGGGATTCACAAGAAGTATTCTGGATGAAATTAAAGAAGGATTCCCGGCATTCCTTGAAAAAGGTCTGAAAGAGAATCCGATGAAATGCGAATATTTCCTTCCATCAGTTGTAAGTGATCTGCTTGGAGAGGAACGCGCAACGGTTTCTGTTCTTACTTCAGCAGATAAATGGTATGGAGTGACATACAAAGAAGACAAACCGGTTGTTGTTGCAGCAATTAAAAAATTAAAAGAAGAAGGTCTTTATCCTGAAAGACTCTGGGAGGAATAGGAAAAATGGAAAAAGTTACAAGAGGACAGAGAGACGAAGCAATCGCGCATTTTAAATTTGAAGGTGTTCTGACAGGAGAACAGCCGTATGGAAGCGGACATATTAATGATACATTTTTATTAACATTTGATGTGCCGGAAAAAGGTGAAGTAAAAGTAATTCTTCAGAGAATGAACAAAGATATCTTCACAAAACCAGTGGAATTGATGGAGAACATTTTAAATGTAACTTCTTACCTGAGAGAAAGAATCATCGAGAATCATGGTGATCCGGAAAGAGAAACATTAAATATTATTCCTACAGTAGACGAGAAGCCGTATTTTGTTGACTCCTGTGGTGATTACTGGAGAAGCTACAAATTCATCACAGATGCAACAAGTTATGATCAGGTAGAGAAACCGGACGATTTCTATCAGAGCGCAGTTTCTTTCGGTAATTTCCAGAGACTTTTGGCTGATTATCCGGCAGATACACTCCATGAGACAATCAAAGGCTTCCATGATACAAAAGCGCGTTTTGAAGTATTCAAAAAAGCAGTAGAAGCAGATGTTTGCGGACGTGCAGCTTCTGTTCAGGATGAAATTAACTTTGTTCTTGCACATGAAGATGTTGCAAACGTATTCGGCGATATGCTTGCTAAGGGAGAACTTCCGCTTCGTGTTACACATAATGATACAAAACTGAACAATATTATGATCGACAATAAGACAGGTAAAGGTATCTGTGTGATCGACCTTGATACTGTTATGCCGGGACTTGCAATGAATGACTTCGGTGATTCTATTCGCTTTGGTGCAAGCACTGCAGCGGAGGATGAGCAGGATTTAAGTAAAGTATCCTGTGACATGGATTTATTCGATCTCTACGCAAAAGGATATATCGAAGGATGCGGCGGAAAGTTGACAGAGAAGGAAATCGAAATGATGCCAATGGGCGCTAAAGTAATGACATTTGAATGTGGTATGAGATTCCTAACAGATTACCTGGAGGGAGATCATTACTTCAAGATCCACAGAGAACACCATAACTTAGACCGTTGCCGTACACAGTTTAAACTGGTAGAAGATATGGAAGCAAAATGGGATACAATGCAGGAAATTATTAAAAAATACAGCAAATAAGTTGTTTATTTAAAGGAGGAAAAACCAATGGCAATTTTAGTAACAGGCGGTGCAGGTTATATCGGAAGCCACACATGTATCGAACTTTTAAACGAGGGATATGAAGTTGTTGTAGTTGATAACTTATGCAACTCTTGCGAAGAATCTTTAAAAAGAGTAGAAGAGATTACAGGAAAGACTGTAAAATTCTACGAAGCAGATCTGCTTGACAGAGATGCACTTGAGAAAATCTTTGCAGCAGAAAAAGTAGAATCTGTAATCCATTTCGCAGGTTTGAAAGCAGTTGGAGAATCTGTTCAGAAGCCTTTAGAATATTACCATAACAATATTACAGGTACATTGATCCTCTGTGATGTTATGCGCAATCATGGCGTAAAGAATATCGTATTTAGTTCTTCTGCAACAGTATACGGTGATCCGGCATTTATTCCGATTACAGAAGAATGTCCGAAAGGCGTATGTACAAATCCATATGGATGGACAAAGTCTATGCTGGAACAGATCCTGACGGATCTTCATACAGCAGACGCTGAGTGGAATGTTGTGTTACTTCGTTACTTTAACCCAATCGGAGCACATAAGAGCGGTAAGATCGGAGAGAATCCAAAAGGAATTCCAAACAATCTGATGCCGTATATTACACAGGTTGCAGTAGGAAAACTGAAATGTCTTGGAGTGTTCGGAGATGATTACGATACTCCGGATGGAACAGGTGTAAGAGACTATATCCATGTAGTTGACCTTGCACTTGGTCATGTGAAGGCAATTAAGAAATTAGAAGCGAAAGAAGGTGTTTCCATCTACAACTTGGGAACAGGAAACGGATATTCTGTTCTTCAGATGGTAAAAGCAATGGAGAAAGCATGTGGACATGAGATTCCATATGAGATTAAACCTCGCCGTGAAGGCGATATTGCAACTTGCTATGCAGATCCTTCCAAAGCCAAAAGAGAACTGGGCTGGGAAGCACAGCGCGGATTGGATGAGATGTGTGAAGATTCCTGGAGATGGCAGTCACAGAATCCAAATGGTTATGAAGAATAAAAAATAATAATAACGAAGCTCCCGCAGCCGGAAAGTTCCGGAGGCGGGAGCTTCTTTGTGGAGATTCAATTCAGCTCTTTTTCCGGTAACTACTATTCAAATATAGGGAAAAGTGATATAATAATCAAATATATCATGAAGAAAAAATACATTATGAACCAGAGGTAGTAATATGAATAAAAAAGTTCGTTTAAAAGGACAGCTCCGTCTGTATATGCAGTGGCCGGCTTTTATGACGATACTGCTGATCGCGATGAATTTCTGGATCTTCCGGCTGGATCGGAAGGCAGGAGGGCTGATGGCTGTTTTTGTTGTGATCTATGCTGCGATCGTCGGTATTATGTACTTGTATAACCGCTCGCTGATTCTGACAGATATGATTGAGTTTGCGGCTCAATACGGTGTTGTGCAGAACAGGCTTTTGAAAGAGCTGGCAGTCCCGTATGCGATTTTGCTTGATGATGGGAAACTGATCTGGATGAACTCGGAGTTTGAGGAGATTCTAGGCCCATATAAGCGTAAGGATTCGTATATGAGGGAATATATTAAGGAATTGAATAAAGGTGTATTTCCTAAGTCGGACAATGAGAAGAAAGAGCTTGCAGTGACATTTAATGACAGAGATTATATTGCAGAGCTGTGTCGTGTTTCTGTAGAAGGTTTTACAGAGACGGAGCAGGTTGTTGAACTTCCGGAGCACAAGGATTATTTTATTGCGCTGCATTTAAAAGATGTGACAGAGATCAACAAATACAGGGATTTAATTGAAGAGCAGAAGATGATCGCAGGTCTTGTTTATATTGACAATTTTGATGAGGTTATGGAGAGTGTCGAAGAGGTAAGGCAGTCACTTCTTCTTGCGCTCATTGACCGTAAGATTAACCAGTATATGGCTAATGTGGATGGAATTGTAAAGAAGCTTGAGAAAGATAAGTATTTTATTGTTCTGAAGAAGAGTGGGCTTGAACAGATGAAGGAAGATCATTTTTCTATTATGGAAGATGTGAAAAATGTTAATGTAGGCAATGAGGTTCCGGCTACATTAAGTATTGGTATGGGATTGAACAGCAGTACTTATATTCAGAGCTATAATAATGCCCGCGTATCTATCGACCTTGCTCTTGCAAGAGGCGGAGATCAGGCGGTTGTGAAAGATTCCGACGGCATCACATATTATGGCGGTAAGCGTGAGCAGACAAGTAAAAATACGCGTGTAAAAGCCCGCGTGAAAGCAGAAGCGCTCCGTGAGTTTATTATGGCGAAAGAAAAAGTAATTGTGATGGGACATAAGATTGCGGATGTGGACTCTTTTGGTGCGGCTATCGGTATTTATCGGGCGGTAACAAATCTTGGAAAGAAAGCTCACATTGTATTGAATGATATCACAATGTCAGTGCGTCCGCTTTATGAGTTCTTCTCCAATAATTCAGCGTATCCGGATGATTTATTTATTACGTCAGATGAGATCAGAAGGTTTGTGGACGGAAGCACAATGGCAGTCGTAGTAGATACAAACAAACCGGAGATGACAGAGTGTGAAGAATTATTAAGACTTGCACAGACAATCGTTGTATTGGATCATCATAGAAGGGGAGACAGAATTATTGAGAATGCGGTGCTCTCTTATATTGAACCGTATGCTTCTTCAGCCTGTGAGATGGTGGCAGAGATTCTGCAGTACATTGTAGATGATGTAGATCTTACAAGAATGGAAGCGAACAGCATGTATGCCGGCATTATGATCGATACGAATAATTTTATGAATAAGACAGGGGTAAGGACATTTGAGGCGGCAGCGTTTTTAAGAAGAGCAGGCGCAGACATTACTTATATTCGGAAATTATTCAGAGATGACATGGAGAGCTATCGCGCGAAGGCAGAAATCGTCCGGTCAACGGAAGTGTACAGAGATGTTTATGCGATTGCGATCGGAACAAATACGAATCTGGACAGTCCTACGATCGTGGGAGCACAGGCGGCAAACGAGCTTTTGAATATTGCCGGAATCAAAGCATCATTTGTATTTACTGAGTATAATGGAAAGATTTATCTGAGTGCCCGTTCCATTGATGAGGTGAATGTCCAGGTAATTATGGAACGGCTCGGAGGAGGCGGTCATTTGAATATTGCAGGGGCGCAGTTCCCGCATACAAGACTCAGCGAAGCGGTAACGCAGCTGAAGATGACAATTGATGAAATGATAGAAAAAGGAGATTTATAGAATGAAAGTAATTTTATTAGAAGACGTAAAATCATTAGGGAAAAAAGGCGAGATTGTTAATGTAAATGACGGATACGCAAGAAACTTTATCTTACCGAAGAAACTCGGACTGGAAGCAAATAATAAAAATCTGAATGATCTGAAACTTCAGAAATCAAATGAAGCGAAGATTGCAAAAGAACAGCTAGAAGCAGCCCAGGAGCTTGGAAAGAATATCGAGGCAGGAAGTGTGAAGCTTGCGATTAAGACCGGAGAGGGCGGTAAGACATTTGGTTCTGTATCAAGCAAAGAAATTGCAGCAGCTGTAAAAGAGCAGATGGGATATGAAATCGACAAAAAGAAGATTCAGTTAAAAGAAGCGATCAAAACGCTTGGAACACATGAAGTTCCGGTAAAACTTCATGCTAAAGTGACAGCAAAGCTGAAAGTGATTGTAACAGAAGCCTAGGAGGAACGATAGAATGGATGAGGCGCTCATTAAACGAGTACTTCCACACAGTATCGAGGCAGAACAGTCTGTAGTCGGAGCGATGCTGATGGATCGCGAGGCAATCGTGGCTGCGAGCGAGATTATCTGTGGAGAAGATTTCTATCAGGTAACGTATGGTGTTATTTTTGACACGATTATTGAGTTGTTTAATGAAGGGAAGCCGGTAGATCTGGTTACGCTTCAAGAACGGCTGAAAGAGAAAGATGTTCCTCCGGAGGTCAGCAGTCTGGAATTTGTGAGAGACCTGATTACGGCAGTGCCGACATCGGCTAATGTAAAGTATTATGCAGAGATTGTTGCTGAGAAAGCAACATTTCGTAAGCTGATTAAGTTGAACGAGGAAATTGCCAATACATGTTATCTGGCGAAAGAGCCGCTGGAGGCTGTGCTTGAACAGACGGAAAAGAAGGTATTTGAACTTGTTCAGAAGCGGAATACAGGTGATTTTGTTCCGATCCAGCAAGTTGTATTAAATACACTTGAGAGGATTGAGAAGGCTTCTAAGAATAAAGGGACTGTAACGGGAATTCCTACAGGCTTTATTGATCTTGATTATAAGCTATCAGGACTGCAGCCATCGGATTTGATTCTTTTAGCTGCGCGACCATCTATGGGGAAAACAGCTTTTGTGTTGAATTTGGCACAGTATATGGCATTTAAGGTAAATAAGACCGTTGCAATTTTCAGTCTTGAAATGTCGAAAGAGCAGTTAGTTAACCGTTTATTTGCACTGGAATCTCAAGTAGATTCTCAGGCGCTCAGAACTGGAAATTTAAAGGACTCCGATTGGGAAAAGCTGATCGAGAGTGCGGGAACAATAGGCAGATCGAACTTGATCATTGATGATACACCGGGAATTTCTATTTCAGAACTTCGATCTAAGTGCCGAAAGTATAAGTTGGAACATGATCTTTCTGTGATTATCATCGACTATCTGCAGTTGATGTCGGGAAGAGTCGGTGGAAGAAGTGAATCCCGCCAACAGGAGATCTCGGAGATTTCAAGATCATTGAAAGGTGTTGCAAGAGAACTGAATGTGCCGGTGATCGCGTTATCGCAGTTGAGCCGTGCAGTAGAGCAAAGACCGGATCACAGACCGATGCTGTCAGATCTTCGAGAGTCTGGAGCAATCGAGCAGGATGCAGACGTTGTTATGTTTCTCTACCGGGATGAATATTATAATAAAGATACCGAACACCCGAATGAGGCAGAAGTAATTATTGCGAAACAAAGAAATGGTCCGATTGGTACTGTAAATCTGGCATGGCTGCCGAATTATACAAAATTCGCTAATCTTCAGCGGAGAGAAGAATAGAACAGAAGTATTTCTGTCATAATTTGACGGACGAAACTTTGGTTGAAGATGCTTATGTTATGGTATGATAATACCTGTACATAAGCATTTTTTTGTTCTTGTGATGTGAAAGAGGAATATCTGACAGATATTAACCAGCTGTATCACAAGCCTGAATCACTATAAGGGGGAATGTAGTATGGGTGAAGTCCATTATATGATTTCAGAGGCAGCAAAGCGTGTGGATGTAGAAGCACATGTGCTGCGTTACTGGGAGGAGGAATTGGAGATTCCGATAGAAAGGACCGCGATGGGACACCGCTATTACACAGAAGAAAATATACGATTATTTCAATGCATTAAGGAGCTGAAAACACAGGGCTTAATGCTGAAAGAATTAAAAGAAATACTCCCGGAAATTTTAAAAGCGAAGCAGGAATTACAAGAGAGAGAAAAAAGACCGGAAAATACAAATAAGAATGTGAAACAGGAAATTTCAGTTGATGCCAGAGAAGAAGTTTTAGTCGGAGTATTGGACGAGCATGCGGAACAGATACAGCAGTTATTCGGAAAAGTAGTACGGGATGCCATGAATGAAAATAATGAAATTCTGGAAGAAGTGTTAAGCCGGGCAGTCAGTGAAAAGGTAATGAAGGAAATGGATTATCTGATGCAGACAAAAGAACGGCAGGAAGAAGAACGTTTTCAAAAGCTGGATCATCTCATACGTCAACAGCAGTCCATGCGAAAAGAAGCATCAAAACCGGCAGCAGTGCGCAGACTGAGAAGAGTCTTTGGAACTGTCTAACAATGCTTATCTGTACAAAGAAAAATAGCGATATAACATATTCAAATGCTATATCGCTATTTTTATGATGCCAACATACGGCTGACGTCCTGAAAGACGCCTTATGGTATATGGTAGGCTTATTGAGCTGAGATAGCTCCTGTAGGACACTGTGCTGCACAAGCACCACAGTCTACACAAGCGTCTGCATCGATTTCATAATGGTCAGCGCCCTGGCTGATAGCTCCTACTGGGCATTCTGCTTCGCAAGCTCCGCAGCTTACACATTCATCACTAATTACGTGTGCCATAGTATGTATCCTCCTTTACATTTTATGGCTTCATTTTAATACAAAATGAAAAAATATACAAGGTAAATCTTTCGTGTACTTAATAAAATAATAAATTATGAAAAATTTAAGAAAAATTTTATGCACTTGCGTTACATTTGGTGTATAGTATTAAAGTCAAGAACATAGTAATTTTTTGAAAAATGAGGAAACGATCATGAAACATAAATGGAAACTGTTATCCGGCATTTTGTGTGCAGCGATATTTTGCTCAGCCTGCGCAGCAGATGATACGGAGAAAGTGCAGATAGGAAAATACGAAGAACAGGAATATCAGCCGAAATTGGATGCGCTTAAGCCGACCGCTTACGGAAGTATCAGCAATTTAAGACTGGAACCGGGAACTTATATTTCAATAATCGGTAAATCAGACCGCGGCGAATTCTGGAAGAGTGTAGAAAAGGGCGCAAAACAGGCGGCAGCAGACATTAATAAGATGATGGGATACAAGGGCGAAGATAAGGTAAAGGTTGTTTACAGCGGCCCTGCAGGGGATGAAGATGTGGATCAGCAGGTAAATATTCTTGATGAAGAATTATCGCGGAATCCGTCTGCAATTGGAATTTCGATTATTGATGCAGATATGTCTGAGGTACAGTTTGATCTTGTGGCAGATAATGAGATTCCGATTGTTATGTTTGACTCGGGAAAAGATTATCAGGGTGTTGTCTCTATGATTGGGACAGATAACCGGGAAGCAGGAAGAACAGCAGGAAGTAAGCTTGGTGATGCGGTTAATAGCAGTGGAAAAGTAGCATTGTTTATGAAAGACTCAAAGTCTACTTCATCGAAAGAGCGTGAAACAGGGATGGTAGAAGCTTTAAAAGAAAGTTATCCGGAAGTAGAAATTGCTGATATTTATCGGGAAGATGAGCTCGAAGAGAGAAGTAAGGAAATTGCAAAAGCAGAGCAGGAAGCAGCAAAGAAGGAAGAGAACAAAGAAACAGAAAGTAAGGAAGCAGTGTCTGAAACAGTCAATGGAAATACGAATGGAACTGATGATACAGAGGAACAGACAACAGAGAAAGAAAACTTACCGGATGCTGCAGAAGAACCAATGACAGATCTGGAGATGGTAAAATATATTTTAGAAAAGAATCCGGATTTGGCAGGCTGTGCTGCCGGCAATGAGGAGACGACAGAACTGCTTCTGCAGGCGAAAGAAGAACTCGGTTTAGAGGATTTGAAGATTATTGGATTTGACGGAAGTAAAAAACTGATCACTGCGCTGAAAGATGGTAAAATAGATGGACTGATTCTTCAGAATCCATTTGGGATGGGATATGCTACTGTAGTTGCGGCAGCAAGAGCAATCCTCGGAGAAGCCAATGAAGCATCTGTGGACAGCAGCTATGTATGGGTAACGAAGGATAATCTGGAGGAGAAAAGTATCCAGAATATGTTATATTAAAAGAAAAGGAAACGGCATTTCAAACAGAGACAAACTCTGAGAAATGCCGTTTTATTTTGTGAGAGAAAAGATAAATTCCGTACCTACGCCCTCTGTACTGATGATATTGATATTCTCGCCATGGGCCTGAATGATTTCTTTGACAATGGCGAGACCGAGCCCTGTGCCTTTTTTGTCTTTGCCGCGCGAGAGATCTGATTTGTAGAAACGATCCCACACTTTTGGGATATTTTCTTTTGGAATTCCAATCCCGCGGTCTTTGACAGAGACAAATACTTTGTCGCCCTTTTCTGTTGTTTCAATCGTAATCATAGATTCCGGAGAACTGAATTTGATAGCATTGTCGAGAAGATTGTAGAGAACTTGCTGAATTTTGCTCCGGTCAGCCGTTACAGAAAGGGTGCGGGAGACAAAGAGCAGTTCGATTTCAATCTTTTTTTCTGTACAGCGCCCTTCAAAGGATTCGGCAGTTGTCTTGATTACCTCATGAATATCAAAGGAAGTTTTGTCCAGAAGAAGTTCTTTGCGGTCAAATTCATTTAGTGTCAAAAGATCTTTCGTCAGATCGGTAAGACGTTCTGTCTCAAATAAAATTATTTTTAAATATTTATCCTGAAGTTCAGGAGGGATTGTTCCATCTGCAATAGCTTCTACATAGCCTTTAATGGATGTTAGCGGGGAACGAAAGTCATGAGAAACGTTGGCAATAAATTTCTTTTGGTAATCTTCCACATCCTTGAGCTGCTTGGACATATAATTAAGGGATGCAGATAAGTATCCCATTTCGTCCTGAGTTGTAATTGGGATATCGTACTCCAGATTTCCGGAAGCATATTGTCTGGCGGCTTCTGCAATCATACGAAGCGGTTCATAAATAAGAAACCGTATTGCAAGAAGAACGATAAAGGACAGAAGATAAATTACAAGCGCTGTAATATAGACATAGCGCATCAGATGATTCTTCATATTCAGGACAAGAGATTCCGGACTGTGGAAAATAATATATCCTTTTGTGGAAAACCCCTGCGTTACAGGAGAAATCACGGTGATAACAGATTCTCTGAAATAATCATGATAGTTCCCCAGGAGGTAAGAACTGCTGCCGCATTCAGCCGGATCAAAGTCTCTGATCTGCTGTGGGGGCAAGGGTGCTTTTTCGTAAGATGATGATGTCAGGAGAGTACCCTGTGGATCAACAAACCATGCGGAAGCATCCATATAATCTGACATGGCATCCAACTGAACGCGAACATCATACAGCGTCAGGTCATCTGTAAAATAGTTGACGAGATAATCGTCAGCCAACAGAACGGCCTGACGGTGGAGTCTTGAGGATTCTTCTTTTAAAAGGTATTGTTCAAATAGCTCAGAGTTCAGTGTCGCTACTGTAAAAAATGTAAGAAATCCCAATATAATATACACGATGACAAATTTTAAATAGAGGGTACTTCGCATTTATTTCACCTCAAATTTGTAGCCAATTCCCCAGACGGTACTGAGTTTCCAGGTAGGATGATCTTTGATTTTTTCGCGAAGACGTTTGATGTGAACATCTACCGTTCGGGTATCGCCGATATATTCATAGCCCCAGATCTGATCAAGAAGCTGTTCCCTTGTGAATACCTGGTTCGGTGAAGCTGCAAGGAAGTAGAGCAGTTCCAGTTCCTTTGGCGGCATTTCTACATTTTTATCATCCACATAAACGGAGTAGTTTGTGAGATTAATCTCAATCCCGGGATAAGTAACGCATTTGCCCTTATCTGCTTCTGGAATCTCGGTCTTTGCCGGCTGATAGCGCCGAAGTACAGCTCGGACGCGGGCAACCATTTCCTTTGGATCGAATGGTTTAATAATATAATCATCAGCACCGAGTTCGAGTCCAAGTACCTTATCAAATACTTCGCCTTTGGCGGAAAGCATGATGATTGGTACAGAAGAACGGCTTCGGATCTCACGACAGACTTGATAGCCGTCGATGCCCGGCAGCATCAGATCCAAAAGAACAAGATTCGGCTTGTAGGTATCGAATGCCACAAGGGCATCTTCGCCGTCATATACCATTTTTGTATCGAAACATTCTTTTGTCAGATAAAGAGAAATCAATTCGGCGATGTTCTCATCATCGTCCACAATCAGAATTTTTTGTTTGTTTACCATGAATTGCCTCCTAGTGTGTTATAAAATTACTGCTTAAATTCTACAATGGTAACACCGGCATCTCCTTCGCCAAAAGCGCCGAGCCGGTAAGATTTTACATGTTTCTGGCGTTTCAGATACTGGTGTACGCCGGATCTGAGCGCGCCGGTTCCTTTGCCGTGTACGATGCGGACCGGATTAATGTGAGCCAGGTAGGCATCATCCAGATATTTGTCAAGTTCAGCAATAGCTTCGTCAACAGTTTTCCCAAGAAGGTTGATTTCCGGTCTTACAGAAAGTGATTTGCCCATCTTTACTTTACCGGTAGAAGTATGGGATTTCTTTTTTGGCTGATATGCATTCTGGTCTTCGATAATTTCCAGGTCACTGATATTAACTTGTGAACGGAGAATTCCCATCTGGACAAAGAGATTGCCTTTGGCGTCAGGTTTTGAGCTTACCGTTCCGGTCAGATTCATGCTAAGTACTTTCACAGTTTCTCCCAGACGGAAATCTTCCGGCTTATGTTTCTTTGCAGGCGCTGCTTTTTTCATAGCAAGCGGCGACTGCGTTTTGGAAATCTTCTGGCGCAGACGTTCCCGCTCCCGTTCCATTTCAGCCGCAGAAATATTCTCTTTGCCGAATTTGCGGAAATTCTTCATCGTTTCATCTGCAACTTCTTTCGCTTCCCGAAGAATAGCAGAGGCTTTTTCGTTTGCCTCCCGCAGAATCCGTTCGCGCTGTTCGTCCAGTTTCTTTTGTTTCGTCTGCATCTGCATTTTCAGAGATTCGATTTCGCGTTTGTAGGTGTTAATTTCCTGCTGTTCTTTCTCAATCGTACGGCGGCTGTCTTCCAGATTCGTCAGGAGATCTTCAAAAGATTCATCCTGTTCTGTCAAATGTTTTCTGGCGTCTTCGATAATATAGTCAGGAAGACCGAGTCTGCTGGAAATTGCAAAGGCATTACTCTTTCCCGGAACACCGATCAATAAATGATAGGTTGGGCGAAGGGTAGCAACGTCAAATTCACAGCAGGCATTTTCTACACCAGGGGTAGAAAGCGCGTATACTTTCAGTTCGCTGTAATGAGTTGTGGCCATTGTGCGGATGCCCCGGTTGTGCAGATAGGAAAGAATTGCAGTTGCCAATGCGGCTCCTTCTGTCGGATCTGTTCCGGCTCCCAGCTCATCAAAGAGAACAAGTGACTGCTCATCCACATCCCCCAAAAAGGAAACGATATTTGTCATATGGGAAGAAAATGTACTGAGACTTTGCTCAATACTTTGTTCATCTCCAATGTCTGCATAAATCTGATGAAAAAGTGCAAGCTCAGAACGTGCCAGCGCCGGAATGTGAAGTCCTGACTGTCCCATTAGTGTAAATAATCCGACTGTCTTTAGGGAAACTGTTTTTCCGCCGGTATTTGGTCCGGTAACAATCAGAAGATCGAAATCTTCTCCAAGCCGCACAGTAATCGGTACAACCTTTTTCTTATCAAGCAGCGGATGACGTCCTTCGCGGATATGAATACGTCCTTCTTCATTGAAAATAGGAAGGCTTGCATTCATATTAACAGCAAGCTGCCCTCTGGCAAAAATAAAATCCAGGTCAGTCAAAATCCGATAGTTAAGACGCAGTTCCTCCACATATCCGCCAGCCTCTTCTGAGAGACGTGCCAGGATGACAGCAATTTCTTCCTGCTCTTTTATATAGAGTTCCTTTAAGTCATTATTTAAGTTGACAACAGCCATTGGTTCGATAAAAAGAGTAGAACCTGTAGAAGACTGATCGTGAATCATACCGCTTACCTGGCTTCTGTATTCAGCTTTGACCGGGATACAGTAACGATCTCCACGCATTGTGATCAGACTATCCTGAAGATAGGACTTCATAGAACCGTTCACAAGGTGCACGAGGGTAGAATGAATCTTATCATTGACCCGGTTAATATTTCTTCGGATTTGTTTCAGCGTGCTGCTTGCATCATCGCTGATTTCATCTTCATCAATGATGCAGGAAGAAATCGACATGGCAAGCGGTGTCAAAGGTTCCAGCTTCTCGAAATAAATATCAAGGCAGTCTGCCGCATCATCAACAGTATCCCGCCGGCCAAGAGATTTGGCACGTTTGGCGGTCTCAAGGAGTCTGCCGATCCGCAGCAATTCGCCGCATCCAAGTGCAGCGCCGATTTCAAGACGTTTCAGTGAATCTTCGATCATTGTGCATCCGCCAAAAGAGATGCGTCCTTTGCGTATAATTCTTGTAAATGCAGCTGCCGTCTGTTCCTGGGCAGTCCGGATTTCTTCCAGATCTGTCATCGGTAAAAGTTCACGGCACAGTGTCTTGCCGCCCGGGGAGGAGGCAAGTTCTGTCAGCATATCAATAATTTTAAAATATTCTAGTTTTGTTAATGTTTTTTTATTCATATTTCCTCACCTGAGTACATTCTACCTTATTTGACGCGGAAAGGAAAGCAGAAATATTATGTCCGTATTGAACATTTATTTGCAATCATGTATACTATAAAAAGAGTCGAAAAGGAGTAATAGCCTATGGAGAACAAAAATGAATATTCCTTTCTGAAAGAGAAAATTAAAGACAAACCATTTAACTGGAAACATTTATGGCAGAAGGCATGTCTGATCGCAGGGGCAGGGATTCTTTTTGGAATTTGTGCCTGTATAGCTTTTTACGGACTAAAACCATGGGCAGAAAAGAGATTCGAGAATAGTCCCCAAAAAGTAGTTGTGCCTCCGGATGATGAAGAAGAGAATCCGCAGAATCAAGAGGAAGAAGAGCAGGAAGATAAGACAGCAGTCCTTGATATTAACAATGTACGGGAATTGAACCGGGCTGTGTATGATGTTTCCCGCACAGCGTCAAAAGCTGTAGCTCAGGTAACCGTACGTCCGGCAGGAGACGAATGGCTGGATGAGTCTTACCAGGCGGCAGCAGGTATTGTACTGGCAGATAATGGAAGAGAAATACTTGTTTTGACAGAAGGGATCTTGTTTGGAAATTCAGAAGAGACGATTGCAGTGACGCTTCCGGATGACAAAGAATATGAGGCAGTGTTAAAGAAAAAAGATGATAATCTCGGACTGGCAGTGGTTGGAATCAGCAAGACATTGCTGTCAGATACTGTTTGGACGTATACGAATTTTGCTGTTTATGGTAACTCCAATCTGCTTGGAAGAGGGGATGGGCTGATTGCCCTCGGAAGACCATTTGGCACGAAAGACGGACTGGCTTATGGAGTAGTCAGTTCCACACAGTCCCAGATATGTAAAGCAGATGGGATGTGCCGAATTCTTGAGAGCGATATCGGAGCGAATGAAAACAGTTCGGCAATTCTTTTTAATGTGAATGGCGAATTTGTGGGAATCACATGCCGGGCGGCTGATGAAACGAGCCGAAGTAATTTGATTGCCTATCCAATCTCAGAGATTAAATCACAGATAGAGCTTTTGCTCAATGGCAGCGGCGTACCTTATGTAGGAATCCATGGAGAAGACATTCCGAAAGCTGTTCAGGAGAAAAAACAGATTCCAATGGGAGTTTATGTTAAGGAAGTAGAAGCAGATTCGCCGGCAATGCAGTCGGGAATTCAAAGCGGCGATATCATTGTATCTGTTGACGGAGATGAGATCCAGACATTGGCAAGTTACAAAACAAAGATTTTAACTTATAGAACGGATGCAAAAATCCGCATTGGTGTGAAGCGGGCTGGAGCAGACGGGTATGTAGATATTACATATGAAGTGACAGTTGCAAGTAAAGAATAAAGACAGGAAGAGGAAAAACTATGCGCTATATTAATACACTCCATGAAGGAGAAACCATTAGAAATATTTATTTATGTAAATCAAAACGTTCTGCAGAAACACGAAACGGCAAACCATATGATACACTGAATCTGCAGGATAAGACAGGTATGCTGGACGGAAAAATCTGGGATCCGAATTCTCAGGGAGTGGCAGATTATGATGAGATGGACTTCGTAGAAGTATTTGGTGATGTCATCAGTTATAATGGCAGCCTTCAGCTGAATATCCGTCAGCTCAGAGTAGCAGAAGAAGGAGAATATAATCCGGCTGATTATATGCCGACAAGCGAGAACAGTGTCGATGTGATGTACAATGAGCTGCTAAGCTATGTAAAGCAGATTGAAAATCCATACCTGCGCCAGGCAGTAGAATATTACTTTGTAAAAGATGAAGCATTTATCAAGAAATTTAAAGCACATTCAGCAGCTAAGAGTATTCATCATGGATTTTCGGGAGGACTGTTGGAACATACACTCAGTATTGTGAAAATGTGTGAATTTTATGTTCATTCCTACAGCATCTTCAATAAAGACCTGTTGTATGCGGCAGCCCTGTATCATGATATCGGTAAGACAAAAGAGCTGTCAGCATTTCCGGAAAATGACTATACAGACGGAGGACAGCTTCTCGGGCATATTGTGATCGGTGTAGAAATGGTAAGCGATGCTGTGCGCAGCATTCCGGGATTTCCGGAGACGCTGGCAAATGAATTAAAACATTGCATTGTGGCTCATCACGGTGAACTGGAATATGGATCACCGAAAAAGCCGGCGTTGGCTGAGGCGTTGGCGCTATATCATGCCGATTGTACCGATGCGAGATTCCAGACATTGAAAGAATTATTTAAAGATAAGCAGACAAATGACTGGCTTGGTTATAACAGATTATTTGAATCGAATTTAAGAAAGACGAGCATTTAAAAAGGAAAGTAGAAGGAACAAGGCGAAAGGTTTGTTCCTTTTCTGTTACATATGAACAGGAACTAGAAAGAAGCAGGGGAAAATCAATGAATAAAAATGAAATAGTAACAGTTACAATAGAAGACATCGGTGTTGGAGGAGAAGGAATCGGAAAGATTGACGGGTATACACTTTTCGTAAAAGATACAGTCATTGGAGATGTGGTTGAAGTTAAAATTATGAAGGCAAAGAAACATTATGGATATGCAAGATTAATGAAAATTCTTACGCCGTCCCCAAATCGCATTACGCCTCCTTGTCCGGTGGCAAGACAGTGTGGAGGATGCCAGATTCAGGCGATGTCTTATGAAGAACAGCTTCGCTTCAAGCAGAATAAAGTAAAAAACAATCTCATACGTCTGGGAGGATTTGCAGAGGAACGAATTGAAACGCTTATGGAGCCTATCTGCGGGATGGAGCATCCGTTTCATTACCGGAATAAAGCACAGTTCCCGATTGGACAGGATAAAGAGGGAAATCCTGTAGCCGGTTTCTATGCAGGGCGTACGCATCAGATCATTTCTAATCTGGATTGTATGCTTGGGGTAGAAGAAAATGAGAAAATCCTTCAGATTCTTCTGGCATTTATGAAGAAATATCACTTGTCTGCCTATGATGAGCAAACGCAGCGAGGTCTATTTCGTCATGTACTCATTCGCTATGGATTTACAACAAAAGAAATCATGGTCTGCTTTGTTGTTAATGGAAACAGGATTCCCCATGAAGAAGAACTTGTCGCAGAACTTATGACCATTTCCGGAATGACAAGCATTAGTCTCAGTGTAAACCGGGAAAATACAAATGTCATTATGGGAAAAGAGATACGGGTGCTGGCAGGACAGGCGTATATCACAGATTATATCGGCAATGTAAAATACCAGATCTCTCCGCTTTCTTTTTATCAGGTCAATCCGGTTCAGACAGAAAAATTATATGGTTATGCACTGGAATATGCGGGCTTGAGCGGAGGCGAGACCGTGTGGGATCTCTATTGTGGAATCGGAACAATCTCACTCTTCCTTGCACAGAAGGCAAAACAGGTATATGGCGTTGAGATTGTCCCGCAGGCTGTAGAGGATGCCAGAAAAAATGCCAAACTTAACGAGATGGGAAATGCGGAATTCTATGTAGGTAAAGCAGAAGAAGTGCTTCCGGAATACTATGCATCTTACGAAAGAGAGCATAAAGGCGAGACAGCACATGCCGATGTGATCGTAGTAGATCCGCCGCGGAAAGGCTGTGAAGAGTCGCTGCTTCGAACGATGGTTGATATGAAGCCGGAACGGATTGTGTATGTGAGCTGTGACTCTGCGACATTGGCAAGGGATCTGAAGTATCTGTGCGGGGAAGGATATCAGCTGGAGAGAGTGCAGGCGGTAGATATGTTTCCAATGACAGTGCATGTGGAAACGGTAGTAATGCTTTCCCGCAAAAAACTGACAGTGTAATCAATGTAAAAGTCGAGTTTGGCGAGGGTGAGGGCAAAGTACCGCTTGCTAATATTGCTAAAAGAGCAGAAGTGATAAAGGATGCTTTGAAGCATTTTGAGGTGATTTAATTGTAGCAAGGAAGGTTTGCAAATGAGTATAGATAATATAATTTCCATAATTATTAGTATATTAGGTTCTTCTGTAATAACGTTGATATTGTCCACATTTATTTTTCAACCAATGCAAGATAAGAAAAAGTATATTTTTGACGAAAAAAGAGAGTATATGAATCTATAATTGTATTTGCGCAAATTGTACTTTTTCCAGCCGAAGCGAAATTTTCTTTAGGAGTTGCAAGGTATAATATACAAGAGCTATCAGATGATGAAAATAGAAATAATGCAATAAATGATTTGAAGATGGCAATTCCTAAGTTGAAGTTAATTTCAAAAGATGATGGTCTTGTCAAGGAATTAGATAAATTTATTCACCAGAAAAGAGAGGAACAATTTAATATACTTGTAAATCGATTGAGAAAGGATTTATACAAATAAAACTAGGTGTCTTGCGGAGGTTTTTATGGAACAAAAATTTTATGATGAGATAAAGAACATCTTGATAACAGCAAGAAATAAAGTCTATCAAACAGCTAATTTTGCAATGGTTGAAGCATATTGGAATATAGGAAAATCAATCATTGAAGAACAGGGCGGTAATGAAAAGGCGGAGTATGGGACAGGTTTATTGAAAGAATTATCGAAACAAATGACTCGAGATTTTGGAAAAGGATTTACTGTTGCCAATTTGAAAAATATGAGGTAGTTTTATTTGACGTTTCCAAATGGCTACGCACTGCGTAGCGAATTAAGTTGGACTCATTATCGGCTTTTGATGCGTGTGGAAAATGATAAAGCACGAGAATTTTATATGCAGGAAGCCGTAAAATCACAATGGAGTACCAGACAGCTTGAAAGACAGATAAATTCTTTCTTTTACGAAAGATTATTATCCAGTAAAAATAAAGAGCAGGTTGCGGCAGAAATTCAGACATTGGAGACGGCAAAAAAACCAGAAGATGTTATCCGTGACCCATATGTATTGGAATTTCTTGGACTGACACCAAATGATGATTTTTATGAAAGTGATTTAGAGCAAGCGTTAATTACACATTTGCAGAAATTTCTTTTGGAACTTGGCAGAGGCTTTTCATTTGTTGCAAGGCAGAAAAGAATAACGTTTGATGGACGCCATTTTAGAATTGACATAGAAGATTCATCCTACACTTCAGATGATCTTGCAGGTAAGATTAGATTAACAAAAAGAACCATAGGTGCAAAGTACTGTAAGGGGGAGGAACAATGATATGTTTTATATTGCTATATGTGATGATGATGAAAAGTCTGTAAGTATTTTGAAGGAAAAAATGTTATCAGTGTTAAAAAAGATTAATATTGTTGCTGATATTTCCTTATATACGCAGAGCCAGTCATTGCAGTATGATATTCAAGAGGGGAAATATTTTGATTTAATCTTAAGTGATATTGAGATGCCGAATATAGATGGGATGCATTTGGCTCAGTATGTGAAGAAATACTTGTCTGATGTGATTATTATTTTTATCACTTCGTATACCAAATATGCAATCGATGCTTTTGAATTAGCTATTTTCCGATATATACCTAAAAATTCCTTGGATATAAAGTTTGAACATGCCATACGGGATGCGTTTAAATTAATTATGGGAAGATCAAATCAGGTATATTGTATCGATATGCCTAGCAGGGTAGAACGAATATTGCATCAGAAAATTCTTTATATAGAAAGAGAAGGTAAAAATTCGGTTTTAGCGTTGACTGATGGAAGCATAACAAAAGTAAGAAAGAGTTTAGCTGATGTTATGAAGGAGTTGGCTTCTAAGGATTTTATGTTTATTGACCGAGGGACGATTGTAAATATACAATATATTGTGAAAATCAAAGATGACTATGTAGAACTTAAGGATGGCGTTCGTTTATTGGCAAGTCATGCTAAAATGGAACAGGTCAAACAGGCGATTAATTCGTATTGGGAGGCACGTATATGAGTTTCGTGTATCAAATGATAGAATATGCAGGAACTTTTATTGAGCTTTATGTTGCGTATTTGGTTTTTGCGATACTATTTGGAAAAGATAAAAGAATAGAGATTCCATATATGAATTTGTTTTTTGCAAGTATAGGGGCAATTGGAACAGTTCTGCTTAACAATATTGTTTTAGTTTCTAATGTGACGTTAACGATAGTATGGATATACTTGAGTGTAACGGGAATTTTTCTGTATAAAGTTCGAAAAATTTCTGTTTTTGTAGTGGCAAGTTTTTACCTGATATGTTTGAGTTCTTTTGACATTTTAGTGATAACGTTAGCTGCAAGCTTTTATGGTGGTATGGAAACTATAACAAAAGTAATGGAAGAGATGGGGGATATTAGAGTAATACTGATGATTGTTGTAAAAACTTTATGGGTATTGACGTATATTGTCCTCCGTAAATATTTACGAAAGATTTCGGTAAATATTAATTCTGGGTATGTAGCTATACTAATACCTATAATTGGCTTTTGCGGGCATTTTTTTATGGTGAATGACGTGCGAATGGCATTTAATAGAACGATGCCATTAATCTGGTTTATGGCTATTTGTGTTTTGATTCTAATCATATTTATTGTATATTTTTTTTCAGAGCGTCAGAAAGAACAATTCAAAGTAAATTTTCTGGAAATGCGAACGAAGCTTTTGAGTGAAAAATATGACTCTATTAATGAGATTTATAGAGATAATTCGAAATTGTATCATGATTTGAACAATCATTTGAATGTCTTGTATCATATATTGGATGATGAACATGTAGAGGAAGCAAAAGAATATATCAAAGAGATAAGCAAACCTATTCTGAGGTTGTGTAATACGGTTTGGACAGGTATAGATGTAGTTGATGTAGTGATAAATAGTAAATTACAGAGAATGCAGGAATTACATATTGAATCAGACATTAATGTTGAACTTCCTGAGAACAGCAATATATCGTCAAATGATTTATGCACGATATTGTCCAATATTATTGATAATGCGATTGAAGCAACAGAGCAATTACCGGAAAATAAGTGGATTCATATTACAATGCGTCGGATAAATTATTTCCTGTTCATTAAAGTGGTAAATTCGTGTAACGATGTGAAGAAATTTGAAATGCTTCCAAATACTACGAAAGAGAATAAAATGTTTCATGGATGGGGATTACAGAGCGTTTCAGATGTTGTAAAGAAGTATGAGGGAACGTTAGAGTGTGTGAATGAAAAAGGAGAGTTTATTGTAAAAATAATGTTGCCATTTGATGCAAAGCAACTGTAGAAGCAGGAAGTGAATTAAATGTATGTTGAAAATAAAAACTTGTCTTTGGATACTAATCCCAAAGGCGAGTTTTTTTAATAATCAATTTTATACTATTTTATTGATATTACTTATGGACAGAAAACATATTTTTAGCGGACATAATAAACTATTATAAAAATCCTTTGGTATACTCATATCAATCCGGTTGAGAAACGCAACTATGACGCAAATGTTTCTCAGGATCAGATATAATTTGGCGAGGAGTATGAAAAATGGAACTTAAGATTACGAATCTTACAAAAGAATTTGGACAGTTTACCGCAGTAGACCATTTGAACATCACCATGACAAGCGGTGTGTATGGTCTGCTGGGTGTAAATGGTGCAGGAAAAACAACACTTATGCGTATGCTTTGTACGTTGCTTCGTCCTACAAGTGGAAAGATTACCTGTAATGGGCGTGATATTTTAAAACTCGATGAAAAATACAGAGAAATTCTAGGGTACCTTCCGCAAGATTTTGGCTATTACCCGGATTTTACGATAGAAAATTATCTGCTGTATATTGCATCCATCAAGGGGATTCGTCCGGCGGTAGCTAAAAAGAGAGTTAAGGAACTGATTGTGGGAGTAGGACTTCAAAAGGCGGCAAGAAAGAAAATGAAACAGTTATCTGGAGGTATGCTGCGAAGAGCGGGAATTGCACAGGCAATGTTAAATGATCCGAAAATACTGATATTGGATGAGCCGACAGCAGGACTTGATCCAAACGAGCGTATCCGGTTCCGAAACCTGATTAGTGAATTGGCTGAAAATCGGCTGGTTCTCTTATCAACGCACATTGTTTCAGATGTTGAGTATATTGCGAATGAAATATTGCTGATGAAAGAAGGAAAAATCCTTTACAACGGTACTGCAGATGAATTGTTGGGAATGATGGAAGAGGTTGTTTGGAAGTGCTATGTAAATAAAAGCGAAGTGGAAAAGTACATGAGGAAATATAAGATTTCTAACATGAAGTCGGAAGCTCACGGTGTGGAACTTCGGATTATTTCGGCGAAAAAACCGATGGCGGATGCAGAGCTTGTGGAGGCAAATCTGGAGGATTTATTCTTGTACTATTTTGGAGAAAAGGCAGGTGACAACAATGCTGAATTTTGAAATTAGAAAAATTCTTGTGAAGCCGGTGAATAAGATCGTACTTTTTGTTCTGGCGGCAATGTTGTTAGCGGGAAGTCTTCTTACTCTTAGAGATGTGACGTATACGACAGAAAATGGAGAAGTGCTTCGAGGAATTTCTGCTGCAAAAGAACTTAAGTCTGCAAAAAATGAATGGAAAGGTGAGTTGACTGAGGATGTATTAAGGCAGGTAATAGAGGAAAACAAAAAGATTCTTGCGGAAACACCTGATCTTGATGAAGCGTCTGTGAAGCAGCAGGGACTTAGGGATATTCATGAGATGTTAAATAACGGATTTGCCGGATTCGATGAGTGGGATTATTACCGTGCAGACAGCTTATCACCGGAGGAGGCGGCAGGTATTTATCAGATAAGAGTGGATAGTCTGAAAGAATATCTTTCCAGAGAGGAGATAAAGGATAGTTTTTCGGAAAAAGAAAAAGAGTTCTTGATCAACCAATGGGAGAACCTCAAGACACCTTTTTATTACGAATATGCAGAAGGATGGAAAGCACTTTTAGATTCGCAGTATCTTCCGACTTTGATGACGCTATTAGTTGTGATTCTCGGCACACTTGCAGCGGGGATTTTTTCAGATGAGTATTCGCAGAAAGCGGACGCCATATTCTTTTCCAGTAAATTGGGAAGAAATAAAGCTATTTTATCTAAAATCAGCACAGGTTTTCTGATGACGACCGTTTTATACTGGGCATCGCTACTTCTCTTTACCGTAATTATACTGGGGGCTTTAGGCATCGGCGGGGCTGATTGTCCGGTACAGCTTGGGGAAAGCAATTGGATGAGTATGTATAATTGGACTTACCTGCAAAAATATTTCTATGTTACAATCGGTGGATATGTTGGAGTTATGTTTATTATCTTTTTGACGATGGCTGTATCGGCGTTGACGCGTTCTACTGTAATTGCGGTTGTGATTCCGTTTGCATTATCCTGTGCGCCGATGTTTCTGGGAAGAATTCCGGTTCTTACACGTATCGTAACATTTTTCCCGGATATGCTGCTGAGGATATGCACATACCACGACGAGTTTCTTTTGTGTGAAATCGGCGGAAAAGTAATGGGAGTCTTTACACTCCTAATACCATTATATCTGACACTTTGTATCGTGACTGTTCCGGTATTGTATCTAATATATAAAAAGGCAGAAGTGAAATAAATGAATATTCATTTACTAAGAAAAAGTTGATAAAGAATATAATTGAAGCGGGCGGGAAATCCGCCCGTTTTTCTGTCTGTGCTTTTATTTCAGCAGCACTTTTCACGGTACGCTCAGTTCATTCAACAGAGCATCATTATTTTAGTGTTTTTCCAAATTCCCGAAGCTCATTTAGTTTTTCAGCGGACTTGTTTTGTTTGTCATATGCGGAGAAAATTCCCATATCCTCTAGGTTCAGATAATTCAGAAAAGAATTCTGATATTCATAGATGGCGCCACAGTATACATGATCACTGCCGGAGCTGAGGATTAGTGCGGCTTTTTTTAGATTTTTTGGTTTATCCAGTGCGTAAATACGGTTGATGGTACATTGTAATTGTCCTGAAAAGCTATGATAATAAATAGGAGAGGCAAGTACAATCATTTCTGCTTCCTCAAGGAGAGGATAAACCTCCTGCATATCGTCTTTCTGAATACAAGTACCATTCCCCTTGGTATGGCAGTATTCACAGGCAAGACACCCTGCGATTTTCTTCTGACAAACATTCACAATGTTTACCCTATGACCGCTTTGCTTTGCGCCATCGGAAAACGCTGCCACCATCGCTGCAGTATTTCCATTTGGTCTGGGGCTGCCATTTAATATCAATATATTCATGTTTTATCCTCCTTTTATTCAATGGATATTGTTACGGAAACATTTCCTGTACCAAGCGCCTGTCGCAATGCGACCGCGTCCACATTTTCGATCTTCCCGATTGGTGTCAGACTCCAAGAATTGGTATCATAATAGATTACGAAGGTTCTTCCTTGATATAGGATAATGTCTCCTGCCTGTGTGTTCATCTGCACATTGTTTTGCGGCAATACCATTCCAAGATCAGCGCCCTTTTCCATTCCTGCATAGTCAGTCATAGTAAGCGTCAGTGGACCGGCTGCAAGTAATTCTTTCAATGCATCTACGGAAGAATTTTCCTCCAGAGCAGCTGTAAAAACATAGTTTCCAACTTCAAGTTTCATTTTCGTTGTTGTTTTCTTCATATACATCCTTCTTAAACTGCTTTCCCCATTTCATATGCCCGTTTCAGCGCCGGATTTCCCTGGATTGTACCAACAGCATCTGCACCTCCTCCAAATACGGTTCCGGCGAGTCTGGAATTCGGGAAGCATTCGATCCAGCCGGAGAGTCCTTTTACCGCCCCATCCATAGCGCTTTCTTCGGGTTCGGCTGCGGCTGCAAGAAGATAAACTTCTCGGAATTGATAGTCAGAGTCATACAGCGGATTGGCTCGGTCCAGCATCGTTTTCATCTGACCGCACATCTCATAGTAGTAAATCGGTGTGGCAAATACTAGAACATCCGCCTTGCCCATTTTTTGTGCGATATCATCTGCATCATCATGGATGACACAGCGATGAGATTTCAGACAGGCAAGGCAGCCTTTGCAAAAGCCGATTGTTTTATCATATAAGCAGATTTTTTCTGTTGCATGTCCGGATTCGTTTGCCCCACGGATGAACGCATCCGCAAGTGTTTCTGAGTTTCCGCCCTTTCTTGGGCTTGTTGAAATAACCAAAATATTTTTACTCATATATATTACTCCTCATTTTAAAAACTTAGGCATTTTTGTTTATAGTTTCGTTATGTTTTGTTTGTTCTGTAATGATAATCCTGCCTTTTGCATTGACATCATCTACAATCACTTCACCAACATCTGGTACGGTAATTTGTCCGGACAGTGGATTTTTGATACTGTCAACTTTCGTAACGATTGTTGCATCTACTTGAGATTTTTCAAAAGCCAAATCAGTTTCAAGCATTTCGCAGTCAATTAGTTTCAAATTTTTGCAATAACAAAATGGCTGTGTTCCAATAATTTTACAGTTGATCAATGTCAGACCATCAGAATACCATGCCAGATATTGACCTTTTATAGTACTGTTTCGAACTGTGATATTCTTTCCATGCCAGAATGCATCCTTTGTATCAAGAATGCAATCTTCAAAAGTGGCATTTTGGATATACTGAAAAGAGTATTTCCCTTGAAATTTTACTCTGCGGAATGTTAAATCTTCTGAACGCATCATAAAATATTCACTGACTGCGGCAGTATCTTCCATACAGATTTTCTGAACAGACCAGCCGAATTCCGGAGAAATAATGTCGCAGTTTCGGATTGTTACATCACTGCATTCCCGAAATGCTTTGATTCCGTGGAGTTCGCTGTCTGTTACTGTCACATGATTGGAATACCACAATGCTGCCCGGCAGTCGGTTGTCATTTCAGAATGTCGGATTGTAAGCCCATTATCATGCCAGAATGGATAACGAAGGTTGAAAAAGCAGTGTTCAGCTTCGATATGACTGCATTCCTTGAATGCGCTTTCGCCATCAGCCGGTCCATCAAAGGAACAGTTTTTTACCAAAAGCTGATTGCTGCCATAAAGCGCACGCTCCTCGTCAAATCTTTGATTTTCTATTATTTTCATACTCGGTTTCCTCCTTATACTTTATCGGGCGGACAAGAACATTTCCCTATTTGAAACACCAGGTAGTCAAGACAGTCGATCTGCTTTTCGCCTTCATGTACTTTGTTCAATATCCCGTTTCGATGTGCTTCTAATCGTTCTAACAGTTCTGTCTTTTTTCCGGTGTCCAGACAGGAAAGGCAGCAATCTATTGTTTCCTGACTGCATCCGGCATCTTTTAGATTTTGAATGATTGCTGTCTTGGAACCATATGCAAGGAGCTGCTCCAATTTTATTTTTTTATCACTCATATGTATTTATCACCGCCTGTCTGTTATGAAATATTGTACTATCTAATGGGAAAGCTATTTTGAGTGTCCCTGTATTTATTATTATAGTAATATGGAAAAAGAATAGCAAATACTTATATGTTATTGATTTCAATAGTTGAAACCTATGCAAAAGCAAATTATACTATAATCAGCACAAACAGAAGGGAGAGTTGAGGATGGAATTGAGGGTACTCAGCTACTTTCTTGCAGTTGCAAGAGAACAGAGTATTGTCAGAGCAGCAGAGTCGCTGCATCTTTCACAGCCTACGCTTTCGACTCAGATCAAGGCGCTGGAAAAGGAACTGGGGAAACAGCTTTTAATTCGAGGAACGAAGGGAACAAGAAAGGTAACGCTTACTGAGGAAGGGATGATTCTTCGTAAGCGGGCAGAAGAAATATTAAGTCTGGTGCAAAAAACAGAACGGGAAATATCGTTTTCTGAGCAAATGATTGTAGGAGATGTTTATATCGGAACCGGAGAAACAGATGCTGTCCGCTTTATTGCAAGAGCTGCGAAAGAACTTTATGAGTCTTATCCTGGAATTCATTATCACATTTCCAGCGGAAATGCAGATTTCGTTAACGAACAGCTGGATAAGGGATTAATCGATTTCGGAATTGTGTTTGGAAATGTAGATCATACAAAGTACAATTCCATTGAATTGCCTTTTAGAGATATATGGGGAGTATTGATGAGGAGAGATTTGCCGCTGGCTGCGAAAGAAACCATTCAACCGGAAGATTTATGGGATAAGCCGCTAATTATTTCAAATCAGGATGACAGCAAAGGCACTTTAACTGCATGGATCAATAAAGAACTATCTGAATTAGAGATTGTAGCAACTTACAATCTGTTATTCAATGCATCTTTGATGGTGGAAGAAGGATTGGGATATGCAATTGGATTAGATAAAATCATTAACACCTCAGGAAATACTAAGCTGTGTTTTCGACCGCTTTCGCCAAAGACGGAAGCCGGTATGCACATTATCTGGAAAAAATACCAGGTATTTTCAAAAGCATCCGAAAAATTTATCGAAAAAATAAAATTGGTTTCCGCATGAGCTTTTTAACTTTATTTTAGGTATAATTAAGGTAATACACTTATTCTTACAAAAACAGATTAACCATAATTGAATGAGAAGGTAATTCAAGAGGAGGAACATACAATGCGGTTACTATTAGCAGAAGATGAAAAAGCATTATCAAAAGCATTAGTGGCAATTTTAGAGAGAAATAACTATTCTGTAGATGCGGTTTATGATGGACAAGCTGCATTAGATTATTTGGAAATGGATAATTATGATGCAGTCATTTTAGACATTATGATGCCTAAAGTAGATGGTCTTACCGTATTAACAAAAGTCAGAGAAAAAGGAAATTTGATTCCGATTTTATTGTTAACAGCTAAGTCTGAAGTTGATGATAAAGTAGAAGGCTTGGATGCCGGAGCAAATGATTATCTGGCGAAACCGTTTCATGCGAAAGAGTTGTTAGCAAGAATCCGGGCAATGACAAGATTACAAACCGCACAGATGAATTCGAAACTAACCATGGGAAATGTCACACTGGATCGAGCAACCTTTGAACTTTCAACAGCAAAAGGCAGTTTCCGTCTTGCGAATAAAGAGTTTCAAATGCTGGAGCTTTTAATGTGCAATCCGCATCAATTAATTTCTTCTGAACGTTTTTTAGAAAAGATATGGGGATATGACAGTGAGGCGGAGATTAATGTGGTGTGGGTGTATATTTCCTATTTGAGAAAAAAATTATCCGCGCTTCATGCAGATGTTCAGATTAAAGCGACACGAAATGCAGGATATTCTCTGGAGGAAATGTCATGATAAAAAAACTTCGCATTAAATTGATTGCTGCCTCCATGATTTCGCTTTTTCTTGTACTTTTTGTGATTGGAGGAATCGTAGGAATTTTAAATTATAAGAAAATCGTGAATGATGCAGACAGGATTCTGGAAGTTCTGGAAGAAAACGCAGGGAAATTCCCACAAAAATTTCCGACAGAAAGAAAAGATGACCGGCTTGGAATGTCACCGGAAATTCCTTATGAATCCAGATTTTTTTCTGTTTTGCTTGATGAAAATGGAAACATTATTTTAACGGATACTTCCAAAATCATTTCGATCGATACAGAAAAAGCGATGGAATATGCTTCTGAGATTTGGGAAAAAGGAACAGAAAAAGGATTTTTGGATGAGTATAGATATTGGAAATGTTCTTATAAAGGACAGATACGCATTATTTTTCTGGATTGCAGACGGCAATTAGATAATTTTCACAACTTTCTGCTTACAACCTTTGGGGTATCAAGCGTAGGAATTTTATCTGTATTTGCGTTAATGGTTATTATGTCATCTCGCATTGTAAAACCTTTTTCTGATAATTATGAAAAGCAAAAGCGCTTTATTACAGATGCAGGACATGAGTTAAAGACACCGTTAACTATCATTGAAGCTGATACAGAGGTTCTGGAAATGGATTTTGGGGAAAATGAATGGCTTCAGGATATTAAGGGACAGACAAAAAGGCTGGCGGATCTGACGAATACGCTTATCATGCTTTCACGTATGGAAGAAGGGCAGGACAGTAGTATGAAAGTAGATTTTCCGCTATCCGATGTGGTGGAAGAAGTGTGTCATACGTTCCAGGCACCTGCAAAGGTACAAAAGAAAAATCTGGACAGTACCATTCAACCAATGATATCTATGAAGGGGGATGAAAAAGCAATCCGGGGTCTTGTAACAATTCTTCTAGACAATGCAGTAAAATACACAAATGAAAATGGACAGATTTCTGTTATTCTGGAAAAGAAGAAAAACCGTATGTACTTGTCTGTTTTTAATACGACAGAATATATTTCCCAAGAACAGATTTTGCATTTGTTTGATCGGTTTTATCGTACAGATGCATCCAGAAATTCGCAGACCGGAGGCTATGGTTTGGGACTTTCTATTGCTGCCGCAACGGTAGAGTCCCATAGGGGCAAAATCCTTGCAGAAACGAAGGATGAAAAATCATTGAAAATTACGGTAATACTTCCAACATAATAGTTTTTATACAGCTCGTACAAATGACATGTTTGATACGGGCTTTTTTTTACTTTATAGGAAAGTTCGACTTTCGTCGAACTTTTGAATGAAAATAGCCCGCACAAAGGCGGGCAAAGGAAATAGACGGTTTGAGTTTAGAAGATATAAAAACCTTCTTCGCCGAAATCGTCATCATCCAGATCATCAAATTCGTGTAAGAAATAATCCATATCCAAAAGATCATCATCGCTCATGTCGCGGACTTCGTCAGAAGTCATGCCTTCTGGAGGATTTTTAATATACTGTTCCCGAAGTTCCTTTGCAAGTTCTGCCTCAGTGATTCGTTTCATAGTGATAGCCTCCATTTCCATATTAGATACGTTGATTGTACCATGTAACAGGAGACTGTGGAAGAGAAGAAGGAGAGGCAGGAGAACGGCATCGGTGCTTACGCATCACTCTTTCATATAATTCATGCAAAGGAACAGGTTCATGGTTGAAATATAACTCAAGGAAAAGCATAGTTGTACCACAAGAAGGGCATTTTAGAGGATCATAACCAAAAGTATGAAGGATAGAATCTCGCCACCGATTAAAGGAAAGAAATATTTTGTGCTTTTCCCTGGAGATTGCTCTGTGAAGAGATTGGTCAGATTTACGATGTCTGGCATATATGCCGTAATAACGAATCATCTTGAAATGTTTTTCAGGGATATGCTGAGTAAGTCGTGCCATGAAATCAAGAACAGGGAGAGTTTCAGTGACCAGTTTTTCGTCTTCATGACGATTATAGTGAAAAGTAACAAATTCACCGTCGTAAGAATCAATACGAGAAGTTGCAATGACTGGTCTGCCAAGATAACGGCCAATGTACTTAATCACATGAGAGGGGTTGCATTTATTGGGCATAGCTCGAACATAAAAACCATTTTTATGTTCGGTGTAGATAGAAGCCTTAAGTTTTTTAAAGGAGTCACCGAGCTTAGAATGTAACTCGTTCAAAAGAGCCGTTTGGAATGAATCGCGCAAAAGCCTATAATTGAAGTGTTTTTTGTGACGCCAATGAAGAGAATTCCCAACGCCGCCTTCGGAAATGAGACAATGGATATGGGGATTCCACTTTAAATCTCTGCCAAAGGTATGAAGAACACAGATAAAGCCAGGAGTAAAGAGTTCGGTTTTGTTATCTTTATGGAACATGCGAGTGACAACACTGTTGACAGCAGAGAAAAGGCAGTTTAAAAGAGAACGGTCATTTAAAAATAGAGGACGTAGTTCTCGAGCAATGGTAAACACACAGTGGCGATGCTGGACATTGATGATCTTAAAAGACATAGAAGTAGTTCTGTCGATGGAATACATGTTGCCGCAGGTAGGACAAAACCTAGAATGACAGCGGAAAGGAACATATTTGAAATTTCCGCAGGAAGGGCAGGCATACATGGCACCGCCAAAAGAAGGATCGCCACAATGAATCATTTTTTCTACATTTTCGATGACGGAGTCACGAGGATGTTGAATATAAATCATTTCCTCAAAATGGTCTTTAAAAATTTTTTGTAAAACATTCATAAGACTATTATGAGGGAAAATGAGAAAAAAAGAAACCCCTAACCCCTCAAGAGTGAGGGGAAGGGGAGTTGAAGTGTCGGAGACACTTTTTTATGCTGTTTTTCAGGAATTAATTACTATTTAAAGTGTAGTTAAGGTAAAGATGGTAAGTTGTTTCCATCAACAGAAACAATCAGGAGGAACTGCAAATGTATAAAGAAGAAAACATAAAGAAAAAAAATAGGAAAAATTGTCTTTGTACTGGCAGCAGCCGGAATTTTGGTCTCTTTTTCAAAACTAAAAATAAATGAAATGATACAGGCAGATGCAACGGAAGTGACTAAAAATGAAGAAAAGTCTATTTATACAGAAGAGTATCAAGATTCTATTGAGAAACAATTTCTATTTTGCTGGCTAGAAGAAGTGACTTTCATAAAAGCATTTTAAGTTAAATTAAGGTTAAGAGCGTATTTTATGTATGTAAAATAAAAACACAGGGAGAAATATTATGACCTATCAAATGACCTTTAAGCGTTATGAATTAAAATACCTGCTGAACAGGCAGGAAAAGGAAGAGATACTTCTTGCAATGGAACCATACATGAAACTGGATGATTACGGAAGAACCGTTATAAGAAATATTTACCTTGATACCGATAACTTCCGGTTAATCAGGCGTTCACTGGAAAAACCGGTATATAAAGAAAAACTTCGCATCCGAAGTTATAAACCGGTAGAGACAACAGATCCGGTCTTTGTGGAAATTAAGAAAAAATATAAGTCGGTAGTTTATAAACGCAGACTGCAGCTTCCGGAAGAAAAAGTTATGGAGAGTTTTCAGACGGGAAAGCCGCTTCCGGTAAATTCTCAAATCGGAGATGAAATTCAGTATTTTCGTGACTACTATGAGAATCTTCATCCATCTGTATTTTTATCTTATGAAAGAGAAGCCTATTATTCCCTTGACGGCAGTGACTTCCGGATAACCTTTGACGAAAATATCCTTTATCGGAGAAATGATTTTTCACTTGGCAGTGAAATTTACGGGATTTCGTTGTTAGGGAAAGACCAGGCTCTCATGGAAATCAAAACGTCCGGTGGGATACCTCTATGGATGAGCGAAACACTTACGAAACACCATTTATATAAAACATCATTTTCAAAATATGGTTCTGCCTATCAGCGTATGCTGGCAGAGTCCTTACAGGGAGGATACAGCAATGTCTAATACTTTATTTCAGGGAATTTTTGATACCGATATGACCAGTGTGATTTCTATTTCAGACTTTTTGTTATGCGTGGGATGTGCCCTTGTGATTGGATTGATTTTGGCAGGAACATATATGTACGGAACAAAATATACAAAAAGCTTTGTGGCAACGTTGGCTTTGCTTCCGGCAGTGGTCTGTGTAGTCATTATGATGGTCAACGGAAATGTGGGAACGGGTGTGGCCGTTGCCGGAGCTTTTAGTCTTGTGCGATTCCGTTCCGTTCCGGGATCGGCGAAAGAAATTGGAGCGATTTTCCTTGCTATGTGTTCCGGTCTGGTGGCAGGAATGGGGTATCTTGCGTATGCGCTGTTATCTGCGCTGATTCTGGGCGGAATTATGCTGCTATATAATCGAATGGACTTTGGAACAAGAAAACATGGGCTGCGTTATAAAACCTTACATATTACCATACCGGAGGATTTGGATTATAGTGGGGTATTTGACAAAATATTGAAGAAATATACAACGGATTATGAGGTTGTACAGATTAAAACTACGAACATGGGAAGTTTGTTTAAGATTACATATAATCTAACACTGAAAGATCCGGCAACAGAAAAAGAATTAATTGATGCGCTCCGGTGCAGAAATGGAAATCTGGAAATTACTATGTGCAGACAGGAAACTGTAATCGGAGAATTATAGAAGTGTAGGAGATGATGGCAAATGCGAAAAAGAGAAGTTTTATTATTTTTACTGCTGGGAACGTTAATATTATCCGGATGTAACAAAAAGACAGGAGAAAATACGCAGCAAAATACGACAGAGTCTTCTGATGCGGTAGGTACTTCGATTACAGAAATAGATACTTCTAATATGTTCTCGGATCGTGATAAAGAAGTAGGATATGAAGAGTCGGAAAGTGTTGCCATTTCGCTGGCGGATGATAGTTCTGTCTGTGAGTCAGATGCTGTGGTTATTACAGAAAATACGGTAACAATTAAAGAAGAAGGAACATACATACTCTCAGGATCTCTTTCAAACGGAATGGTGATTGTAGAGGCAGAAGATACAGACAAAATTCAAATTATTCTTAATGGTGTAAGCATTTCGAATTCCCAGTCAGCAGCATTGTATGTTCGCTCAGCAGATAAAGTGTTTATTACCACTGCTTCAGGAACGGAAAATATTCTGGAAAATAACGGTACCTATGTGGCCATAGATGAAAATAATATTGATTCAGCTGTTTTTTCCAAATCAGATCTGACGTTGAATGGGGAAGGAACCCTTACAGTCACAGCTCAGGAAGGGCATGGGATTGTATCAAAAGACGATTTGGTTCTTACAAGCGGAACCTATGTAATCACAAGTGCCAGTCATGGAATTTCAGGAAAGGACAGTGTCCGTATCGCCAATGGTTCTTATACGATTGTATCAGAAAAAGATGGCATCCATGCAGAAAATACGGAGGACAGCAGTCTTGGATTTGTGTATCTGGCGGGAGGAAGTTTTTCCATCACGTCGCAACAGGATGGAATTAGTGCCAGCTCATGGCTGCAGGCAGAGGATGGAACTTATGAGATTCTGTCAGGAGAAGGCAGTGCCAGAGTACAGAACCAAAGTAGTGGAGAAGATAAACCGATGCAACGGACGTTCCAGGAAGAGGCAGAAGAAAATACAACTAGTATTAAAGGGATAAAAGCAGCTGCACAGTTGGTATTAAATGGCGGTACCTATAATATTGATGCAGAGGATGATGCACTTCATTCTAACGGAAATCTTGCTGTCAAAAACGGCACCTATGCGTTATCATCAGGAGATGATGGGATTCATGCGGATTCCAATGCGAGTATTTCCGGAGGAAGTATAGATATTATTAAAAGCTATGAAGGAATTGAAGGCTTGAGTATTGATATTACGGGAGGAGTAATTTTTGTTTTAGCAACGGATGATGGCATGAATGCAGCAGGAGGAAATGACAGCAGCGGTTTTGAAGGACCTGGATTTGGAGGCGACCAGTTTGCATCCACAGAAGGTGCATACATTAACATTGCAGGGGGAGTTCTTCGGGTAAATGCTTCTGGAGATGGAATCGATTCTAATGGAGATATTACTGTTTCCGGTGGAGAAACCTATGTATCCGGTCCTACGAATGATGGAAATGGAACATTAGATTATAGCGGAACAGCACAAATCACCGGAGGCATTTTTGCAGCGGCTGGTTCCTCTGGTATGGCACAAAACTTTGACTCTTCTTCCACGCAGGGAGTTATTATGATTAATACAGATCCACAGGAGCAAAATACAAATATTGTACTTCTTGACAGCAATGGAACAGAACTTCTGAATTGGACAGCAGAAAAAGAATATTCGTCTATTATCATAAGCAGTTCGGAAATAAAAGAAGGAGAAACTTATACAATAAAAGCCGGAACAACAGAGCAGAGTATTACTATGGATAGTATGGTTTATGGAAATAATTCTCATGGAGGAGCACCTGGAAGCAGCGGTGGAGAAAGAGGAGACCGGCAAGGAGATGGCATGCAGAGGAAACCGGGAAAAGAACAAGATTCTGGAAACATCCTATGAGTCAATGTCTGAAAATTACATTGATTCCGGGCTATAACCAAGAATGATTTTTGGGCAGCACTAGAACATCAAATGAAATATAAAAGAAACGTACAGCATGAAGAGACAATTCGGAATGAATTGAAAAGATGTGCAGATGAAATTGCGTCTGTAGATTTATCCATGCAGACAATAAGAGAGCTTTTACAAAGTGATATATGGGAGTATGAATAGTATATAGAATTAATATAAAAACTTCGTTGACGAAGAAGAAAACTGTATGAGATAATGTAGAAGATATGTAGGAAGAACAGCAATTGGTTTCGGCAGGGGGACATTATGAAATACATTCGACAATACATGGGAATGCGGAAAGAACTGTACATTTTGTTTTGGGGCAGGGTTGTGACCAACATGGGAGCATTGATCTGGCCAATGATGACACTGATTTTGAAGAATAAGCTTGGGTATTCGGCAACGCAGATTGCGGCAATACTTATGATTCTCGGATTTGTACAGCTTCCCTTTACGCTGATCGGCGGGAAACTGGCAGACAGATTTAATAAGAGGAATCTGATCATTGTATGCGATTTGGTAACGGTTGTGAGTTACTTTGTATGTGCCTTTATGCCGATGTCAGAGAAGTTAGTACCGATTTTGGCTTTGGCGGCTATTTTTGCGCAAATGGAATGGCCGAGCTATGATGCATTAGTGGCAGATTTGTCTTCGGCTGAAGACAGGGAACGTGCGTATAGTTTAAGTTATCTTGGAACGAATCTTGGCCTTGTGCTGGCGCCGACAATCGGAGGATTTTTGTTTGCGAATCACCTTTCGCTTGCGTTTCTTATCAGCAGTCTGGCAACATTTTCATCAACGGTGTTGATTTTCTTATTCATTAAAGACGTTACACCGGTGAAAACGGAGACGGTATCCGGTCATTATGAGGAAGTGCGGGATGGTCACAGCATCTGGCGCGTTCTGTGGGAAAATAAACTGTTGCTGCTGTTTATGCTCTGCGGCGGCATCTGGATGCTTGTTTATAGTCAGTTTAACTTTTTAATGCCATTGAATTTGGAACAGTACTATGGAGAACAGGGAGCAGTTTTATTTGGGACACTGACAAGTGTAAATGCATTTGTTGTGATTATCGGTACACCGGTTCTCACGAAGATGATGTCGCGCATACGGGATGTGGATCGCCTGCTGCTTGGTCAGTTTCTTGTTGTACTCGGCTTTTTATCCTATGCACTTGTGCAGAATGTTTTGATCGTATATTTTATTTCTATGATTATTTTTACGATTGGAGAGATCTGTGAGACACTTGGACGGCAGCCATATCTGACGAGACGTATTCCGGCATCCCATAGAGGAAGATTTTCTTCCGTTTACACGATATTTGGAGGGGCGTTTCAGTTATCAGGTCAGCAGGTTGTGGGAAGTATGGCAGATGGAATGCCGATGCAGACGGTGTGGATGTTTATTGTAATCATAGGTGTTATCAATGTTGTCGGGTATGTGATTCTCCGGCAAAGAGATCAGAAAGCATTTTCTCTGCTTTATGATAAATAAAAATGAAAGAAAGATAGAAAGAAGAAAGACTGACGCAATGTAATAAAAATAAATTACATCGTATCAGTCTTTTTATTTCTTAAAAGAATACGTTTCCGCCGATCACAACACCCTGGTGGCCGGTATAACTTGCGCGGAACTGGTAACAGTTTCTAACATCCGGATGGCGCGCACCGCCGAGTGCATCGCTGGCAACGGTATAACAGAGCGAAACAGCTCCTTTTTTCAATACTTTATCAAGGCTTCCGTTCCAGGTTGGAGAGAACTGACCGCTTTGATAAATAACACCGTGTAATGTATCTGGATATTTAGAGCTTTCCATACGGTTCATAATAACGGTTGCGACTGCAAGAAGTGCATCGTAGTCGCGAGTTCCTGCTTCACATTGTAAGATGGCGGCAAAGAGATCAAGGTCACTTTGATCAGCAGGATGAGAGTTCCCGGAATGATCAGAATTGCCGGAATCATCCGGATCAGGACGGGATGGCTTTTGCTGTGCCTGCTGTTCTTCTTCTTTTTGAGCCTGTTCAAGTGCAGCCTGTTTTTCTTCTTCTGCCTTCTTGGCAAGCGCTTCCTGTGCGGCTTTTTCAGCTGCAATGGCTTGTTCAAGTTTAGCGCTGTAGGCAGAAAGTTCACCGGAAGCGGTAGAAATTCTGGAGGCGAGCGCATCTTTTTTGGCAGTGAGCTCTGCCTGAAGTGTCAGGAGTTCCTGCTGTTGGATTTCAAGTGCCTGTTCTTTGGCAGCAATTTCTTCCCGCGTGTTCTGGAGTTTCTCAAGCATTGCCCGGTCATATTCACTGACTTTTGTAATAAAATCAGCTTTATTTAGAAAATCGGCCATGCTGATTGCGCTAAAGAGTGTATCCAGCATAGCAGTTTTGCCTTCTTCATACATATAGCGGATACGCATCTTCATATCATTATATTGTTGTTCCTCATTTGCCAATGCTTCTCCCAACTCAGTCTTTGTCTGTTCGACCTGCGCAGTTGTCTCTGTAATCTGGGTAAGGATGTTATCTACATCTGCGCTAATGGAAGAAAGTTCAGTATTGAGCCCATCAAGCTCATTTTGCAGTGTCGAGGTCTTGTCCCGCAGGGAATCAATTGTCTCCTCGGCATGTGCAGGCAAAACAGATATGCTCAGGATGCAGGCACTTGCCAGTGCAGTCAGAGAGCGAAATCTGCGCTTCAATTTTGGGTTCATATTCGAGTTTCCTTTCGCTAAATATAAAGACCGTGAATCGGTTGCCAGTGTATTATACTATAAATTTCGAATTTATGCAAATTTTGTTAAGAAATTGTTACAATCCACAATTTTTAATTCACATATGATACAATAACTGCGCGATAGACAGAAACGAATCAACAGAACTTGCATAAGGAGAACGATGATATGCAGCAGAAGATAAAAATGATCGGAATGGATCTGGATGGAACATTATTAAATGAAAGAAAAGAGCTGACAGCCTATTCCAGAAAGGTACTTGAACAGGCAATCAGTCAGGGAGTTACCGTTCTTGTGGCTACGGGACGGCCGATTTCAGGCGTGCCGGAAGAATTAAGAACATTTCCGGGAATGCGCTATGCATTGACGGCAAACGGAGGACGTATCCTTGACCTGAAAGAAAATAAGGTTATTTTTGAATCACTTGTTTCGACAAAAAGTGCAGAAAAAATATTGGATGTTTTTGAACAATATGATACACTAAGAGAAGTGTACTTTGAGGGTATTTCGTATGTACAGCAGGCAGCGATGGACGAGATTGAGAGATATGTGGCGAATCCATCGATGCAGAAATATATCCGGGCAACGAAGAAGACGGTGCCGGATGTCAAGGCAAAAGTAAAGGAAATGAACCGTGGTCTTGATAAAGTTCATGCGATGTTTGCAAATCGGGAAGAGCGAAGAGCTGCATGGGAAGAACTTGCGAAGATACCGGATATTACCATATCCAGTGCACTGGACAATAATATCGAAATCAATGGAAAAGATGTAAATAAGGGGAAAGGGCTTCTGAAGCTGGGAGAAATGCTTGGCATTCGAAGAGAAGAAATCATGGCTTGCGGAGACGGGCTCAATGACCTCCAGATGCTTCGGGAAGTAGGATTTGCTGTTGCTATGGAAAATGGAGCCGAAGAAGTGAAGCTGGCGGCAGATTATATTACAGTTTCCAATGAGGAAGATGGAGTCGCAAAAGCAATTGAAAAATTTGTCTTAGCATAGAGGAGGAGAAAAGATGCTGGATATTTTGAAATCAATTATATTTGGAATCGTTCAGGGAATCACAGAGTGGCTTCCGATCAGCAGTACAGGACATTTACTGCTTGTGAATGAATTTCTGAAAATGGATGTCAGTACAGAATTTATGAATATGTTTAAAGTGGTGATTCAGCTTGCATCAGCGCTTGCAGTTGTTGTCTTATATTTTCATAAGTTAAACCCATTTTCGCCGCGGAAGAATGAACGGCAGAAGAAGAACACGATTAATTTGTGGTGCAAAGTGATTGTCGGATGTATTCCAGCCGGAATTATTGGAATTTTGTTTGATGATGTTATCGATAAGTATTTATCCACTTATATCGTAATCGGTATTACATTGCTTGTGTATGGTATTTTATTTATCGTTGTGGAGAATCGTAATGCGTCCATGACGCCAAAGGTAACAAAACTGAAAGAGCTTACGTATCAGACTGCATTTTTGATCGGATGCTTTCAGGTGCTTGCACTGATTCCGGGAACATCACGTTCAGGTGCAACGATCATTGGTGCGCTGCTGATCGGAGTTTCCAGAAGCGTTGCGGCAGAGTTTACATTTTTCCTGGCAATTCCAACGATGTTTGGAGCCAGCGGCGTGAAGCTTCTGAAACTTGGTTTTAACTATACACCGATGGAGGTAGTCATTTTGCTTGTTGGCTGTCTCGTATCATTCTTTGTATCTGTGTTTGCGATTAAGTTCCTTATGGGATATATTAAGAAACACGATTTCAAAGTATTTGGTTATTATCGTATCGTACTTGCAGTGCTGATTTTTATCTATTTTCTTATTTGGGGATAATAAATATACAGCAATTAGAATGATAAAATAACACAAAACTGCCCGACACTGTTGACCGGGCAGTTTTTTTGCAAATAGACAGGAGGAAGTCCAGATGCCGTATATTTTTGGAATTAGTGGAAGAAAAAATACAGGGAAGACGAAAATTGTCTGTGAGATTGTGAAGGAGCTGTCGGGGCGGGGATATGATGTTGCAACGATTAAACATGACGGACATGAGTTTGAACCGGATCGTCCGGGAACCGATACGTTTCGGCATTTGAATGCAGGAGCTTTTGGAACAGCAATTTTTTCAGAAACTTCACATATGATCGTAAAGAAAACAGCAGTAACGGCAGAGCAGCTGGCATTGCAATTTCCGGAAGCAGATGTGATTCTGATTGAGGGGATGAAGCGGGGGACACATCCGAAGTTTGAGACTGTGAGAGATTATGGAGAAACCGTGTCAGCGCCGGAAACAATCCGGGGGATCATCGCGAATGAGGGAAATACAGAAATCAGAGAATTTATGGAGCAGACAAAAAATAAAGTTCCTCTTTACACCTATAGCGATATTCTGGTATTGTGTGATATAATCGAAGCGGGAATCAGGCAGAAGGGAAGTAGGACATGTCAGAAAATACAGTAGTAAAACGAACGACCTGCGCAGTGTGCGGATCATGCTGCCCGGTAGATGTTTATGTGGAAGAGGGAAAAATTGTCCGGGTAGAAGGAAAGCAGGGGCTTTGTCCAAAGGGAGCCGCTGCACGACAGTATGTGTATCATCCGGACCGGATCTTGTATCCAATGAAACAGGTCGGCAAAAAAGGAGAAGGCCATTTTGAACGTATCACATGGGAGGAAGCCTATGAGATGATGGCAGAACGCCTTCAGAAAGTGAAAGAAACTTATGGACCGGAGTCGGTTATTTTCTATGTGGGATATCCGAAATGGAATCGTCCTGCAGCGCTTCGGCTTGCGAATGCATTTGGCTCACCGAATTTCTGCACGGAATCAAGTACCTGTTTTCAGGCAGTAGATCTGGCGTGGAGGCTGAATTACGGAGGTCATATTTGTATGCCGGATTTAAAAAATGCGAAAACAGTCCTTGTGTGGGCGTCTAATCCGTATCATTCACAGACACCATCCAGCAGGATGTGGCTTGAAATGAAGGAGCGAGGCGTGAATGTGATCAGTGTAGATCCACGCAACACGGTGACTTGTCACGGAGCGGATATTCATATGCAGCCGTATCCGGGGACAGATGGAGCGCTTGCATTGGCAATGGCACATGTGATGATTGAAGAAGATTTGTATGATAAAGAATTTATTGAAAAATATAGCTATGGGTTTGAAGAATACCGGGAATATGTAAAGACATTTACTCCGGAAAGAGCCGAAGAGATTACCGGGGTACCAAAAGAGACGATCTGCAGAGCTGCAAGGCTATTTGCTACAGAAAAACCGTCAGCGATTAAATGGTCAGCCTCCTCGCTGGCACATCACTTAAATGGTGTTCAGAATCACCGCGCAATTTTTCTGTTAAGTGCGCTGACAGGAAATTATGATGTAAAAGGCGGCAATCGTACGATGGGGATGCCAATGGCGCCGCGCAATGAATACGGAAAAGTAAAGAGAATGAACAAGGTGGAAGCAATCGGACAGAAAGAGTTTCCGGTATGGTTTGATATTTCCTGTGAGGAATCACAATGTACAAAGCTGGCACAGTATATAAAAGAAGAGAAACCGTATCTGCTGAAAGGAATGGTAGCATTTGGATTGAATCATCGGATGTGGCCGAAGCCGGAATTGTTGAATGAAGCGCTTGGAGAATTGGATTTCTTTGTAAATACAGAATTTATGATGTCAGAGTCCTGCCGCATGGCAGATCTTGTGCTTCCGGCGAGCACGCCGTTTGAAAGAGAAGAAGTAATGGGAGGCATGGGCGGCCGGTTCCGAATGTCAGAGAAAGCAATTGAACCTATGGGAGAATGTAAAAATGATATTGAGATCATTTTGGAACTGGCAAAACGGCTTGGATTAAAAGATGAAGTTCTTGGGATGAATTATGAGGAATATATGGAGCATATTCTGAAGCCATCCGGATTAACATTAGAAGAACTGAGGAAACATCCGGAAGGATTGGAAGCTCCGAATCTTGTCATGCCAATGGAGCGGACTTATGAGAAACAGCCGTTTGATACTCCGTCCGGAAAAGTAGAATTCAAGTCGCTTGTATTGGAAAAATACAGCAAAGAGTATGGGTATCAGGGGCTTCCGGTATTTGAGGATTTTAGAGAAAAGACCGAAGTGGATCACGAGGCATATCCGTTTATTCTAAGTGTTGGATGCAGAAGACCGCAATATTATCATTCGAGGACATACCGTCTTTCCTGGATCAGGAATCTGGAGGCGCCGGATCTGATTGAGATGCATCCAAAAGATGCGAAGGCCTGTGGAATTGAAGAAGGCGATGAAGTGACGATTGTATCGCCGGCAGGCGAGGTTACAGGCCATGTAGGCTATCAGCTTTCTATGCAGCCGGGAATGATCTGTATGTATCATGGCAATCCAAATGCAGATGCGAATGAGCTGATCGATCTGGATTATGTGGACCCGATTTCAGGATTTCCGGCATACAAAAGCTATTTCTGCCGCGTAGAGAAAAGGGGGTAAGGGCAATGAAACTGAATTTTGACAAAGAAAAATGCAGCGGATGTTTTGCTTGTCATATCGCCTGCATAGACGCCCATTATCCAGTGGACGCCGAAGATGCAGAAAGCTTTCGTGCCACCAGAACGATCAGAAATGAAGAAGAGGGATTCCAGAAAACAATCTGTCCGGGATGCATTCATTGCGGCGCCTGTATGAGAGCGTGTCCGCATGGAGCCATTTACCGGGATGAAGCGACAGGTTTTATTCTCGTAGAGAAAGAAAAATGTACCGGCTGCCGTACTTGTGAAGCAGCTTGTCCGATGCATGTGATCCGGTTTGATAAGAATGGAAAGATGGCAAAATGTGACGGCTGTATTGAAGAAATACGAAACGGGCGCAAGCCTGCCTGTGTGCGTACTTGCTTTGCCGGTGCAGTTTGTCTGGAAGCAGAGAAAAAGGAGTAAATTGTGAAATATAGCCGTATAGAGACAGGGAGGTTTCTTGAACGCCCGAATCGTTTTATTGCATATGTAGAAATAGAAGGGCAGAGGGAATGTGTCCATGTGAAAAATACAGGGCGGTGCCGGGAACTTCTGTATCCGGGGGCTGTTGTTTATCTGCAGCCATCAGAGAATCCTGAGCGCAAAACAAAATGGGATCTGATCTCAGTTGAGAAAAACGGACAGATTGTCAATATGGATTCTCAGATTCCAAACAAGGTTGTGAAAGAATATATCGAAAAAGGCAGGCTGTTTGACCGGGTGTCTCAGATTAAGACAGAAGTGACTTACGGAAATTCCCGTTTTGATCTTTATGTGGAAACGGAGGAAGGACGAAAAATTTTCATAGAAGTCAAGGGCGTGACGCTGGAAGAAGATGGAATTGCAAAATTTCCGGATGCACCAAGTGAGCGGGCAGTAAAGCATGTGGAAGAGTTGATATCAGCGAGGGAAGAAGGATATGAAGCTGTTGTATGTTTTGTAATCCAGATGAAGCAGGTACGGTTTTTGACGCCGAATGTGAAGACACATCCGGAATTTGCCGATGCTCTTTCGCGGGCGCGGGAAAGTGGTGTGGAGCTGCTCGCACTTGATTGTACGGTAACGAAAAATTCTATTACAGCGGGAAAACGTATTCCGGTGATTCTTCCGGAGTCGCGGTTGGAACAAAGTGTACTGCCGCTTATCCACTGGTTCCGGGAGCATAAACGGATGCTTCCGTGGCGGGAAGATCCGACTGCTTATCGTGTCTGGGTATCAGAGATTATGCTGCAGCAGACAAGAGTAGAAGCGGTAAAACCGTTTTATGCAAGATTTATGGAGGCGCTTCCGACAATCGAAGCATTGGCTAAGGCTCCGGAAGACCGGCTGCTGAAGCTGTGGGAAGGGCTTGGTTATTATAATCGTGTGAGAAATATGCAAAAAGCAGCAATTCAGATTATGGAAGAGTATGGAGGAAAATTCCCCTCAGAGTATGATCAGATTAAGTCTTTGAGCGGTATCGGTTCTTATACTGCGGGAGCGATCAGTTCATTTGCGTATGGAATCCCAAAACCGGCGGTAGATGGGAATGTCCTGCGGGTTGTGGCGCGTCTGCTTGGTCTAAAGCAGGATATTATGCGTCAGGAAGTGCGAACGAGGATAGAACAGCAGCTGGAACTTGTGATTCCGGCGGAGGCAGCGAGTGATTTTAATCAGGGCTTGATAGAAGTCGGTGCGATCGTCTGTGTGCCGAACGGCGAGCCGAAATGCAGTGAATGTCCGCTGAAACCATTTTGTCTGGCATCTCTGAATGGTCTGACAGATGAGATTCCGGTGCGTTCCAAAGGAAAAGCACGGCGCATAGAGGAGAGAACGGTCTTTGTATTTCGGGACGGAGATACCGTAGCAGTAAAAAAACGCCCCGACAAAGGGCTCTTGGCAGGGCTTTATGAATTGCCGAACCTGGAAGGAAAACTGGATGCAGATGAGGCGGTTGCCTATGCGAAAGAAATTGGTCTGGCTCCGATCCGTGTCTTGCCGCTTCCGGAAGGAAAGCACATCTTTAGTCACATTGAGTGGCACATGACCGGATATCTGATCCAGGTAGATGAGCTTGAAAAGTCATGCAGGGAAGAGATGATTTTTGCAGCGCCGTCAGAGGTTGAGAAGAAGTACCCAATCCCGGCGGCGTTTGAGACATATACAGATTATATTGAGATAAAGTTAGGGCAGGAGAAATTTGATCAGGAGGGCAGAAGGAATGTATGATGTGATCATAGCCGGAGCCGGAGCAGCCGGCAGTACAGCGGCCCGGATATTGGCAGAAGCGGGAAAACAGGTGCTTGTGTTGGAAAAACGCAGTCATGTGGGGGGCAACTGTTACGATGAGAAAGATCCCTATGGGGTACTGATTCATTTGTATGGACCGCATATTTTCCATACAGATCGAGAGCAGGTATGGGAGTTTCTGTCCCGGTTTACCGGATGGAAACATTTTCAGCATGAAGTAAAAGCAAAGACAAAAGAAGGATTGATTCCGGTTCCATTCAATTTGAATACACTGCATCTTGTTTTTGGGGAAGATGCAGATCGGATAGAAAAGAAACTGATTGACAGTTACGGACAGGGAACGAAGGTGCCTGTTTTGGAATTGCTTCATACATCAGATCAGGATCTGAAACGAATCGGCGAGTATGTCTATGAAAATATTTATCTCCACTATACGATGAAACAGTGGGGGAAGAAGCCGGAAGAAATCGACAAAAGCGTTACTGCCAGAGTTCCGGTCAAAGTTGCATATGACAATGGATATTTCACAAATAAGTATCAGGCAGTTCCGTCAGAAGGGTTCACAGTTCTGTTTGAAAATATGCTGGATCATCCCAATATTACTGTGAAAACAGGAACAAGCCTTGAGGACTGTACAGAAGTGCAAAACGGGCAGATATACTACGCAGGGGATAAATTTGAAGGGAAAGTTATTTTTACCGGAGCGTTGGATGAACTGTTCGGCTGCAAATATGGACGGCTGCCGTACCGCACACTGGAGATTGCATTTGAACATATGGAGAAAGAAAGCTATCAGGGAGTTCCGGTAGTAAATTATACGGTAAGTGAAGCATTTACAAGAATTACAGAATATAAATATCTTACAAGACAGAAAATAAACGGAACAACAATCAGCCGGGAATATCCGAGGGATTATGAGGGAAAACCGGATGAAATTCCGTATTATGTAATAGAGAATGCACAAAATCGTGCATTATATGAAAAATATGCCGCTGATGCAAAACATATCAAAAATTTCTATACACTGGGCAGACTTGCAGAATACCAATATTATGATATTGATGCGATTGTAGAGAGGGCGATGAAACTTAGCGGAGAATTATTAGAGGAGAAGTTATGGAAATATTAACAGTACTCAAGGAAAAATATCCGAGTATGACGAAAAAACAGAAACAGATTGCAGACTATATGATGGCACACCCGGAGCAAATGACATTTATTACGTTAAAAGAACTGAGTAAAGCAGTGGATGCGACAGAGGTAACAATACTGAAAGCCTGCTCAGATTTTGGATATGAGAATTTTAATGAAGTAAAATATGAGTTCCGTAAATATGTCAGTATGCAGGAACAGTTTGAAATTCATAAGGAAAATGAGTATACGTCTACAGCCATTCCGAAATATGAATTAGAGGAACGGGAAGCGCTTCTGGACGCGATCCGAAAAGAAGAGAAGGAATGTGTCAATCATGCGTTGGCGCAGTTGGATCTGCAAAAAGTAATTGAAGCTGCTCGCATCATTATGCAGGGAAAACGGGTTGTGTTCTGCGGCCGAGGAATTTCAATATTGATGTGCAAAGCCCTTCAGATATGGATTGGTACATCGGGACTTCCGGGGATTGTGATGGACACGGAATTAAACGATGAGATCCATGTACTGCTGCCGCTGATTACAGAGGAAACAGTAGTTGTCGCATTTTCGTTCCCGGATTACTATTTTATGACAACGAAAATTGTTGAGTTCAGCAAGAAAAGCGGGGCAAAGGTGATCGGAATTACGAACGTAGAGGAAGCCCCGATTGCGGAGTTCAGCGATGTGCTTCTGTTGGCGCCGTCTTCTACACGGCTGTTTATGAACAACCTGTCTTCACCGATGGCAGTCATCAATCTGCTGGCTTCGGCGGTTGAAATCGAGGTGAGTGCATCTGACAGACAAATGTCCGCTGACCAAAGCTTTACAGAGTTGTTTCGTCAATAGTATTATTGTATAAAAAATAAAGCGTGAAAATATGCAAAATGACAATTCGTTATAGATAATGTATATTTTCACGCTTATTTATTGACTAAATTACATGAAAATGCTAAAATTCTTAAATGTAAATATAGTAAACGCTATAAAAGGAGGGCAATTTATGAAAGGAAAGAAGATAATTGCTTTATTATTGGCAATGACAATGGGAGCATCCCTTGCTGCATGCGGCGGCGGTGGTGGTTCCAAAGGCGGAGACAGCGCAAAAGGAGAAGAAGGCGGAAAAGATGCTGAGCAGTATATCAATGCATCATTGGGATCTGAGCCGACAACACTTGACGTAAGCCGTCGTTCTGACACTTATTCAAGTGAAATCCTTATCAACTGTATGGAGGGATTGATCCGTATCGAGCAGAGAGACGGAGAATACAAGATCATGCCAGGTGATGCGGAATCATGGGAGACAAGCGAAGACGGTACAGTCTGGACATTCCATCTCGGAGAAGACAGAAAATGGGATGACGGAGAACCGGTAACAGCAGATCAGTATGTATATTCTCTTCAGAGAAGTGCAGATCCGCAGACAGGATGTCCGAACTCATATTTCCTGACACCAATTAAAAATTATGACAAAGTATCTACAGGCGAAGCTCCACTGGAAGAATTAGGAGTAAAAGCTGTAGATGAGCATACATTAGAGATCACATTAAATGCAGCAATGCCAAGTTTCCTGGAGAGCTGTGATGCAAGTATCTACTATCCACAGAGAAAGGATAAAGTAGAGGCAGCAGGAGATCAGTATGGTGCAGAAGCTGATACACTTGCATACAATGGACCATTCAAATTAGAGTCCTGGACACATAACAGCGAAATGAAAATCGTGAAGAACGAAGAATACTGGGATGCTGAGAACGTAGATCTGGACTATGTAAATTACCAGATCATTACAGATACAGCAGCTGCAATCAACGCATTTGATGCAGGACAGCTTGATATGATCAGTGCTTCTTCCGCAGAAACACTTGAAAAATACAAAGCAGATCCAAGTCTGAAATATACAAAGATTTCCGGCGGTACAATTACATTTGCATTCTTCAATACAACAGATAAAGTATTCTCTAACAAGAACATCCGTAAGGCATTCGTAATGGCAGCAGATCAGGAAGAACTGAACGATATGGCATTCAGTAACCTGAGAGAGCCATTATATGGATGGATCGCTCCGGCGCTTTCTGTTGATGGAAAGAGCATGAGAGCAGAAGCAGGAGATACAATTAAAGAGCAGAGAGAAGAGATGGAAGCAGAAGGCAAGACTCCAAAGGATATCCTGATCGAGGGTATGGAAGAAGCCGGACTTGGAAGTGATCCGAAGAAACTGGATGTAACATTCTCACTGGCTGGTACAGATGAGTGGTTCCATACATTTGGCGAGTACTTACAGCAGATGTACAAAGAACAGCTCGGTATCGATCTGAAGATTGACTTTGCTGACTGGTCTATCTTTGAGAGCAACCTGCAGTCTGGTAACTATCAGATTGGTATGATGGGATGGGGCGCTTACTACAACGATCCATATGATATGTTAAGTATCCATTTATCTACTGCAAACCAGATTTACACAGGATGGTCTAATGAAGAGTACGATAAACTTGCATTAGCTGGTGTCACAGAACTGGATGCTGAAAAACGTATGCAGGATTATATTGCAGCAGAGAAGATTCTGTTAGATGAATATGTAACAGATCCATTTGCAACAGCTGTAACACATCAGTTTACAAGAGACTTTATGCATGATAAATATGCTGAGTATGGACAGGAAAACCTGTACTTCATTCATCCAGGATGGAAGAACGTTTATACATCTGGCAGATAGCAACTGAGTATGGGACGGGTTATTATAGACTTGCTGTAATAGCCCGTCTTTTAAATTCAGTTGCCTGATAAGGAGGAAAAATTCGTGGTAAAATATGCATTGAAACGAATCGCTTATATGTTTTTGACATTGTTCGCAATTGCGACAATTACCTTTTTCTTAATGAGAAGTATTCCGGGTGATCCGCTTGCAAGTATGGCAAGGACATTGCCGGAACAGACGAAAGCAAACTACTATGCAAAATATGGTTTGGATAAGCCGCTGTTTACACAGTATCTGTTGTATATGAAAGGGCTTGTGACATTCGATCTCGGAGAGAGTATCGTATTTCCTGGCCGTTCTGTTGCAGGTGAAATTGCAAGAACATCACCGGTATCCGCTTCTGTCGGAGGTACTGCCTTGATTATCGGTACTTTGATTGGTGTGTTCCTCGGCGTCATTGCAGCGCTTAAGAAAAATCAATGGCCCGACTATATTGTTATGTTTATTGCCATACTAGGCGCCACCATACCGGTCTTTGTGCTGGCATCGGTTATGCAGTACGTCTTTGCGGTAAAAATGGGAGTGCTCCCGGCATCCGGCTATGGTAAGCCAAATCAGATGATCCTTCCGGTAATCGTATTGAGTTTTGGTTCGATTGCGACATATGCGCGTTACATCAAATCCAGTATGCTCGATACATTAAACCAGGATTATGTACTGACAGCGAGAGCGAAAGGCTTAAGTGAACGCAAGATTATTACACGTCATGTACTTCGTAACTCTTTAATTCCGGCAATTACCATTTTCTCAAGCAGTATCGTTGGCGTATTTACAGGTGCGTTTGTAACAGAGAAAATGTTCTCAATCCCGGGAATCGGATTCTACTATGTAACGTCTATTAACAACAAGGACTATTCTATGGTCATGGGTACCACAATCTTCTACGCAGTACTCTTCATTGTTATGCAGCTTGTTGTTGACTTCGTTTACATGATCGTCGATCCGCGAATCCGGGTAACGTCTGACTAATTATCGGAGGTAAAGTTATGCAGAATATAGCGAAAGAAAAATTCCAGATTATCGGAATTCAGGAAAATGAGATGGAGGCTATCGCAAGACCGCGGGTAAGCTATCTAAAAGATGCATGGCGCCGTCTCCGTCAGAATAAAGTTGCGACATTGGCTTTATTTGTATTATTACTTATTATAATTATGGTTATCATCGGACCAAAGCTTAGCGGTTACGCATTTGAGGAAGTAGATAAGACAGCGAGAAACCTGTCTCCAAATGGTAAGCACTGGTTTGGTACTGATAAATTAGGACGAGATATCTTCGCTCGTGTATGGATCAGTGGTCGTGTATCTCTGACAATCGGTGTTGTCGGTGCATTGGTTTCTGCAGTACTTGGATGTATTTACGGTGGTATTGCAGCGTACTTCGGCGGCAAGGTAGATACATTTATGATGCGTATTGTTGAGATCCTCATCAGTGTTCCTTACCTGATCGTTGTTATCGTACTTTCTCTTGTACTTGACAGTAAGGGAATGTTCACACTGCTTCTTGCCATGTGTATTACCGGATGGTGCGGTATGGCACGTCTTGTGCGTGCACAGATGCTGGCGATCAAGAGCGAAGAATTTATTCTTGCAGCGCAGGCACTCGGTGTAAAACCGTGGAAGATTATCATGCGCCACATGATTCCAAATACACTCAGTAATGTTATCGTAGCAATTACATTTGACATTCCGGGATACATTTTCTCAGAGGCATTCTTAAGTTATATCGGACTTGGTATCCAGCCTCCGAACACAAGCTGGGGTGCACTTGCATCTGCTGCACAGCCGCAGCTGCAGTTTTATCCGTATCAGTTGTTCTTCCCGGCATTTATGATCGCACTTACAATGCTTTGCTTTACATTATTAGGTGACGGTCTGCGTGATGCCCTGGATCCAAAATTGAGAAAGTAGGAGTTGCAATATGGAAAAAATATTAGATGTTCAGAATTTACAAGTATCGTTTAATACATATGCCGGAGAAGTAAAAGCAGTTCGCGGTGTCAGCTTTGAGCTGAATGCCGGTGAGACACTTGCGTTTGTAGGAGAATCCGGATGTGGTAAGACGGTTACAGCAAAAGCAATTATGCGTCTTCTTCAGCCGCCGTTTGCTGTAATCAAAGATGATTCCGTAATCATGTATCGTGACAAAGATGTTATGAAGATGTCTAAAAAAGAACTTCAGGAATACCGTGGAGATGAAGTTAGTATGATCTTCCAGGATCCAATGACTTCTTTGAACCCGACCATGACAATCGGAAAACAGATTATGGAAAGTCTGATCCTTCACCGGGGATTGGATAAGAAGCAGGCACGCGAGGAAGCAATCCATATGTTGGAACTTGTAAGAATCCCGGATGCCGCAAAACGTGTTGATGCATATCCGCATCAGTTATCAGGAGGAATGCGCCAGCGTGTTATGATCGCTATCGCACTGTCCTGTAACCCGTCTCTTCTGATTGCCGATGAGCCGACAACAGCGCTGGACGTTACAATTCAGTCACAGATTATGGAACTGCTCGGAGATTTGAAGAAAGAGTTAAATACAGCGATTATTCTTGTAACACATGATCTCGGTGTCGTAGCAGACTTTGCAGACCGAATTCAGGTTATGTATGCAGGTCAGGTGATTGAGCGTGGAACTGCAAGAGAAATCTTCTACGATGCAAAGCATCCTTATACATGGGCTCTGTTATCATCTGTTCCAAGACTTGATACAGAGAACAAACAGGAACTGTACGCATTGAAGGGAACACCGCCGGATCTTCTTATGAAGATGGAACGTTGTCCATTTGCAGCAAGATGTGAATACTGCATGGGAATCTGTAAAGAAGCAATGCCGGAAGAGACTGACGTTACAGGAACTCATAAAGTATCCTGCTGGCTGCAGCACCCGGATGCACCGCAGGTAAAATCATTCTACGATAAACAAAAAGAAAGCAAACAGAACGAGGAGGTGTAGAGACATGAGTGAGAAGTTGATCGAAGTTAAAAATCTTTGTAAATATTTCCCGGTTGGAAAGAAGAAAACACTGAAAGCAGTGGACAATGTCAGTCTCTACATTAAAAAGGGTGAGACACTTGGTCTTGTTGGAGAGTCTGGATGCGGTAAGACAACTTGCGGACGTACTGTATTAAAATTATATGAGCCAACTTCCGGAGAAGTAATCTTTAATGGAAAAGACATCAGCAAATTAAAAGGAAAAGATCTTCTGGATTTCAAACAGAAGGCACAGATGATTTTCCAGGATCCATACTCCTCTCTTGATCCGCGTATGACAATTGGAGAAATTATTGCAGAAGGTATGGATGTGCATTGTAATTACAGTGCAAAAGAAAAAGATGAGAAAGTAAAAGAACTCTTAAAGAGTGTTGGTCTGAATGAAGACTTTGCAAACCGTTTTTCACATGAGCTTTCAGGAGGACAGCGTCAGCGTATCGGTATTGCCCGCGCGTTAGCTGTCAATCCGGAATTTATCGTATGTGATGAACCGATTTCTGCTCTTGACGTATCCATTCAGGCACAGGTTGTCAACTTGCTGATTAAGCTTCAGAGAGAAAGAGGTCTGACATATTTATTTATTTCTCATGACCTTTCTATGGTGCGTCATATTTCTGACCGTGTTGGTGTTATGTACCTCGGAAGTCTTGTGGAAATAACAGGAAGTAAGGAAATTTTTGACAATCCGGCCCATCCATATACAAAAATTCTGATGTCTGCGATTCCGATCGCCGATCCGGATGCAAATGAAAAAATGACACGTCTGAAGATTCAGGGAGAGGTGCCAAGCCCGATCAATGCACCAAGCGGATGTAAATTCCGTACAAGATGTCCATATGCTACAGATATCTGTGCACAAGAACGCCCGGAACTTCAGGAAATTGCTCCTGAGCATTTTGTTGCATGTCATCATTGCAAAGACATTTAAGCATAAGGAGATAGAGAGAAAATGTTAACTGAGAATATGATTGAAAAGATACTGGATGAAGCAGTAACGCGGGGAGCAGATTTTGCAGAGGTCTTTGAAGAGAACAGTCTTTTTGAAGAGACAGTTGCAACTCAGGAGAAGGTAGAGCAGAGTGTGCAGGGACGTGAAAGCGGTGTTGGAATCCGTATCTTTAAAGGTTTGAATTGCTACTATGGCTATACAAACCAGAAAACGGAAGAAAGTTTAAAAGAATTGACAAAGCGTCTGACAAAGGCGATGCGTCAGAAAGAGGCTTCCAAAATCATTCTTGGGGAAAAGAACATTTATACAATGGCCCCGACGGTTCTGATGCCGTCCGGGCTTTCTTTTTCCAGGAAAATGGAGCCGGTACAGACAGCGATCCGTGCAGGAATGGATTATGATGAAGAGATTGTCCGTATGCGTGTAAAACTGACTGATATGGAACAGCAGATTCAGATTGCCAACAGTGAAGGGCTGTTTGCAGAAGATACAAGAGTGAAGACGCGTCTGTATATCGGAGCATTTGCTCAGAACGGCACAGATGTACAGAATGGATATTTTGGTCCGGGAGCTATGCAGGGACATGAGTATTACGATAAAATCGATGTAGAAGCATGTGCGAGAGAGGCTGCGCGTCAGGCGAAGGTCGTACTCCATTCAGAACCATGTCCGGGAGGACGTATGAGTGTTGTTGTTGACAATGGATTCGGAGGTCTTCTCTTCCATGAGGCTTGCGGACACAGCCTGGAGGCAACTGTCATCGCTAAGAATTCTTCAGAGTTCTGCGGAAAGCTTGGCAAGAAAGTTGCATCAGATGTGGTAACATTGATTGATGACGGCTCTATTGATGGAGAGTGGGGATCACTTCACATTGATGATGAGGGTACGCCAACTCAGAAAAATATTCTGATTGAAAATGGTATTTTGAAGAGCTATATGGTAGACCGGTTGAATGGTATGCGTGCAGGTCTTGCACCGACAGGTTCTTCCAGACGCCAGAACTATAAATTTGCACCGGTAGCCCGTATGACAAATACTTATATTGCTCCGGGTAAGAGTACTCCGGAAGAAATTATTGCTGCGACAGAGAGAGGACTTTATGTAAAATCCATTATTGGCGGTTCTGTAGAATCTGCAACAGGTGATTTTAACTTTAGTACAGGCGAATGTTATCTGATTGAAAACGGAAAAGTGACGACTCCGGTCCGCGGCGCTACATTGATTGGAAACGGCGGAACAGTTCTGCAGAACGTAGATATGGTGGCAGGAGATTATGATCTGCGTCAGGGATACTGCTATGCATCAAGCGGCGCTCTCTTTATCGGAGCCGGTCAGCCGACAATCCGCGTAAGTAATATGACAGTAGGAGGGATTCGATAATGGTGGAGAAATTTATTGAGGAATTTACGAAAGCCGCACATGAACGTGGAATCCGGAATCTGGAATTTTATGCGGAATCTGTGCAGTCCGCATCGGTAAATATTTACGAAAAACAGCCGGAATTCCAGACAGAAAGTGATGTGGAGGCCTGCTATGTAGAAGGAGAATATCAGGGGTATAAAGGATATATTTATGCTGAAGATTTTTCAGAGGAATATTTGGAGGAGAAGCTGGATCAGTTCTGTGAAATTGCTGAATATTTGAAAGAACCTTATGAAGCAAAAGAGCTTGGCAATTGTACATGTCAGAAAGAATTTGAACTTTCAGGTGTGGAACATATGACGGAGCAGCTGCTTCAGACCGTGGAAGCATGTGAAGGAATTCATCCGGATTTTAATAAGTTTTCTCATTTATCTGCAAGGGAGACGATTCGTCGGATCGTAATCCAAAATGACCGTGGAGGACGCATGGAAGATGCGGTTAAATTTGCCGGTGTTTATGTAGGAGCAGAAGCTGTGAAAAATGATGCAGTACAGACATCCGGGGGCGAAGATCTGAAAGGTTCTGCAGGAGAACTGAAGATGGAAGCAGTGGCAAGAGAAGCTGTCGAAGAGGCATGCAGCTTGTTGGGAGCATCTCCGGTAGAGACGAAGAAATATCCGGTCATCTTAAAAAACAGTGTTATCTGTGAGATGTTATCTATGTATCTTCCTTCCTTTGGGGCAGATACTGTGCGGAAAAATATCAGCAAACTGGCAGGACAGACAGGAAAGGAAGTAGCATCTGAGATTGTAAATCTGGTAGAAGATCCGGAAGGCCTCAATGCGAGAAGCTTTGATGATGAAGGAACGCCGACGGTAAAGAAATATCTGATCAGAGACGGAATTCTTGGAGAATATTTGTACAATCAGGCAGAGGCGCTTCTGGCAGGAAAGAAATCCACAGGAAATGGGTTCAAATCCAGCTATCGAAGTGTTCCGGCAATTGGGGTAACAAATCTGAAACTGATTGGAGAAGAAAAATCAAGAGAGAGGTTGATCGAAGAACTGCAGGATGGGTTATATATTACTGCCTGTGACGGCATGTTTGCCGGAGCAGATCCGGTAAGCGGAGATTTCTCTCTGATTTCAAAAGGATATCTTGTGAAAAATGGCAAGCTGGATCGCGCAGTGAATCAGATTGCAGTAGCAGGTAATTTCTATGATATGCTGAAACATATTCGAGGCATTGCAAATGACTATCTCGTAACAGGAGGAGCCGGAGGAATCTTTGAAGCTCCATCCGTATCTGTCGGAGAACTTGTTGTGTCTGGTAAATAGTGAGGAGAAAAGCAGGGGACTGGAAGAAGAAACAGTTTCCTGTTTTTTTCTGTTCGGAGAGAAAAGGAAGTGATATAATAACAAAGGAGATGACGAAGCTTGGAGGAGAATAACATGGATCATACAGAACAGATAAAGAGATTAAAAGAGAATATAGGAAGTGTTCTCGTAGGTAAGGAGAAACAGACACGGTGGCTTCTGACGGCGCTTCTGGCAAGAGGCCATGTGCTTCTTGAGGATGTTCCGGGAACGGGGAAAACAATGCTTGCCAAGACGCTGGCGCAGTCGGTGGAGGCAAAGTATCACAGGGTTCAGTTCACACCGGATCTGCTGCCGTCAGATTTGCTTGGATTAAATTACTATAATCAAAAAGAAGGAATATTTACTTTTAAAGAAGGACCGGTGTTTAGTAATATTCTTTTAGCGGATGAAATTAACCGGGCGACACCGAGAACACAGTCCAGTCTTCTGGAATGTATGGAAGAGCAGCAAGTAACGGTGGACGGAAAGACTTATATGCTGGAGGCTCCGTTTTTTGTTATTGCAACACAAAATCCGATTGAAACAGTAGGAACGTTTCCGCTTCCGGAGGCTCAGCTTGACCGTTTTCTGATGAAGTTTTCTCTCGGAAATACGAAAGCGGAAGAAGAAATAGAAGTGATCAAACGGTTTCTTTACGGCAATCCATTTCAGAAATTGGAGCCGGTATGCGAAACAGAAGAGATTCTTGTGCTTCAGAAAGAAGTGCAGGAAGTATTTCTCCATGAGGAACTGATGGAGTATATTGTGAAGATCGTAATGGCAACAAGAACACATAAACAGATTTTTACAGGTGTCAGTACGAGAGGGACACTTGCACTTGTTCGTGCAGCAAAAGCGCTGGCCTATGTGAATGGACGGAGGTTTGTGACGCCGGAAGAAATAAAAGAGCTGGCGGTTCCTGTTTTGGCGCACCGCATTTCTCTTCAGAAGGGGGAAGGGAGAAGACGTCCGGAAACGATTATAGAAGAGCTTCTCGAAGGAATTCCGGTACCGACGGAAGATTGGAGCCGTTAGAAAATGTGGATGATCATGTTAGAAATGCTTGCGGCTGCCGGGATTGCTTTGTGGCTGCAGCAGAAATTTTTTCAAATATATTCGAGACGGGGGCTGTCGGCGGAAGTATATTTCGATGAAGAAGAATTAAACGCAGGAGAGAGATCAACCATCTCTATCACTGTGACCAATCGAAAAAATATACCGCTCAGTGCAGTCAGTCTTGCATTTCGTGTAGATAAGACAATCCGTTGTCTGGAAGAGGAAAATAGCGCGGTATCGGATTATACTTATCGCTATGATGTATTTTCTATAGGAGGATATGAAAAAGTAAGACGGGTTGCGCCTATTCTTTGTCAGAAGAGAGGGTATTATGAGATTGAGGATCTGGAATTATCTACAAGCGATCTGTTTTATCGAAAACAGTTCCATAAAGAATGTCATTCCGATTCCGTGCTTTATGTCTATCCGGCGGCAGTTCCGGCAGAGTTGTCGGAGAAAGCGGCGAGGAAGATTTATGGTGAAGTGACAGCGCGGCGCTTTCTGGTCGAAGATCCATATGAATTCCGGGGATTACGGGAATATCAGCCTTATGATGAAATGCGCTATATTAACTGGAAAGCTTCTGCACGCTGTACAGAGCTGATGGTAATGCAGAAAGGAAGTATGTCAGACCAGAAAGTCGTGATTCTTTTGAATGCGGCAAGCGATGACGGGGATAACCGTATCCTTGTGGAAAAGGGGATTTCGATTGCTTATGCACTGGCAGAGCATTTGATCAGAGAGGGAATACAGACAGGGTTGATTTCGAATGGGAGAGACCGTTTAGACGGCAAAACGATTTATTTGGAGGCAGGGGCTGCCAGAAGTCATGTAGAGGCTATCGGCCGCTGCCTTGCCAGACTGATAGAAACATCGGATCAGACCTCTTTTGCATCCTGTATCAAAGAGCGGATTCTCAGTGAAGAGAATCAGGATACGGTGTATGTTGTAATCAGTGAAGTGCGGAATCGAAATGCAGTAGCAGACTTTCCAAAGCTTGCAGAAGTATGTGAAGGTTCTCAAATGATTCTTGTGAAACGGATTGATGACAAAACAGAAGATCTGGAGCAGCTTTCCGAAAATATTATGATGTGGGAGGTGCCTTATGCATAGCCGAACAAGTACAAAATTATCCAACCGCATGTATAAGAAATGGGTAGAACGCTTTCGGATGCCATTCCATGTAGGAGTTGGAATCGTATGCATATTTCTATACCTGATTCTTGATAATATAAAAACAGCGGTACCGCCTGCGGCTGCACTTTGGATTTTCGGTATTAATTTTCTTATTGCTCTTGTGCAGTGGAATCATCACCGGTTATATCGGTTCGCTAATTCCAGCCGTTATATGAAAGGAATTCCGGAGAAAAAACTTCAGGTAATTAACGGGATGTATCTTCTTGTTTTTTCATTACTGATTGGTGGAATCACATTTCTTTTTATGCAGCTTCCGCTCATGGAGATCGGTACGTCTATTGCAATCCGGCTGCGGGATTTGCTTCGGTTTATTTTCAGTGGATTTGCTAAAACCGCCATAAGCTCTTCAGCGGGAGAAGAAGCCGGAATGAATATGGGGATGATGGATTATTTTGCTGATCTGAGAGGAGATGCGCCTGTTAATACGGCGTTTGGAAGATTTCTGGAAAAAATAATGATTGTGTTTGGGATTGTGCTTACCTGTATTCTTGTTGTGTATACATTTGTAACGATTTACCGAAAAATATGGGAAAAAGTGCGGTTTCAGTTTGATGACGAAGTGCTGAAAATTGAAAAGGATGAAAAAACAGTTCAGATGCAAAAAAAGCCGATTTCATTCAAAAATAGATTTCAAAGAGATGCAGCGTCACAGTTTCGGAAACATTATCGAAAAATGATCCGACGGCGTCTGAAGAAAGGGAGTAATGTTAATCCGGCATGGACACCTGAAGAAATCGAAGCATTTGTCGGATTGTCAGGAGAAGAAGGCAATCAGAAAATCCATGAAATGTATGAATGCATTCGGTATGGGAGAAAAGAAGAATTTGATGCAAGAGAAGCTGAGAGACTACAGCAGAATATGAGATAAAAAAGAATCCCGCTTGCGGGATTCTTTTTTAACCAATGGTCTGTTTTGTATAAGTTTCTGATTTAATCGGACGAGGCGCGTATACGAAAAAATATAATACAGCTGCCATAAGAAAAGCGCTTACAACATCAATAACAGAGTGCTGTTTTAAAAACATTGTAGACAGAATAATAGATACTGTCAGTAAAAATGTGCCAATCTGAAGTGCTTTATGTTTTCTGAGCGCCTGGCTGCGATGAATTGCGATGTAAGCTCCGATAGAATTAAATACATGGATACTTGGAAGGACATTTGTTGAAGTATCGGCAATATAAAGTGTCTTTACCATATCCGTAAAAATATTATCCCGTGGAAATACATCCGGTCTCAAATCCAACCCATTTGGATATACCGTAGAAATAATGAGGAAGATCGTCATTCCGGTAAACAGGAAACTGACGAGCTGATAAAATTCTCTTTTGTCGTGAAAGAAAAAATATCCGACAGTTACAGCGATATAACCAAACCACAATAAATAAGGTACGACAAAGAATTCAATAAACGGTATCTTATCGTCCAATGGAGAATGGATCAGATGAAATTCAGTTGTGACATGTTGTTCCAGATAGAAGAACCATGGGAGGTAGATCAGTCCGTATAAAAACACCCACGCATGCTTATATTTCTGAATAAAGTTTTTCATAATGAACCCCCGCTTTCTTTTTGGAGTCATTCGGATTATAACATGATTTCGAAAGTGCAACAACAATATTCACAGTAAATTTAGAATCTTAATAAAATCTTAGAAATTTAGAAGAGTGAAGGGAGAGAATCGTATAGAAGATTCTCTCCCTGATAGTTATATTATCTATCGACCTTGTTTACGAGGCATCTCCCATGCATTGTGATCTGTATGAAGCAGCATGTGCGCCTTGTGGGACATTGGTTTTTCAAGATAATCTGTATATAATTTTTGAACATCCGGATTCTCATGAGAGAAACGAATCTGTGCATTAGAATCAAGGAAATAGAGATTCTTGCCACGTTCAAAAGCAAGTTCTTCGCCATCATGGATCGGCTGTCCGCCGCCGCCAACGCATCCGCCCGGGCAAGCCATAACTTCTACGAAGTCATAATGTACTTCACCACGCTCGATCTGATTGATAAGACGGCGTGTATTGCCGAGACCATTTACAATGGCTGCCTTTACAACAGCATCTCCCAGTTGGAATTCAGCAGTTACGATATCAGTTTCCTGACTTGTAGCACGAACAACTTTGAAAGCATCCGGTTCTGGATTCTTTCCGGTTACAAGGAAGTAAGCAGAACGAAGAGCTGCTTCCATAACACCTCCGGTTGCACCGAAGATCACGCCGGCACCGGAGCCTTCTTTCATAAGTGGATCACATTCGCGGTCTACAAGTGTAGAAGGTTCGATATGTGCAGAGCGGATCATGCGGGTAAGCTCGCGGGTTGTGATAACGATATCTGTGTCATGTCCGGCGTATTCGCCGTAGAAAAGTTCCATATTACGTTCACCTTTCTTAGCTACGCAAGGCATAACAGAAACAGTTACCATGTCTTCCGGTTTTACACCGATAGACTCAGCGAAATAAGTCTTCATCACGGCACCGAACATCTGCTGCGGTGATTTTGCAGTAGAGAGCTGTGGTACAAGATGAGGATACTGTGATTTGATGAAACGGATCCAGCCAGGACAGCAGGAAGTAAACATCGGGCGTTCTTTTGTCTCGCCTTTTGTGAAGCGTTCCAGGAATTCGGTACCTTCTTCCATAATAGTAAGGTCAGCAGAGAAGGTTGTATCAAATACATAATCGACACCGAGGCGTTTCAAAGAATCCATAATCTTTCCAACCGTTGCTTCTCCCCGTTTCATGCCAAGAGCTTCGCCCCATGCAGTACGCACAGCCGGAGCTACCTGGGCTACAACAACTTTCTTCGGATCAGCAATTGCTTCCCATACTTTCTCTGTATCGTCGCGTTCACGCAGAGCGCCGACCGGGCAATGTGTAATACACTGACCGCAAAGAGAACAGTCTGCTTCATTAATTGTTCTGTGACCGGAGACATTGACTGTAGAGCGGGAACCTGTTCCTTCCACATGCCATACATTCAGACTCTGGATCTTGTCACAGACTTGAACACAGCGCATACATTTGATACATTTTGCAGAGTCACGGATCAATGGGAAGTTTTTATCCCATGGCTGACGTTCCAGACGTTCGCCAAATGGAATCTCAAGGATATTGAGATCATTGGCAATTTTCTGAAGAGAACAGTTACCGCTTCTGACACAGGTTGCACATTTGCAGTCATGCTGTGAGAGGATGAGCTGCACCGTCTTTCTTCTGTCTGCCCGTACTTTTGGACTGTTTGTATAAATTACCATGCCTTCCTGAGCAACATTGTTGCAGGATGTGATCAGGCGGTCATTGCCTTCTAATTCTACAACGCAGACGCGGCATGCAGCAATCTCATTCACATCTTTCAGATAACACAGCTTTGGAATCGGGATTCCGTTCTGTGCTGCTGCTTCCATAATGGTAGTGCCTTCCGGCACAGAAATTTGTTTATGATCGATTGTAAAATTTACCATACTTTCTCCCGACCTCCTTTGAACAGACCATAACCGAAGTGGTCACAGCGCAGACAACGTCCGGCTTCCTGACAAGCTTCTGATTTGGTCATGCAGTTTTCAACACCTTCGAAATCGTGGATACGTTCACATGCTTCCCGTTCTGTCAGTTCCACGCGTCCGCATGGTGCGCGGTCATCGAGGTTCGGTTCCGGAATCTCAACGTCACATGTAATTTCATGGTGGTATCCAAGATACTCATCTATATTGGCAGCTACAACTTTCGCTGCGGCGATCGCACGAATAACGGTAGCAGGACCTGTTGCACAGTCTCCGCCGGCAAATACACCAGGAATATCGGAAAATCCACCGAATTTCTCAGCCATAATCTTACCGCGCTCAACAGGAACACCGGCATTTGCAAAATGTTCTGTTTCGATATTTTGTCCGATTGCAACAACGAGTGCAGAACAAGGAATAAATTCATCCGGTTCTCCGGATGGTTTTACACTTGCACGACCGTCTTTGATCTTGCTGATCATCTGAGGTGTTACCCAGAGCCCTTTTACATGACCGTTCTCATCACGTTCAATGCGGGATGGAGCTTTCAATGTACATACTTCTACACCTTCAGCAATCGCACCTTCAATCTCAGCAGGAAGAGCAGTCATATCAGCGATACGACGGCGATATACACAGCTTACCTTCTTAGCGCCGAGACGTACAGCAGTGCGGACAGCATCCATAGATACGTTACCGCCGCCGACGATTGCTACATCCTGTCCGGTAAGATCCGGAAGTTCGTTCTTACCGACAGCGCGCAGGAACTGTACTGCAGACATAACTCCTTCAGCGTTTTCGTTCTCCAGACCAAGTTTCTTATCTGTGCTGGCGCCAATTGTAATCAGGACAGCATCATACTCTTCACGGAGACTCTGGATTGTCATATCTTTGCCGATACGCATGCCGTATTTTACTTCTACTCCTGTTGCCAGGATTGCTTCGATATCATCATCTAAACGTTCTTTCGGAAGACGGTAGTTTGGAATACCGTAGCGAAGCATACCGCCAAGTTTTGGAAGCATTTCAAATACGGTAGCCTGATGTCCCATCAGCTGCAGATAGTAGGCAGCCGAAAGACCTCCCGGACCACCGCCGACAACAGCGACACGTTTTCCGGTAGACGGAGCACATGGCGGAGGCGGAACCTTGCCTGCAAAATCAGCAGCAACTCTCTTAAGACCTCTGATGTTAATTGCATCATCTACCATATTGCGGCGGCAGCGAGCTTCACAAGGATGTTCACAAATAAAACCGCAAGTAGTTGGGAATGGATTGTCTTTGCGGATCAGGCGGATTGCATCGTCGTATCTTCCTGCACCGACAAGGGCAATATATCCAGGAATATCAACATGTGCCGGACAGAGTGCAACGCACGGTACCGGCTGATGATATGTACATGTACACCGTCCTTCGCGAATATGCTGTTCGTAATCATCACGGCATCCAATCAGACTTTTGTATACCATATGTGCAGCTTCATAGCCGATAGCGCAGTCTGCGGAATGCATGATAGAAAGAGCGGTTTCTTCCATTAAATCTAATGTGTCCATAGTAGCTTCGCCATTCAATACATCTGTGATCAAATGCTTCAGCTGTAAAAGTCCAATGCGGCAAGGCGCACATTTACCGCATGTCTGTGCATGGCACAATTCTAAAAATGCCCGTGTAATATCTACAGGACAAAGCCCCGGCGGGCTGGCTTCGATTCTATGTTCAAGTTCCTTATAAAGTCCTTCAACAACGAGCTGAGATTTACTAGGAGTAGGAATCTCAAGTCTGCTCATATTATCACTCTCCTTTTCGTAAAGATCTGTTTGATGGTCATTTACAAATATTGTAATATATAACAAAGCAAGAAACAAGAAAAGTTATTTTTTAGTCAAAGATTAACAAAAGTATCACAATATTTTTGAGAAAATCATTGACGAAATGAAGAATTCTTATAATAATGAAAGTATCGAAAAAGATATGACAGAATATAAAGAAAAGAAAACGAGGAGGCAGTTGTGGAAAAAAATATAAAATTAAATATGAATGAGCCTGAAAAACTTGCAATTGTCGGAAAAGCACTCTCTTCAGAGATAAGAATTCGAATTTTAGGGCTTTTGGAAAATCGTTATTATAATATCAATGAGATTGCAGAGCTGCTTCAAATTCCTTCCTCTTCTGCGGCAATGCATATTAAAGTGTTGGAAGAAGCGGGACTGATTGAGACAGAGTTCAAGGCGGCAGTGCGCGGCTCCATGAAAATCTGCCGCAGGAGCGTAGGAAGTATCGCGATCCGTCTGGATGAGAAGAACTATGAGAAAGCGGAAACAATCCCAATGCCTATTGGAAATTTCGTTGATTATCATGTGGAACCGACATGTGGTATTGTATCAGGGACAGGACATATTGATATTGAAGATGAACCGGCAGTTTTTTATAATCCGAGAAGGACAGAGGCGAAGTTGATCTGGCTTGGCAATGGGTATCTGGAATATCGTTTTCCGAATGCAGCCCTGAAGAAAAATGTATTAAAGAGTATTGAAGTGTCAGCGGAGGTCTGCTCAGAAGATCATGAATATAATATGGACTGGGAGTCAGACATTACGCTTTGGATTAATGAGATTGAGGTTGGAACATGGAGAAGTCCGGCGGATTTCGGAGATCGCAGAGGAAGGCTCACGCCGGCGTGGTGGCCTTCTCAGAACAGTCAGTACGGAATGATGAAAGTGTGGAAGATTGATTCTCAGGGAAGTTATCTGGATGGAGCCCAGACATCGAATACACCGCTTTTGGCATTTAAACTGGAGGAGAATGAATACATTTCTGTAAAGATCGGCATTAGTCCGGATGCAGCAAAAAAAGGCGGAATGAATCTTTTTGGCGATGAGTTTGGAGACTATCCACAGGATATTGTTATGCGGCTTATCTATGAATAAGAAAGAGACGTCTCTCCTCATTGACAGAGAGGAGCGCAGATGATATCATTAAACCAAGATAAATGTTTTAAAACAAAAATATTGTTATAAATGAAAGGAGATATGACATGAAAGAACAGTTAATCAAAGCGTTTCAGGAGTTGTTCGGGGAAGAAGGAGAGCTTCATGTTTACTTTGCACCGGGACGTGTGAATCTGATCGGGGAACACACAGACTATAATGGAGGCCATGTATTTCCGTGTGCGCTGACGATTGGAACTTATGCGGTGGCAAGGAAGCGCGAGGACAGAAAGATCCGTTTTTATTCTCAGAATTTCCCAAAGAGCGGAGTTGTAGAGACAAGCCTTGATGACCTGACTCCATATGATGCTGCTGGATGGACAAATTATCCAAAGGGAGTTATGTGGGCTTTTGAAGGCCGCGGATATAAGCTGCCGTCAGGAATTGATATGTTGATCTATGGAAATATTCCAAATGGTTCAGGACTTTCTTCTTCCGCTTCTCTTGAGGTTCTGACAGGAACAGTTCTGCGGGATCTGTTTGGATTTGATGATTTGAGCATGACGGATCTTGCTCTTATCGGACAGTATTCAGAGAATAATTATAATGGAATGAACTGTGGCATCATGGATCAGTTTGCCAGTGCAATGGGCAAAAAAGATCATGCGATTTTCCTTGATACAAGCGATCTGAGTTATGAATATGCATGTGTCAAACTGGAAGATGCCAAGATTGTGATTACAAACAGTAAAGTGAAACATAGCCTTGTAAGTTCTGCGTACAATGACAGGAGAAATGAATGTGAGACTGCTTTAAAAGAACTTCAGAAAGTGATGGATGTTCCGTCTCTTGGAGCACTTACAGAAGAAGAATTTGAAGTTCATAAAGATGCTATTCAGTCTGAAGTAAGACAAAGACGGGCAAAACATGCAGTATATGAGAATCAGAGAACAATCAAAGCAGTGGAAGCTCTGAAGAACAATGATATTGAGAAGTTTGGAGCATTAATGAATGCGTCACATGTATCTTTGAGAGATGATTATGAAGTATCCTGTGAAGAAATCGATGTACTTGTTGAACTGGCATGGCAGATCGAGGGAGTTGTCGGATCAAGAATTACCGGAGGCGGATTTGGAGGCTGTACGGTCAGTATTGTGAAAAATGATGCAGTCGATACATTTATAGAGCAGGTGGGAAATGGTTATCGTGAGAAAACCGGACATGAAGCAGAATTCTATGTGGTGGAAATCGGTGACGGAGCCCGTGTGCTTTCCTAAAAACCGGATAAAAGAATAAGGGAGACGAGACATGTTATCAGAACAGATTAGAGATTTAGTGAATTATGGAATTAGAACAGGACTTACACCAAAGTGCGAGAGAATCTATACAACAAATCTTCTGCTTGATTTAATGAAGGAAGACAGCTACGAAGAAGTTTTGGAAGAAAAGGATCAGGAGCCGGAGTTGGAAGAGATTCTTTCAGAACTGTTAAATGAAGCAGTGAAACGGGGAATTATCGAAGACAGCATTACAGAACGGGATCTATTTGATACAAAGTTAATGAATTGCCTTGTACCGCGTCCGGCGCAGGTACAGGAAAAATTCTGGGAACTTTATAAAGAATCACCGGAAGCAGCGACTTCTTATTATTATGAACTGAGCCAGAACACGGATTATATCCGTCGTTACCGTGTAAAAAAAGATATGAAATGGAAAGTGGACAGTGAATACGGTGAGATTGATATTACAATTAATCTGTCTAAACCGGAGAAAGATCCAAAAGCGATTGCAGCAGCGAAAAATGCGAAAGCTTCCAGCTATCCAAAGTGTCTTCTCTGCGTGGAAAATGAAGGATATGCAGGAAGATTAAACCATCCGGCCAGAGAGAACCATCGAATCATTCCGATTACGATTAATGACAGCCGTTGGGGATTCCAGTATTCTCCGTATGTATACTATAATGAACATTGTATTGTGTTTAATGGAGAACATACGCCAATGAAGATTGAGCGGAATACTTTTGTGAAATTATTTGATTTTGTAAAATTGTTTCCGCATTATTTCCTCGGATCAAATGCAGATCTGCCGATCGTAGGGGGATCTATTTTAAGCCATGACCATTTTCAGGGAGGTCACTATACATTTGCTATGGCAAAGGCAGAAATAGAGAAACCGGTAACCATTCCGGGTTACGAGGATGTAGAAGCAGGAATCGTGAAATGGCCGCTTTCTGTACTCAGAATACGGCATGAAGATGAGAAACGTCTGATTGATCTGGCAGATCATGTACTTCATGTGTGGAGAAGCTATACAGATGAGGCGGCGATGATATTGGCGGAAACAGACGGAGAACCACATAATACGATTACACCGATTGCCCGTAAATGTGGAAATGTGTTTGAACTTGATCTTGTACTTCGGAACAATCTGACAACAGAAGAACGCCCGATGGGCTTGTATCATCCAAGAGACGAATATCACCATATTAAGAAAGAAAATATCGGCTTGATCGAGGTAATGGGACTTGCGGTTCTTCCGGCAAGACTGAAAACAGAGATGGAGCTTCTGGCAGATGCCATGGTTAGCGGAAAAGCCATTCGGGAAAATGAAATACTTGCCAAACATGCTAAATGGGCAGAAGAAATTCAGGCGGCACACAGTGAGCTGAACAGCGAAAATGTGATGGAAATTCTGAAAGAAGAGATTGGAAAAGTATTTGTTCATGTACTTGAAGATGCCGGTGTTTATAAGTGCACAGAAGAGGGAAGAGAAGCTTTCCTGAGATTTGTGCATACACTGTAAACTAAGAGAGGAAAAAACATGTTGAAAAAATCTTTTGGACAGACAAAAACAGGTGAGCAGGCAAGTCTGTATGTATTTGAAAACCGGAATGGGATGCTCATGGGCGTTACAGATTTTGGGGCAACTCTTGTAAATGTAGTAGTTCCTGATAGAAATGGACGTCTTACAGATGTCGTGCTTGGATTTGATGATGTTAGCGGTTATGAAGCAAGCGATAAATTTTTTGGAGCTACTGTGGGACGAAATGCTAACCGGATCGGCGGAGCTTCTTTTGAATTAAATGGAAAGACCTATCTTCTTGCAAAAAATGATGGAGAGAATAATCTTCATAGCGGTTTGGACTTTTCTAATCAGAGAATGTGGGCGGTAGAAGAGACAACGGAGAACAGCATACGCCTGTCTTTGGAAAGTCCTCATATGGATCAGGGATTTCCGGGAAATGTAACACTTTATGTTACATATAGGTTGACAGAAGAAAATGCAGTAGAAATTTCTTATGAAGCGACTCCGGATGCTGACACCATTTTAAATATGACAAATCACAGTTATTTCAATTTGGAAGGACATGATTCCGGGAACGTGCTGCGTCAGCATGTGCAGATTGATGCAGAGGCGTTCACAAGAGCAGATGCAACATCCGTTCCGACCGGAGAAGTGGTTCCGGTTGAAGGAACACCGATGGATTTTCGTAATCCCACATTGATCGGTGCAGGAATTGATTCAGAATATGAGGCTGTACAGCTTGGTCACGGATATGATCATAACTGGTGTCTGAAGTATGACGGAACATTCAAAAAAGCAGCTGCGATGTACGCAGAAGGAACAGGGATTGGCATGGATGTATACACGGATCTTCCGGGAATGCAGTTTTATACAGGAAATTTTGTGAGCAATGTATTTGGAAAAGGCGGAACAATCTATCATGTAAGAAGCGGAGCTTGCTTTGAGACGCAGTATTATCCGGATGCAGTTCATAAACCACATTTCCAGCAGCCAATAACAAAGGCCGGAGAAACATATCGAACAAAAACGTCATATAGATTCTATCTATAAATTACTGGAATATATCAAATCAAACAATTTGTGTTTTTGGGGAAAGTATAGTATATTAATCTCAACAAAAGAAATTGCCAATTCCCTTCAAAGGACCTTCGAGGACGCTTGCCTCGGAGGTCCTTTTACTATGTGCGGAAAATTATCGTATAAAATATTTTTACATGAATTTTTCAAAAATGAAATGAAAGAATGCCGCGTTAATACAAAAAAGAAACTTGTTAAAAGAATAACAAAAAGAAAAGTGTTTAAAATGCACAAAAATCGCATATGAAATTAATGAAAAACGGTAAAAAATTATATTTGAAGATTGTTAACAATTGACATTGGACTAATATATTAGTATAATAGAGAAAACAAATTAATGGATTGTTGTATTTATTGTTTAAAAAATAACGACAATTTATTTTAGAAAGAGAATGATTCATGAAAGAGAATGTAATGAAAAAAACGCTCCGTGAGCAAATCGCTGAGATACTGAGAAAGAAAATTTTGTCAGGAGAAATTAAGCCGGGCGAGAGATTAATTGAGGCAGAAATCTCGGAAGAGTATCAAGTCAGCAGAGGGCCGGTAAGAGAAGCGCTTCGGCAGATTGAAGAAGAAGGGCTTGTGACTTATTTATCGCACAAAGGCTGTGTTGTGAGGGAGCTTACATATGAAGATATGCAGGAATCTTACTTGATCCGTTCTGCGCTGGAAATGTTAGCTGTAGAAATCTACGAAGCGAAGTTGCCGAAGGAATATGAAGACGAGATGGAAGAAATCTTAAAAGAGATGGAAGGCGCATCGAGTACAAAAGATGTTTATAGTATTGTTGAATTAGATGAGCGTTTCCACTGCTGTATTGTGGAAGCATCCGGATGCAGCAAGCTTTTAAAAATGTGGAAAATGCTGGAAGGGGATAATGCAGCAACCTATCTTACAATGAGCAATGAAGTATTGATGCCGTTTGCGGTTATCGCAAGAAATCATCGGTGGATTTTAGAAGCGCTGCAGTCTCGTGATGTCAGCGAAACGCAAAGAAGAATCAGAGAACATTATATGGTTGTTCCGCAGACATTATACGAGAAAAAACATAGTTTGAGAGAAAAATAATTTTAGCAGAACGATAATGAAATCAAAGGAGGATGAAAAGATGCTGAAATTTATTGGAAAACGACTTGCTTTTGCCGTACTGACGCTGTTTTTGATTGCTACGGCAACATTTTTCCTGGTAGCCGGAGCTCCGGGAGATCCTATTGCAGCGAAAGTAGGTCAGATGCCGGAACAGGCACAAGCCATTATTAATGCAAAATATGGTTTTGACCGTCCGGTAGTTGAAAGGTACTTCATGTATATGAAGAATCTAATCACAACAGGCGATTTTGGAGAATCAATTATTTACACGGGAAAATCTGCCAATGACATTATCCGGGACAATACATTGATCTCAGCCAAGATCGGTTTGCTTGCTATTTTATTCCAGGTAACGATCGGTGTGCTGCTCGGACTTGTTGCAGCGCTGAACAGAGGAAAACCTATCGATCATGCGATTCGAATTATGGTAGTACTCGCAATCTGTGTGCCAAGCTTTGTATTTGCGGCGCTTCTCCAGTATTTCCTTGCTTTTAAGTGGAAACTGGTTCCGGTATTCGGATGGGGAGAATTAAAACACTACATACTTCCGGTTGCTGCATATGCCATTGGTGGAATCGCTTCTTACTGCAAATACACAAGAAACAGTACATTATCTGTTATCAGTGAAGATTACATTATAACAGCGAAAGCAAAAGGCTGTACGAAAAAAAGAGTTGTTCGCAAACACATTTTAAGAAACTCTATGATCCCGATTGTCACAATGATTGGACCGGCAGTTGCAGGTATCTTCGCAGGATCATTCATTATTGAGAAGATGTTCGCAATTCCTGGACTTGGTTCTTATTATGTAAAAGCGGTATCTGATAATGACTATACGATGGTAATTGGTCTGACAATCTTCTTTGCAATGCTTTATGTAGCGGCATTGATTATTGTGGATATCCTGTATGGTATTGTCGATCCGAGAATCCGTGTAACAAAGGGCAAGAAATAAGTGAGGTGTAGAGATGAGCGAGAATACGAAAAACAATATGGAAGATATGTCTCTTGCAGATGACTTATTCGAGCGTGTCGGTACGAAAGGATTATCTGGGGAGGAACTTGGAAAGAAATCTCTCACATACTGGGCTGATGTATGGAGAAGATTTCGTGAAAATAAGCTGGCGCTGTTTGGTATGATCCTGCTTGTGGCGATCATTATCCTTCTATTTGTCGGACCGATGATCTCAGGAAAAGACTATCAGTACATTGACGCTTCAAAGAAAGATATGCTGCCGAACTCTGAATACTGGTTCGGTACAGATGATATGGGGCGTGACTTATTTACCCGCGTCTGTGTCGGAGGACGTATTTCAATTTATATTGGACTTTGCTGTACAGTCGTAATGTTTGTGATCGGTGCTCTTGTAGGAGCACTCGCAGGTCTGAAAGGCGGACTGGTAGATGACATTATCATGAGAATCTGTGAATTTGTCGGAAACCTGCCGTACTTGATCATTGTTGTTATTCTTTCTATTACATTGGGACGAAGCCTTTTCTCCCTTGTTTTTGCGATGTCATTGACAGCCTGGGTTGGAACGGCGCGAATGGTGCGAGGCCAGATTCTTCAGATCAAGGAACAGGATTATGTGCAGGCTGCTAAGGCGCTTGGAGCAGACACGAAAAGAATTATTATCAAACATTTACTTCCGAACACGCTTGGAATTATCATGGTAGATATTACAATGTCTGTACCCGGATTCATTTTCAGTGAGGCGTTCTTAAGTTATATCGGACTTGGAGTCAGACCGCCGGAAACAAGCTGGGGTGCTCTGGCAAGTGCCGGACAGCAGCAGCTAATGTTCTATCCGCACCAGTTATTTTTCCCATGTTTGCTGATCGTCCTGACGATTCTTTCATTCCATTTGATCGGTGACGGACTTTCAGATGCATTGGACCCGAAACTTAGACAGTAGGAGATCGTAAAAATGAGTGAGAAAATATTAGAAGTGAAAGATTTGCAAGTGAACTTCCGTACTTATGCAGGAATTTCACACGCAGTCAGAGGCGTGGATTTCTACTTGAACCGTGGAGAAACACTTGCGATCGTTGGAGAGTCCGGATGCGGAAAGACAGTTACATCAAAAGCGATTATGGGGTTGCTTCCGGAATCGAATACAGATATTAAAAAAGATGGAGGATCTGCTATCTTATTCAATGGAGAGAATCTTCTTGATTACACAGAAAAGCAGATGACACAGGTCAGAGGACGTAAGATTTCTATGATCTTCCAGGATCCGATGACTTCTCTGAATCCGACAATGCGGATTGGAGAACAGATTATGGAGAGTATTTTAATCCATCATGATGTGAAGAAAGCAGAAGCTGAGAAACAGGCATTAGAAATGTTGGAACTGGTTAAAATCCCGAATGCGAAAGCCAGAATGAAACAGTATCCATTTGAGTTTTCAGGCGGAATGCGCCAGAGAGCAATGATTGCAGTAGCGCTTGCATGTAAGCCGGAGATTCTGATTGCTGATGAGCCTACGACAGCGCTTGATGTGACAATTCAGGCGCAGATCATGGATTTGATCGGTGAACTTCAGAAAGAATTGAATATGGCAGTGATTCTTGTAACACATGATCTTGGAGTGGTAGCCAGCGTAGCAGACCGAATTCAGGTAATGTATGCAGGTAAGATTGTAGAGAGAGGAACGGTAGACGAGATTTTCTATAAATCTACGCATCCGTATACAAGAGCATTGTTAAGCTCCGTGCCGAAGATTCATACAAATAATAAAGAGACATTATACTCTCTGAAAGGAACTCCTCCGGATCTGATTAATCCTCCGGTTGGATGCTCTTTTGCACCGAGATGTGAATACGGTATGAAAGTTTGCCGTGAAAAATATCCGGACGTAACAAAATTCAGCTGCTCACAGGAGTGTTCCTGCTGGCTGCATCATCCGAAGGCTGATACGAAAGGACTGCCGGAAGGTATGATCAGAAGGGGGGCACAATAATGGCAGAGAAAAAAGAAGTTCTGATTGAAGTAAAAGATCTGAAAAAATATTTTAAAGTTGGAAAAAATGCTTATTTGAAAGCGGTAGATGGTGTTAACTTTAAGATTTATAAAGGAGAAACACTTGGTCTTGTTGGGGAATCCGGCTGTGGTAAAACAACATGTGGAAAGACCGTTATGGGACTCTATGATGCAACAGGCGGGCAGGTTATTTTCGATGGAACAGATATTCACAGTCTGAATAAGAAAGAAAAGAAAGAATTTACAAAACGTGCCCAGATTATTTTCCAGGATCCATATTCTTCTTTGAATCCGCGTATGACAGTAGGAGATATTATCGGAGAAGGAATTGATATTCACGGTTTGTACAAAGGAGAAGAGCGCACGAATAAAATCCATGAGCTGTTGGAACTTGTCGGATTAAATAAAGAGCATGCATCGAGATTCCCGCACGAGTTCTCGGGAGGACAGAGACAGCGTATCGGAATTGCAAGAGCTCTGGCAATTGAACCGGAATTTATTGTCTGTGATGAGCCGATTTCGGCGCTGGACGTGTCCATTCAGGCTCAGGTTGTCAATCTGTTGATTGAACTCCAGAAGAAAAAGAATCTGACATATTTATTTATTGCACATGACTTGTCAATGGTAAAACATATTTCAGACCGCGTCGGTGTTATGTATCTTGGAAATATGGTTGAGTTTGCGGCCAGTGATGAATTGTATTCTGAACCGCTTCATCCATATACGAAAGCTCTGATGTCAGCAATTCCGATTCCGGATCCGGAAGAAGAAAAGAGCAAGAAACGAATTCCGATCGAAGGAGAGATCCCTAGCCCGATCAACCCAAAACCGGGATGCAGATTTGCGGCAAGATGCCGCTATGCAACAGAAGCATGTATGAAAGATACGCCAGAGCTTCAGGAAGTGAAAGAAGGACATTTTGTAGCCTGTCACCGGGTAAAGGAATTAAATGAGAGTTTATAACAGCGTAAGCTGATTATAAAAAATAAAAGGAGGAATGTAACCATGAGAAAGAGAACAAAAATGCTTGCAGGTATTCTCGCAGCTGTATTAGTTGTCGGCTCCCTTGCCGGATGCGGCGGTGGCGGCGATGACAAAAAAAGCAGCGGAAGCGACGGCGCTAAGTCATCAGGAGCAGAAAAGGTATTCAACTACAGCACAAACAGTGTTATCGTTGGTCTCAACCCGATTCTGAATACAACGGCTCCGGATAATGAAGCGCATAACCTCATTTGTGATCCCCTCGTTAGAAACGTGGCTGCCAAGGATAACACAAGTGAAAGTATTCCTGCAGCAGCAGAGAGTTGGGAAGTCAGCGAAGACGGACTGACATGGACATTTAAGATCCATGAAAATGCAAAATGGAGCGACGGAGAGCCGCTTACAGCAAAAGACTTTGAGTACACATTAAAGTTGATGGCAGATCCGAACACAGCAGCAGTAAATGCATGGCTGTTTGACGGTGTAATTGAAAGCTTCGGTGAAGCTCTCTATAACAATGGAAAGACACCAGATGATATCGCAGTTAAAGCAGTAGACGATACAACGCTTGAGATCAAGCTTGTTCACCCGGCATCCTACTTCCTTGAATTAGTCGGAAGCCTTTATCCGGTAAGACAGGACAAATACGAAGAGTGGGGCGAAGAATATGGTTCTTCTGCTGATAAGATCATCTGCAGCGGTCCTTATAAAGTAGAATCATGGAGCCAGAATACAGAATTTGTTGTTGCAAGAAATGAAAACTACTGGGATGCTGAAAATGTAAAACTGGATAAGATCGTTCAGAAAGTTATTCAGGAGTCCTCTACAGCTGTTCAGGCATTTATCAATGGTGAGATTGATAAGTGTGGAACATCTGACTCTAACTGGATTAAGACAGTAGAGGCTGCCGATATGTCTGAGACAATTACTGTTCCGGACAGCGCTCCAGAGTTCTTAATGTTCAACCTGAACAACCAGTACTTAGCTAACACAAAGATTCGCCAGGCAATTTCAGCAGCTATCGACCGTGAAGCATTAGTTGAAGCAATCTGGGATGGACGTGGACTTCCGCTTTACTCTGTAATGCCGGATACAATGAAAGTTGGAGAGAAAACATATACAGAGCTTGTAGATGGAAAGAACTACTTTGTTAAAGATCTTCAGAAAGAAGATCCGAAAGCGTTATTAGCAGAAGGTATGAAAGAACTCGGAATCTCTGATCCGTCAGAAATTAAAGTAAGTTACGCAAGCCGTGGTACAACGGAACTTTCTAAGAAGATGGCTGAGTGGTACAAACAGACGTGGGAAGAACAGCTTGGAATTACAGTAGAGATCGATATGATGGAATGGAACATCATGTGGGATAAGATCGACGCTGGTGACTATGACATCGCTTCCGGCGGATGGGGACCATACTATAATGAGCCAAGTGCAATCCTGACATTATTTGATCCGGATAACGGATACTTCAACGCAGACAAGACAGGATGGAAGAATGATGATGCTAAGAAATTCAAAGAACTTTGCGAAGAAGCAAAATTCATTGTAGATGATAAAGAGAAAGCAGAAATCTATCTGCAGGCAGAAGAGCTTCTTGTTAAGAATGCACTGATCGCACCGGTATTCCTGTACGAATCACCAACATTCCTTGCAAGATATGTGAAGAACTATTATGTATCTACACAGGGAAGTGTTAACTGGGCAGCAGTTGATGTAGAGAAATAATATCAGTTTTTGTCGCCTGAAATGTATATTGCGGGGGAGCAATCTTTAAGGGTTGCTCCCCTTTTTAGGTGCAGGCCATTGCGATGAGAACAGTGTCTGCGCGGGAACGATCAGGCTGGATAAAAGAAAATGAAATGATAAAGGAGGAGATCAAGCAATGTATTTGATCAAAAACGGTAATGTCCATGTAGGAAATGGAACAGTACTTCCGGAGTGTGACATTCTGACAGAGGGAAAGGCGATCAAGGCAGTTGGGCGCGGACTGAGTGAAAGCGATGCACAAGTGATTGATGCAACAGGATGTGAGGTATTTCCGGGATTTATTGATCCGGTATCCAGTATTGGAGCAATGGGGATTCCGGGACGCTATTTTGACAATGATGAGCGGACGAATCCAATCACACCGGAAATGAATCTGCGTTACAGTATTGATCCGGATGAAGTCAACCGCCAGGAATTTTATAAAAGCGGTATTACGGCAATTGGAGCGGCGCCGACGAACAACAACCTGATGGGCGGACAGATTGCTGTCTGCAAGACTGCTCCTCAGAAAATGGGAGAACGTCTTGTGAAAGAACATGCAGGATTGAAATGCAGTGTGACAAGCAGTGTGAAAGAGACTTATGGCGATAACAGTCAGGTTCCGATGACAAAAATGGGGATTTTTCATTTGTTTGAAGAGACGCTTCGCGCTGCAAGAGAAGCAGAAGAAGAGAAACGTACAGATAAGCAGAAAGTGATTACAGATGTATTTGATAAAGAGAGTATGCCGCTGTTTGCTGCCGCTTCTACAAAAAATGAAATCGATGGGCTGCTGCATCTTCTGAAAGATGAGAAGGTACAGATTAACCTGGTTGACGCATTTTGCTTTGCGGATTCACTGAAACAGATTAAAGAAAAGAAAGTTGGAATTATTCTTGGAAATGTAAATAATATGTCTCAGATTGCCAAAAATGGAATGGATCTGTCGAAGTTAAATGATCTTGTGGAAAATGGAAACAGGGTTGCATTTACGAACACATGCGGAGGATGGTCTGAAGGACGCGAAGTATTTATCTGGAGTGCGATAGAGGCGTACAGAGCGGGCGTTCCGGCAGAAGAAGTCGTTAAGATGATGTGTCTGTATCCGGCAGAAATGCTCGGGATAGAGCAGAGACTTGGAACGATTGAAGCGGGAAAAGATGCAGATATTTCTGTATTCTCAGGACATCCGGTAACAACTTATGCGGCGAAAGTTGTACACAGTATTGTAAACGGGGAGGTGCTCTTCTAATGGCTAAGATACTAATTAAAGGTGGAACACTTTACACAATGACTGATGATGAGAAGAATATTTTTCAGGGAGATATTCTTCTGGAAAACGGAAAGATCAAAGCAGTAGCAGAACAGATCGAAGATGCTGATGCTGAGATAATTGATGCAGCAGGATGTTATGTGCTTCCGGGATTAATCGATGCACATTCTCACATTGGATTATTTGATTTTAATCATGATAAAAGTGTTGACGATGCCAATGAAATGACAGATCCGGTATCGGCGGCAGTTGATGCGCGATATGGTATGAATCCAAAGGCAAGAGAATTGAAAGTTGCTTATGAACATGGAATTACGTCAATCCTCTTTACACCGGGAAGCGGAGATGTTTTTTGCGGACAGCCATTTGTCGGAAAGACATATGGAGACAATATTTTTGAAATGACGGTAAAGGCTCCGGCAGCAGTCAAAATCGCGCTTGGAGGAAATCCGAAAAATACATTTGGAGATATGAAACGTCTTCCGATGACCAGAATGGGAGTAGCGCATGTTCTTTGGGATACGTTACGAAAAGCAAAAGAATATCTGGATAAGAAAGAAAAGGGAGAAAAACAGCCGTATGATGCAAATATGGAAGCAATTATCCCGGCGCTGCGAGGAGAGATCCCTTGTAAGATCCACTGTACACAGTACGATATGCTGACAGCGATTGAAGTTGCAAAAGCGTATGGCGTGCGGTTTTCTCTGGAGCATGCATGGGGAGCAACAGATTATCTTGATGAGATTGCAGAAAGCGGCTGTGACATTTGTTATGGACCGATCGCTACCTACCGTTCTCCGGGAGAACGCCGTAAAGTAGATGTAGAGGCCGTAAAGATGTTGGATGACCGCGGAGTAAATGTTGCGATTATTACAGATTCTCCTATTCTGAGCGAGGAGTCTTTATATCACCATATTGGTGAGGCAGTGCGCGAGGGATTATCACAGGAGCGGGCAGTGCGTATGGTTACGATCAATCCGGCCAGACAGCTTGGATTGGAAGATCGTCTTGGAAGTCTGGAAGCAGGAAAAGATGCGGATGTGATTGTGATGAAAGGTCGTCTTGGACTTGATACAGACGCAAAAGTTTTGTACACAATTATGGATGGAAATGTGATCTATCGCAGGGAAGTCTAGGTAATACAAAAGTTTTATAAAATAAAAACTGTGGCATGCAGCCGGAGAATGTTTGAGAATTTCTCCCGACAGTATGCCGCAGTTTTTTGTTTGTTAAGGCTGTGAAATAGAAGAAAACAGTCCATCCAGATAGGTTCCGATGGAACGTCTCAGATTTGCCTCGATGTCAGGCTGTCCTGAGCGCATGCTCCATTCAAATACATTTCCGATGACAAGCATGCGGATATCGGTTGTAACCTCCTCCAGATTCAGCGTATCCGGAAGAATATGATTGGCAATGGCTTTTTCCAGATAAGAGCGGACTGTTAGGATCGGATAAGGACGTTCCGTACGGCTCTCAGGGTTCAAAGCCTGATTTTTAGGCGTATAGTAACTGGCAAGAAAATCGACTCCCAGTTCACGGCAGTAGGAAGCATAATTCAAGTATACACGGATAATCTGTTCTCTGGCTTCTGAAAGAGAATTAGGAGCAGAGGAAAGTTCCGGCGGCAAAGCGGGCTGTTCTTCGATATAGTAGGAAAGCAGATCATCTTTTGTCTGAAAATGATGATAGAAGCTGCCGTTAGATACACCGGCCTCTTCGCATATATTTTTAATCGAGAGTGCTTCATAGCCTCTTTTTTGTAAAATAGTTTTGGCAGCCTGGAAAATACGAGCCTTAGTCCGCTGTGATTTCAGCTGCTGCCTGGAAAGTCCGTTTTCATTCTCGTCAATAGCAATAGAGTTATTCATGGCTCTTACCCTCCAACATTATGATATATAACTATAGCATAGCTTAGAGGAAAAGACAAGAAAAGAGAGTAAGCTCTGTTTTGCTGTCTTGCACAGAGAGAAAGTTCGGGATATAATGAAGTAAGAATGCGCTCAGAAGAGTCTGGCAGGCATTGAAAAGTTATGAGGAAAGGCAAGAACATATGGACATTAATCAAAAACTGACAGAAGAATTGCAGGTAAAGCAATGGCAGATAGATGCAGCAGTAAAACTCATTGATGAAGGAAATACGATTCCGTTTATCTCCAGATATCGTAAGGAGGCAACCGGCGCACTGAATGATGAGCAGCTTCGAAATCTCTTTGAGCGGCTTACCTATCTTCGAAATCTGGAAGAGAAAAAGGAACAGGTCATCGGAAGTATAAAGGAGCAGGGAAAACTTACGGATGAGCTGAAGAGACAGATTCTTGAAGCGGAGACACTTGTTGTTGTAGAAGATTTATATCGGCCGTATCGTCCAAAGAGGAGAACGAGAGCGACGATTGCAAAAGAAAAAGGGTTGGAACCATTAGCGGCACTGATTATGCTGCAAAATACAAAAGTACCATTGGAAGAAGCGGCAAAGGCGTATCTTTCAGAAGAAAAGGAAGTAAAGACTCAGGCAGATGCTATCCATGGAGCAATGGATATTCTTGCAGAATATATTTCTGATGAAGCGGATTACCGCATTTACATTCGTGATCTTACAATGAAACAGGGGAAACTTATTTCGACGGCTAAAAATCCGGAAGAGACTTCTGTGTATGAAATGTACTATGAATTTGAAGAACCGGTAAGTCGTCTGGCCGGTCACCGTATACTGGCGCTGAACAGAGGGGAAAAAGAGAAAGTGCTGACTGTCAAAATTGAAGCACCGGAGGAGAAGATTTTACAGTATCTTGAGAAAAAAGTTATTTCTTCTTCAAATCCATATACGACACCTGTGCTAAAAGAGGTGATCGAAGACAGTTATAAACGTCTGATCGGACCTGCGATCGAAAGGGAAATCCGAAACGAGTTAACAGAAAAAGCAGAAGACGGTGCGATCAGTGTGTTTGGAAAGAATCTTCAGCAGCTTTTAATGCAGCCGCCGATTGTTGGACAGGTGGTGCTCGGATGGGATCCGGCGTTTCGTACCGGATGTAAACTGGCTGTTGTAGATGCTACAGGAAAAGTGCTGGATACGACAGTTATTTATCCGACTGCGCCGACGACGCCTGCAAAGATCGCAGCAGCAAAAGATACGTTGAAAAAACTAATTAAAACATATCATGTAACATTGATTTCGGTTGGAAATGGAACGGCGTCCAGAGAATCTGAACAGATTATTGTGGAACTTTTAAAAGAGATTCCTGAGAAAGTGCAGTATGTTATTGTAAATGAAGCAGGGGCTTCCGTCTATTCTGCAAGTAAACTTGCAACAGAAGAATTCCCGAATTTTGATGTGGGACAAAGAAGTGCGGCATCAATCGCAAGACGGCTTCAGGATCCGCTGGCAGAGCTTGTGAAGATCGATCCGAAGTCTATTGGCGTTGGACAATATCAGCATGATATGAACCAGAAGAAGTTAAGCGAAGCGCTTTCCGGTGTTGTGGAAGATTGTGTAAACCGGGTGGGAGTAGACTTAAATACAGCTTCTGCACCATTGCTGTCATATATTTCCGGCATCAGCGGTACAATTGCTAAAAACATTGTTGCATATCGGGAGGAAAATGGAAGCTTTACTGACCGAAAACAGCTTTTAAAAGTAGCAAAGCTTGGCCCGAAGGCATTTGAACAGTGCGCCGGATTTATGCGGATTCAAGGGGGCAAGAATCCACTTGATGGAACAAGTGTACATCCGGAATCTTATGGGGCAGCAGAAAAATTGCTGGAGAAGCAAGGATTTGCAGCGGAAGATATCGCAGCAGGAAAGCTTGTGGGATTATCCCGCACGATCAAAGATTACAGGAAATTGTCTGAAGAGCTTGGTGTTGGAGAGATTACGCTTAGAGATATTGTAAAAGAACTGGAGAAACCGGCAAGAGATCCGCGAGATGAGATGCCGAAACCGATTCTTCGCACAGATGTGTTAGAAATGAAAGATCTGACGCCTGGAATGGTTTTGAAAGGCACTGTCAGAAATGTAATTGACTTTGGTGTATTTGTGGATATTGGGGTACACCAGGATGGACTTGTGCATATTTCACAAATTACTGATAAGAAATTTATCAAACATCCAATGGAAGTTGTGAGCGTAGGAGATATTGTAGAAGTGAAAGTAATGAGCGTAGATCTGGAGAAAAAGCGAATTCAGCTTACGATGAAAGGAATTTAGGTTGGTGGCAGAATGATAATAGAGACGAGAAGTGCCGAAGAAACATTTGAAGTAGGAAGAAAAATAGGAGAAGAGGCAAACGCCGGACAAGTGTTTACGTTGATCGGAGATCTTGGTGTGGGGAAAACCGTATTTACACAGGGACTTGCAAAAGGACTTGGAATAGAAGAACCGATCAGCAGCCCGACATTTACAATTGTGCAGGTTTATGAGGACGGGCGTCTTCCTTTTTACCACTTCGACGTATATCGAATCGGAGATGTGGAAGAGATGGAAGAAATCGGTTATGAAGACTACTTTTATGGAGAAGGTGTAACGCTGATTGAGTGGTCGAACCTGATTGAAGAAATACTTCCGAAACAGCGCACGGAAATTGTGATTGAAAAAGATCTGTCAAATGGATTTGATTACCGGAAGATTACGGTTGAAGTCATGTGACGAAGGATGACGTTGACGCAGACTTTCTTCCTGGGATATAATATGCGCATAAAATAACAATAAATATGATAGAAAGAAGTGAAGAACATGCGTATTTTAGCGTTGGACAGTTCTGGGCTGACGGCAACGATTGCAGTTATGGAAGAGACTCAGACTGTTGCAGAATATACAGTGAATTATAAGAAAACTCATTCGCAGACGCTTTTGCCAATGCTTGATGAAGTAGCGAAGATGATCGAACTTGATCTGGATACCATTGATGCAATTGCTGTTTCCGGAGGTCCGGGATCTTTTACCGGACTTAGAATCGGTTCTGCCACGGCGAAAGGGCTTGGGCTTGCTCTTGGGAAACCGCTGATTCATATTCCGACGGTGGATGGTTTAGCCTATAATCTTTATGGATGCAAAGGTGTCATCTGCCCTATGATGGATGCGAGAAGAAATCAAGTCTATACAGGAATCTATCGCTTTGAGGAGGAATTTGAGACGGTAGTACCGCAGGAAGCAGTTGCAGTATCTGAACTTGTAGAACAGCTGAATCAGCTTGGAGAGCCGGTAACATTTCTTGGAGATGGAGTACCTGTTTACGAAGAGATGTTGAGAGAAGGATTGAAGGTAGCGTATCGTTTTGCACCGCCGCATTTGAATCGGCAGAGAGCGGCAGCAGTCGGAACTCTGGCAATGAGATATCTGAGAGAGGGAAGAACTGAAACAGCGGCAGAGCATGAGCCGGATTATCTTCGAGTATCTCAGGCTGAACGGGAACGGGCAGAACGAGAAGGGAAAAATCTATAAGAAGATAAAGAAAGGTCTGTTTTCAGAGAATCGTAGAGAAAGTAAGAGGCGTACAGATGCAAAGGTGGTATGTAGAACCTACAGAGGAGCGTGAGATTGCAGCAATCGCGCAATTGGAAAAAGAAATTTTTCCTGATGCCTGGAGTGAAAGGGCAGTGAAGGAATCGTGGATACAGAATCAGACAATACTGCTGACATTGCGCGAAGGTGCAGAGAAACGCGTAATCGGATATGCAATTCTCTATTATGTGCTTGACGAGGCAGAGATTGCAAGAATCGCTGTCCGAAGTGAGACGAGAAGATGCGGTGCAGGGACATATCTCTTTTCAGAAATTTTGAGAATATGTAAGGAAAAGCAGATCGCAAAGATTCTGCTTGACGTAAGACAGAGCAATCAAGCGGCCATTGCGTTTTATCGAAGGCAGGGGTTTGCGGAAGATGGGATTCGTAAATGTTTTTATGAGCATCCGAAGGAAGATGCCGTTTTAATGAGTATGGAAACAGACTGCCAGATTATGCATTAGTTCCCAGTGGGAATTTTGTTTTTATTCTTATATAATGAAGCTGTAACGAAAGAATACAGTTTTTCAGGAGGAATCATATGCGTAATTATACAGTGAAAGAGACAAAAGAACTTACGAAAATTATATGTAACAGATGTGGGAAAGAAATTCCGGTCAGCAATGGGATTCCGGCAGAAGACGTACTTTCAGTGGAGAAGCGTTGGAATTACTTCTCAAACAAAGACAATGAAGAACATGCATTTGATCTGTGTGAGAAGTGCTATGATGAACTGGTTTCGGGATTTCGGATACCGATAGAGAGGAAATAGAAAACATGCTGGATGTTTGTTTATTAGGTACGGGAGGGATGATGCCCCTCCCATACCGCTGGCTGACTGCGCTGATGATGAGATTTAATGGCAGCAGCCTTCTGATTGACTGTGGCGAGGGAACACAGATTGCTATTAAAGAAAAAGGATGGAGTTTTAAACCGATTGATGTAATCTGTTTTACGCATTATCACGGAGATCATATCAGTGGGCTTCCGGGCCTGCTCTTAACGATGGGGAATGCGGACAGGAAGGAACCGTTGACTTTAATTGGTCCAAGAGGACTGGAACGGGTTGTGAATTCATTGAGAGTGATTGCGCCGGAACTTCCTTTCCCGATTATTTATAAAGAGATCACAGAACCGGAGCAGATATTTGAGATGAATGGTTATCGTCTGAAAGCATTTCGAGTGAACCATAATGTGATTTGCTATGGTTATACATTGGAGATTGACCGTGCCGGCAAGTTTGATGTGGCGCGGGCTGAGGCAAATGCCATTCCAAAGATGTTCTGGAAGCATCTGCAGAAGGGTGAGACAGTAGAAGATGCAGGGAAAGTTTATACACCGGATATGGTTCTGGGACCTGCACGAAAAGGAATTAAGCTTACATATACAACCGATACACGGCCAACGAATTCTATACGTGAGAATGCGGTGGACTCGGATCTTTTTATATGCGAAGGCATGTACGGAGAGAAAGAGAAGGCTCATAAAGCAGTGGAATATAAACATATGACATTTTATGAAGCTGCTCAGCTTGCTAAAGAGGCTCAGGTAAAAGAAATGTGGCTAACACATTATAGTCCGTCGCTGGCATATCCGGAAGATTATATGGAAGAAGTACGAAAGATATTCCCGGAGGCGAAAGCAGGAAGAGATCGTATGTCAGCAGAACTTGGATTTGAAGAGAAGTAGGAAGGCGTGGATTATGAACAATACAAAAGATATTTTAATATTGGCGATTGAGAGTTCGTGTGATGAGACTGCGGCAGCAGTTGTAAAAAATGGACGTGAAGTACTCTCAAATGTTATTTCATCCCAGATTGAACTTCATAAATTATATGGTGGGGTTGTGCCTGAAATTGCATCAAGAAAGCATATAGAGAAGATTAACCAGGTGATTGAGGAAGCGCTTTCTGTTGCCGGAGTGACGTTGGATGATCTGGATGCCATTGGTGTGACATATGGTCCGGGGCTTGTGGGAGCGCTCCTTGTCGGGGTTGCGGAAGCAAAGGCGATTGCTTATGCAAAGAAACTTCCGTTAGTGGGCGTACATCATATAGAAGGGCATATTTCGGCTAATTTTATTGAGAATAAAGAGTTGGAACCACCATTTGTCTGCCTTGTAGTATCCGGAGGGCATACACACCTTGTATGCGTAAAGGACTATGGGGAATATGAGATTCTCGGACGTACACGAGATGATGCGGCAGGAGAGGCTTTTGATAAAGTAGCCAGAGCCATTGGGCTTGGGTATCCGGGAGGGCCAAAGATTGATAAATTATCAAAAGAAGGAAATCCGGATGCAATTGCATTTCCGAGAGCACATATTGACGGAGCAGAGTATGACTTTAGCTTTAGCGGAGTGAAATCCGCAGTGCTGAATTATATTAACGGCTGTGCTATGAAAGGACAGGAATATAATCGTGCAGATATCGCAGCTTCTTTTCAGAAGGCAGTTGTGGATGTGCTTGTGGCAAATGCGATGCATGCAGTAGAACAGTATGGCTTAAAGAAATTTGCAATCGCAGGAGGGGTGGCATCCAATAGCACACTTCGCGCGGCAATGAAAGAAGCATGCGAAAGCCGGGGAATAGCGTTTTATTATCCGTCTCCGATTCTCTGTACAGATAATGCTGCCATGATTGGAGCGGCAGCTTATTATGAATTTATCAAGGGAACACGTCATGGATGGGATTTGAATGCAGTTCCGAATCTGAAACTTGGAGAAAGATAAACGTATCGATAGCGGAGGAGATTCAGATGGGAAAAAACAGGTGTGCAGCAATTGTTCTTGCTGCCGGTCAGGGTAAACGAATGGGTACCAAGATTCAAAAACAATATCTTGAATTGAATGGAAAGCCGGTAGTGTATTATTCACTGGCGGTGTTTGAAAAGTCACCTTTGATTGATGAAATTATCCTTGTGGTTGGCAAGGATCAAGAAACATATTGTCGCCGGGAGATTGTAGACAGATACGGTTTTCAGAAAGTAAAGCAGATTGTAGAAGGTGGAGCAGAACGATATCATTCTGTCTATCATGGACTTTGCAGTGTGAATAAAGCGACAGACTATGTATTTATTCACGATGGAGCGCGCCCGTTTGTGAATGAAGAAATGATCGAGAGAGCGTATGAGATGGTCTGCGTGGAAGGAGCCTGCGTTGTAGGAATGCCGGTAAAAGATACGATTAAAATTGTGGATGAACAATTATATGCAAGGGAAACTCCGCCGCGCAAAGACGTGTGGCTCGTACAGACTCCACAGGTATTTTCGTATCAGCTCGTTATGGAGGCGTATCAAAAGCTTCTGGAACGGGAAGGGGATCTGACCGTGCAGGTGACAGATGATGCTATGGTTGTAGAGGTGATTCTGGGGCATCCGGTCAAAATGGCGAAGGGATCTTATGAGAATATCAAGATTACAACACCTGAAGATTTAAAGACAGCAACAGCATTTATGGCAGAATGACATCCTGATAATTATAGTAAAATAAAAAAATGTAAAAAAGTTATTGACATTATAGTTATACTGTGATAAGATACATCTTGTCTTGAGCGGAACACTTAAGACAGACAACAACATATTGTGGAGAGGTATCGAAGTGGTCATAACGAGGCGGTCTTGAAAACCGTTTGTCCGAGAGGGCGCGTGGGTTCGAATCCCACCCTCTCCGTTGAAAAAAGAAATCCGAATGGATTTCTTTTTTTGCGTGTATAAACAGTGCCTTTGGAATGCGCTTAGAAAAAACGAAATTTATGCGGAAACAATAGATTTTTTCTCGGGAATTCAGTAAAATAAAAAAAGAGCGTGAAGAATTTCAAACGTGGAAAATAGAATTTATGGTTGATCTTATGAAAGAATACGAGATTTTAGGACAGAGTGAGGAAATGAGAATGAATGAAGAAGCAATGCGCCAGGACATTGTAAAGCGTCTTATGGAAGGGAAGGAACTGGTTTGGATTAATCAAGAACTTATGCCGAAGAAAAATAAGATGGAGCAGGAAGAATTTCAAAAAGAAGAGGTAAAAATATCAGAAGCAACAGAACTTGGGGCAGCGGATATTCTGGATGCGGAAAAACGTCTGGAACGATTTGCGCCACTAATCGAATATTGTTTCCCGGAGACAGCTAAGCGAAATGGATTGATTGAATCGGAGTTGGTTGAAATCGCCGCAATGCAGAATGTTTGCAGAACTATGGGGCAACGAGAAGAACAAATGATCCCAGGCAGATTATTTTTAAAGAAAGACAGTCACTTACCGATAGCGGGATCCATTAAAGCCAGAGGAGGAATTTATGAAGTACTAAAACACACAGAGGAATTGGCAGAAAGCCATGGCATATTGCGCAGGGAAGAGAGTTACAGGAAATTGGCTGAACCGGAATTTCGAAAGTTTTTTGGACAGTATACGATTCAAGTTGGATCAACGGGGAATTTAGGACTCAGTATTGGCATTATTAGCGCTGCGCTGGGGTATCGTGTAATTGTACATATGTCTGCGGATGCAAAGCAGTGGAAAAAAGATCTGCTCCGTGAGCATGGAGTGGATGTCAGAGAATATGCAGATGATTATAGTGAAGCGGTTAAGAATGGCCGGGCGTGCTCGGATGCTGATCCAAAGAGCTATTTTATAGATGATGAGAATTCCAAAACACTATTTCTTGGATATGCAGTAGCCGCCGGCAGACTTGCAAAACAATTGGCTGAGCAGAAAGTTCAGGTAGACAGTACACACCCGCTGTTTGTGTATATTCCATGTGGAGTCGGAGGTGCTCCGGGCGGGATTGCATTTGGCTTAAAAGAAATATTTGGAGAAAATGTTCATTGTTTTTTTATTGAACCAACACAGGCTCCGTGTATGCTGCTTGGTATGGCGACCGGGCTGCAAAATAAAATAGCGGTAAAGGATATTGGACTTTCAGGCATGACTCATGCTGATGGGCTGGCTGTAGGAAGACCATCTGGTTTTGTGGGACAGGTAATGCAGTCGCGGCTCAGCGGTATTTTTACTGTACAAGATGCAGCATTGTATGAATATATGCGTAAAATGTTAGAGACGGAAAAGATATTTTTAGAACCAAGTGCCTGCGCAGGTTTTGAAGGTCCTGTAAAATTATTGCAGTATGGAGAAACAAGAGAGTATTTGGACTCGCACAAGCTTACGAAGCATTTGCAGGATGCGGTACATATTGTATGGGCTACCGGAGGAAGTTTGGTGCCGGAAGAGACACAGGAAATTTATCGGAATACATATTTATAATTGTATAAGTGGTTATATTTGGGGGATTTTATTATGTAAAGTAAAAAAGTGCCATAATTCCAATGTCTATATTGGGTATGGCACTTTTTTTAGTTGAAATAGATTGCTTCGAAAGCATGAAAAATCAAATTGAAAAATCTTAAGTGGAATTAGGACAAATTAAAGAAAGTCTGGCCAAAGAAAATTTGTGAAGAAAAAATTGTGAAGAAAAAATGAAAAAGATACTAGACATTAAAGAAGAAGTATGATATAGTAATTTCTGCTGTAACAGAATAAAGAAAATGTTTAGCGTTTGGAGAAATACCCAAGTGGCTGAAGGGGCTCCCCTGGAAAGGGAGTAGGTCGTTAATAGCGTCGCGAGGGTTCAAATCCCTCTTTCTCCGTTTACTATCATTATGTGAAATGATGTCGAAATAAGACGAGAAAAGTCTTGACAGAGTGGCAATTATAATGATAGAATATAATAGTTCACTGAGGAAACAATTTGTAAAAAATAAAAAAGTTGTTGACAAAGTCGAACAGATGTGATAATCTAAACGAGCTGTCGCAAAGACAACAAGAACTTGAAAAAATAAAATAAAAAAGTTCTTGACAAAGCAAAACAGTTATGATAAACTAGATGAGCTGTCAAACGACAGAGAACCTTGATAACTAAACAATAGACAACAACCCTGAAAATTTCTTTAAAGAGATTTCAGAACGAGTTGGACACAAAAGTCTAACGACCTAAAAACAGTAATTATGGATGAATTAGCTAGCAGTTGATTCGCCAAGAACAAACACTTTTAACGAGAGTTTGATCCTGGCTCAGGATGAACGCTGGCGGCGTGCTTAACACATGCAAGTCGAGCGAAGCGCTTTTGCGGATTTCTTCGGATTGAAGTGATTGCGACTGAGCGGCGGACGGGTGAGTAACGCGTGGGTAACCTGCCTCATACAGGGGGATAACAGTTAGAAATGACTGCTAATACCGCATAAGCGCACAGTACCGCATGGTACGGTGTGAAAAACTCCGGTGGTATGAGATGGACCCGCGTCTGATTAGGTAGTTGGTGGGGTAACGGCCTACCAAGCCAACGATCAGTAGCCGACCTGAGAGGGCGACCGGCCACATTGGGACTGAGACACGGCCCAAACTCCTACGGGAGGCAGCAGTGGGGAATATTGCACAATGGGGGAAACCCTGATGCAGCGACGCCGCGTGAAGGATGAAGTATTTCGGTATGTAAACTTCTATCAGCAGGGAAGAAAATGACGGTACCTGAGTAAGAAGCCCCGGCTAACTACGTGCCAGCAGCCGCGGTAATACGTAGGGGGCAAGCGTTATCCGGATTTACTGGGTGTAAAGGGAGCGTAGACGGAAGTGCAAGTCTGATGTGAAAACCCGAGGCTCAACCACGGGACTGCATTGGAAACTGTGCTTCTAGAGTGCCGGAGAGGTAAGCGGAATTCCTAGTGTAGCGGTGAAATGCGTAGATATTAGGAGGAACACCAGTGGCGAAGGCGGCTTACTGGACGGTAACTGACGTTGAGGCTCGAAAGCGTGGGGAGCAAACAGGATTAGATACCCTGGTAGTCCACGCCGTAAACGATGACTACTAGGTGTCGGGCAGCAAAGCTGTTCGGTGCCGCAGCTAACGCAATAAGTAGTCCACCTGGGGAGTACGTTCGCAAGAATGAAACTCAAAGGAATTGACGGGGACCCGCACAAGCGGTGGAGCATGTGGTTTAATTCGAAGCAACGCGAAGAACCTTACCTGCTCTTGACATCCCTCTGACCGGCAAGTAATGTTGCCTTTCCTTCGGGACAGAGGAGACAGGTGGTGCATGGTTGTCGTCAGCTCGTGTCGTGAGATGTTGGGTTAAGTCCCGCAACGAGCGCAACCCCTATCTTCAGTAGCCAGCGGTAAGGCCGGGCACTCTGGAGAGACTGCCAGGGATAACCTGGAGGAAGGTGGGGATGACGTCAAATCATCATGCCCCTTATGAGCAGGGCTACACACGTGCTACAATGGCGTAAACAAAGGGAAGCGAAAGGGTGACCTGGAGCAAATCTCAGAAATAACGTCTCAGTTCGGATTGTAGTCTGCAACTCGACTACATGAAGCTGGAATCGCTAGTAATCGCGAATCAGCATGTCGCGGTGAATACGTTCCCGGGTCTTGTACACACCGCCCGTCACACCATGGGAGTCAGTAACGCCCGAAGTCAGTGACCTAACCTTAGGGGAGGAGCTGCCGAAGGCGGGACGGATAACTGGGGTGAAGTCGTAACAAGGTAGCCGTATCGGAAGGTGCGGCTGGATCACCTCCTTTCTAAGGAAGAAGAAGTAAGAGCTGTTGTCTATTGTTGAGTTATTAAGGGAGTCTTCGGAGAAGGAGTGAAAGAAGAAGTTCTTCACACGGAGTGCGAAGAACAGCTTTCGTACTAAGCTCGAGAAGACCTCGCTAAGTACTCAATGCTTCTGGTGGCGATGCGCTTAGGGGAGACACCCGTTCCCATCCCGAACACGATGGTTAAGACCTAAGCGGCCGATGGTACTGCACTGGAGACGGTGTGGGAGAGTAGGTGGCCGCCAGATTATAAAAGAATATGGGCTTATAGCTCAGCCGGTTAGAGCGCACGCCTGATAAGCGTGAGGTCGGTGGTTCGAGTCCACTTAAGCCCATATCTATTGAAAAAAGAATAAACACTCTATGGGGGTATAGCTCAGTTGGGAGAGCGCCTGCCTTGCAAGCAGGAGGTCACGAGTTCGAATCTCGTTATCTCCACTGTGTCGGAAGACACACATAGAATGTACCTTGAAAACCGCATATAAGAAATAAATTGATGAAAATATCAAGACATCCGAGGTAATTGTTATTAGATAATAATTATTCGAAACACTGATTCAAATGAATCAAACCTAATTACCAACGCATGCAACGCTATGCATGTGTAGCTAATGTCCATTCCCGTGGACGAAGGCAAGTTGGTTATGCTAGAAAGAGCGCAGGGTGGATGCCTTGGCACTAAGAGCCGATGAAGGACGTGATAAGCTGCGAAAAGCTTCGGGGAGGAGCAAATATCCAACGATCCGGAGATATCCGAATGGGGAAACCTACTTGAGAAGCCCTCAAGTATCCATACGCCAATCCATAACGTATGGAGGGGAACCCGGTGAACTGAAACATCTAAGTAGCCGGAGGAAGAGAAAGAAACATCGATTTCCAAAGTAGCGGCGAGCGAAATGGAAAGAGCCCAAACCTGGATGCGTGCATCCGGGGGTTAGGACCGCAACAAGTGACTCGTATATTAGGAGAATGGTTTTGGGAAAGCCAGCCAGAGAGGGTGAAAGCCCCGTACCTGAAAATAGAAGAGAGCGAGCGGGATCCAGAGTACCACGAGACACGAGAAACCTTGTGGGAAGGAGCGGGGACCACCCCGTAAGGCTAAATACTACTTAGTGACCGATAGCGCATAGTACTGTGAAGGAAAGGTGAAAAGGACCCCGGGAGGGGAGTGAAAGAGAACCTGAAACCCTGTGTTTACAAGCTGTGGAACCATTATAAAGTGGAACCGCGTACTTTTTGTAGAACGGTCCGGCGAGTTACGTCGGCTGGCGAGGTTAAGGACTTTAGGTCCGGAGCCGAAGGGAAACCAAGTCTTAATAGGGCGCCAAGTCAGCCGGAGTAGACCCGAAACCGGGTGATCTATCCATGTCCAGGTTGAAGTTGCCGTAAAAGGCAATGGAGGACCGAACCCACATCCGTTGAAAAGGGTGGGGATGAGGTGTGGATAGGGGAGAAATTCCAATCGAACCCGGAGATAGCTGGTTCTCCTCGAAATAGCTTTAGGGCTAGCCTCGATAGAGTCACACGGAGGTAGAGCACTGAATTTCCTAGGGGGCGTCAAAGCTTACCGAAGAATATCAAACTCCGAATGCCGTAGTGATGCTTATCGGGAGTCAGACTACACGAGATAAGTTGGGTAGTCGAAAGGGAAAGAGCCCAGACCTGCAGCTAAGGTCCCAAAATGTGTGTTAAGTGGAAAAGGATGTGGGATTTCAAAGACAACCAGGATGTTGGCTTAGAAGCAGCCATACATTAAAAGAGTGCGTAATAGCTCACTGGTCGAGAGGTCCTGCGCCGAAAATGTCCGGGGCTGAAACACACTACCGAAGCTCAGGAATCCTATAAGGGATTGGTAGAGGAGCATTCTTAGGGCGGCGAAGCAGTACCGGAAGGAGCTGTGGAGCGTTAAGAAGAGAGAATGCCGGAATGAGTAGCGAGATGGAGGTGGGAATCCTCCAGGCCGAATATCTAAGGTTTCCAGAGTAAAGCTGATCTGCTCTGGGTAAGTCGGGACCTAAGGCGAGGGCGAAAGCCGTAGTCGATGGACAACAGGTTGAAATTCCTGTACTGCAGTATGACAGAACTGTGGGGACACGTGTGGAGAGCATAAGCCGGGAGTGGAAAGACCGGCGCAAGCGAGGTAGGTGTCACATAGGAAAATCCGTGTGATAAGCCGAAGACGTGATGCGGAGTGAACTATAAGTAACGAAGTATGTGAGCCATGCGTCAAGAAAAGCCGCTATTGTTTGTACTGTACCCGTACCGTAAACCGACACAGGTGGATGAGGAGAGAATCCTAAGGCCGACGGGAGAAGCATTGTTAAGGAACTCGGCAAAATGACTCCGTAACTTCGGGAGAAGGAGTGCCATGTAAAAGTGGCCGCAGAGAATTGGCCCAAGCAACTGTTTAGCAAAAACACAGGTCTATGCGAAACCGAAAGGTGAAGTATATGGGCTGACGCCTGCCCGGTGCTGGAAGGTTAAGGGGAGAGGTTAGCGCAAGCGAAGCTTTGAACTTAAGCCCCAGTAAACGGCGGCCGTAACTATAACGGTCCTAAGGTAGCGAAATTCCTTGTCGGGTAAGTTCCGACCCGCACGAAAGGCGTAATGATTTGGGCACTGTCTCAACAATGCACCCGGTGAAATTGAAATACCAGTGAAGATGCTGGTTACCTGCGCCAGGACGGAAAGACCCCATGGAGCTTTACTCCAGCTTGATACTGGGATTCGGTATTGCATGTACAGGATAGGTGGGAGACGGAGAAATGGTAACGCCAGTTGCCATGGAGTCGCTGTTGGGATACCACCCTTGCAGTACTGGATTTCTAACCAGCAGCCGTGACCCGGCTGGGGGACAATGTCAGGTGGGGAGTTTGACTGGGGCGGTCGCCTCCGAAAGGGTATCGGAGGCGCTCAAAGGTTCCCTCAGAATGGTTGGAAACCATTCGAAGAGTGCAAAGGCAGAAGGGAGCTTGACTGTGACACCGACGGGTGGAGCAGGTACGAAAGTAGGACTTAGTGATCCGGTGGTATAAAGTGGGATTGCCATCGCTCAACGGATAAAAGCTACCCTGGGGATAACAGGCTTATCACTCCCAAGAGTTCACATCGACGGAGTGGTTTGGCACCTCGATGTCGGCTCATCGCATCCTGGGGCTGAAGTAGGTCCCAAGGGTTGGGCTGTTCGCCCATTAAAGCGGTACGCGAGCTGGGTTCAGAACGTCGTGAGACAGTTCGGTCCCTATCCGGCGTGGGCGTAGGATATTTGAGAGGAGCTGCCCTTAGTACGAGAGGACCGGGGTGGACTGGCCGCTGGTGTATCTGTTGTATTACCAAATGCATAGCAGAGTAGCCAAGCCGGGACGGGATAAACGCTGAAGGCATCTAAGCGTGAAGCCCCCCTCAAGATGAGATATCCCAACGAAAGTTGTAAGACCCCTTGAAGACGACGAGGTAGATAGGACAGAGGTGGAAGTGTGGTAACACATGTAGCTGACTGTTACTAATCGGTCGAGGGCATAACCAAGTGAGGTAAAGGATAGGAAAGTGAACGAAGGATGAGATTTCTTGTATGTGGTTTTGAAGGTACATAAGACCTGGCCCGGTGGCTCAGTTGGTTAGAGCGCCGCCCTGTCACGGCGGAGGTCGTGGGTTCGAGTCCCATCCGGGTCGCTGCTGATTTATTCAGCTTATAAATAATATGGGATCATAGCTCAGCTGGGAGAGCATCTGCCTTACAAGCAGAGGGTCATAGGTTCGAGCCCTATTGGTCCCATTTATTTACATTAGACAGGATAGTGATTTTAGAAGATTTGGACCTTTAGCTCAGTTGGTTAGAGCAATCGGCTCATAACCGATCGGTCCTGGGTTCGAGTCCCCGAAGGTCCACTATACAAATTCATATCTGGCCCGGTGGCTCAGTTGGTTAGAGCGCCGCCCTGTCACGGCGGAGGTCGTGGGTTCGAGTCCCATCCGGGTCGTTGCTGATTCGTTCAGCTTTAAAATGTTATACGGGATCATAGCTCAGCTGGGAGAGCATCTGCCTTACAAGCAGAGGGTCATAGGTTCGAGCCCTATTGGTCCCATTTGCAGCAAATATTATTTGCTGCAGATAATGCCGCAGTGGCGGAACTGGCAGACGCACAGGACTTAAAATCCTGCGGGACTTATACTCCCGTACCGGTTCGATTCCGGTCTGCGGCATTTTTTCTATTATAGCAGAGTACCTGATAAATTAAATATTGTAAGATATATGCCGCAGTGGCGGAACTGGCAGACGCACAGGACTTAAAATCCTGCGAAACTTATACTTTCGTACCGGTTCGATTCCGGTCTGCGGCATTTATTATTAAAAGTATCGTCGAAAGAGGATACTTTTTTTGTTCTTTTACAAAAGACTTGCGCTATTCATGGATTCTTCCGGGAATCACTTATAGCGCTTTTTTCTTGCAAGGAATCGTAATCATTGTGATATAATCTTGGCGATTTCGTAAAGACATCTCGTTTAATCCTTCTTCATAGGCATATCCATATAATTCTAACTCATTTTCTGCTGCAAAATTGCAGATTTTATCGTAGACAGTGTGAAGACGATCCCAACTGCCAATGCAGTAGGTTCGCAAATATGTGCCTGCAGGTCTGAGAACATCGTAGATTTCTATATCTGTTCGTCCATAGGCGAAGAAGCAGTCATATTTGTGATATTGTCTGCGTAAAATCTGTTCTGCCGAAATGCGGCTTCCAAAATTATCATACAATCCAAAAATAGACTTTAAACGAAGAGAAAACTCACTGGCGACAATGAAATCATCATCATCATATGCTCCGGTAATAGGACTGCTGAGCAAAATACGTTGTTCAGGGAGTGAAATTACATTTATTTCATCTTCTTTTGCAGTAAGACTCAATGACAACTTGTTTGATTTTTCTTCTAAAAATGTTTTTATATTTAAAAGTTCCCGGATCGATCTATCAATGAAATCTTTTTTCTCAGCGATTAGTTCGGCAAAAGAGCTTCCGGAAGGACTTTGTTGGTAGTGTATAATTTCCTCTATAGACAATCCAATCTTTCGAAGTGTCATAATCAGCTCTAATTGTACCGTCTGGAAACAGGTATAGTATCGATATCCATTTTCTGCTTTTACTTCCGGAGAAAATAATCCAATCTCGTCATAATAATGTAAGGTACGTTTGTTAATCCCATTAAGTTTTGCAAACTGACCTGTTGTATATAAAAATTTTTTATTTTTCATTTTAATCACCCTTGACTTTACAGTTACTGTACACTTTATAATATCACAAGACAAAGGAGACTACAAGAAGATAGGAGTAGAGAGATGGAGTTTTTGAATGTAAATCAGAAGTCATGGAAAGAAGTTAGAGAAATCTATTTGGAAGCATTTCCAAAAGCAGAGAGAAAACCTTTTTTTACAATCCGTCATTCGGTGAAAAAAGGGAAAGAGCAGATATTAACAGCGATAGAAGACGGAATTTTGCTGGGATTTGTTATGGTAATTCCATACGAAAAACTGGTCATGGTAGATTATCTTGCTGTTTCAGGACGGATTCGAAGCCGGGGAACCGGAAGTAAAATTATGCAGGAAGTATGCAGACGCTTTTCAGGAAAGAAGATTGTTCTTTTGATAGAACAGTTGGATGATCATGCTGCAAATAAAGAACAGAGAATAGCCAGGAGAAAATTCTATCTCAAAAATGGTTTTACTTCTTCAAAGCTTTACATTACAGGGCATAGTGGAAATATGGAGATTATGAATTACGGTGGAATGGTTTCGCGAGAAGAATATATGAAACTTCAGAAATATGCACTAGGGAGCTTCATGTTTCAATTGTCGGGAATTAAATTGGCAGTTTAAGAAAGGAAGAGTATATGAAAACAATATTTTCAAAAGTCAAATTAAAAGGGCGGCAGATTTTACTATTGTCTATTTTGATTTTATTTGCAGCAATTGCAGAAATGATGCTGCCGTCTTTACTTGCACAAATGATTAACAGTGGAGTAACAGACAATTCTCAGAATATGATTTTGGTACTTGCGGTTATTATGGCGGGAGTTACTGCACTTGCAGGAGTTGTGAATTTTTTATCTGTAAAAATTGCATCCCGCATTTCAACAGATTTTTCAGCGAATCTCCGCGAACAGGTATTTGAAAAAGTTCAGAGTTTTTCAGCGGCAGAATTGGATCATTTCGGAACTGCAAGTCTTGTTACAAGAAGTACGTCAGATATCACGAATGTTCAGAATTTCCTTACGATGCTTTTACGGATTGGAATTCTTGCGCCGATGATGGCGATTGCCGGACTTGTCTTTTCAGCTGCGACTGGGGGAAAAGTCAGTTCTGTACTTAGTGTTGCAATTCCGGTATTATTGATCGGATGCGGCATTATCATTTTATTTGCATCACGGTATTCAATCAAATTGCGACAGAAGCTTGATAGAATTAATCAATTGTTTTTGGAGTCATTGGAAGGTGTCAGAGTTATCAGGGCATTCAATAAGCAAAAAACGGAAAGCTATCGATTTGGAGAAGCAAATAAGGATTATGCTGCTACTGCAATGCTGTCAGGAAGAATTACAAGTCTTCTTTTACCGGTGATTAATGTGATTTTCGGGGTAACAACAGCAGCGGTATTAGGTTTGGGAGCACATTATGTTGAGACAGGAGCTATGGAAGTTGGTTCTTTAGTGGCAAACAGTCAATATATCAGCATGGTACTTATGTCAGCAATGATGCTGGCGCTTGTTATTATGATGTTTCCTACAGCATATGCCTGTTCTAAGCGTATTGGAGAGGTGCTGGAAACAGAAACAAGTATCAAGGATGGTTCGTTTTCTATGAAAGACCGTCCGCTTCGCTCCACGGTAGAATTTCGCCATGTGACATTTGCCTATCCGGGAGCTGAGGAACCAATTTTAAAAGACATTAGCTTTGAAGCACATCCAGGAGAGATTACGGCAATTATAGGAGGAACAGGAAGAGGAAAATCGAGTATTTTGAAATTGGTTCCACGGCTGTATGATCCCCTATTTGGAGAAGTTCTTATTGACGGTGTGAATGTAAAAGAATATGCAGTAGATGAACTTCGTTCTTTAATTGGTTATGTTCCTCAAAAGAATGTTTTATTTTCAGGGGATATTGCTTCTAACCTGAACTTTGGCAAAAATCATGGAACAGAGCAGGAATGGATGACAGCAGCAAAAATTGCATGTGCAGAGGAATTTATTTTAAAAAAAGAAAACGGATATCATGAGGCAATTGCTCAGGGCGGAACAAATCTTTCCGGTGGACAGAGGCAGAGAATGGCGATTGCAAGAGCTGTTATGAAGGAGCCGGAAATCTACGTTTTTGATGATAGCTTTTCTGCATTGGATATGAAAACAGATCAAGTGCTTCGGAAAAATTTGAAAGCAGCGATGGGAAATGCAACAGTGATTATGGTTGCACAGAGAGTTAGCACGATTCTTGATGCAGACCGTATTTTAGTCGTTGATGATGGGATGATTGTTGGTCAGGGAACGCACAGAGAACTTTTAAATACATGTCCGCTTTATCGGGAGATTGCGGAAATCCAACTGGGAAAGGAGGCAGTTTCATATGAAAAAGCATACATTTAAGAGATTATTTGGGTATTTAAAATCCTATCGGCTTAGGCTGTTCTTTGTTTTGTTATTTGCTTCCGTCAGTACAATTTTTACTGTAATGGCGCCATTTGTAATCGGAAAAGTGACAACAACTTTATTTGAAAGTATTCGAGATGGTATATTTTACTGGGAAACAATCCTTTGGCTTCTTGCTGCGCTGGTAGGATTATATCTCATTTCACAATTTTTTGCATTTTTACAGGGATTTCACATGGCTAAGATTACAGCAAATGTTATGAGAGAGATTCGTAGTGATATCGACAGTAAAATGCACAGATTGAAATTAAATTACTATGATACACATACGCATGGTGATATCCTTAGTGTGATTACAAATGATGTAGATACGATTAATAATACTGTAAGTCAAAATCTTACATCAATTGTAACACAGATTATTACTGCGATAGGCATTTTACTTATGATGCTGACGATTAGTCCAAAACTGACGCTCATTCCCATGATTATGGTTCCGCTATCTTTGTTAAGTGCAGCCGGGGTTATGAAATCCGGCGGAAAACATTATGAAAGACAGCAGGAATTACTGGGGGAATTAAATGGATATATAGAGGAAATGTATAATGGTCAGCAAGTAGTTCAGGCATTTAGTTATCAAGAAAGAGCAAAAGAACAGTTTTATGCTCTGAATGAAAATTTGAAAAACAGTTCCTATAAGGCAGAGACAATTGCGGGGGCAGTCAGTCCGATTACAACTTTTGTAAATGATATGGGATATGTAATCTGTGCTGCGATTGGATGTCTGCGTGCCATAGGCGGTTTTATTACCGTAGGAAATGTACAGGCGATGCTTGAATATACAAGACGGTTTGCAGAACCATTTTCTTCACTGGCAGGAATGGCGGGAAGCTTTGGAGCAGCAAAGGCTGCCGGAGACAGAATTTTTGCACTATTGGATGCAGAAGAAGAGCTGCCGGAAGCAGAGAATGGAATCATTCCGGAAGATCGTTCCGGCAGTGTGACATTTGAAAATGTTCAGTTCGGCTATACGCCTGATCGGATGTTGATGAATGGAGTGAATCTAACTGTGAAACCGGGACAAAAGGTAGCAATTGTAGGACCGACGGGGGCAGGAAAGACAACTCTGATCAATCTTTTGATGAGATTTTATGAACTGAATGGTGGTGCGATTACAGTGGATGGCGTCAATATATGTGATATGCCAAGAGAAGAACTGAGAGACCGATTCGGTATGGTTTTACAAGATACATGGCTTTTTGAAGGAACAATTGCAGATAATCTTGGTTATGCAGAAGAACATATGGATAGAAGTAAAATTATCGCATCAGCGAAGTCAGCCTGTGCACATAGCTTTATAAAAACGCTCCCGGGTGGATACGATATGATGCTGTCAAAAGGAGCAGAAAATATTTCACAGGGAGAACGACAGCTTCTTACAATTGCAAGAGCAATTGCGTCAGATCCTGAAATTATGATTCTTGATGAAGCGACAAGTAATGTAGATACTCATACAGAAGTTCTGATTCAGCGAGCAATGGCAGAACTTATGAAGGGGCGTACTAGTTTTGTAATTGCACATCGGCTTTCGACAATTCGGGATGCGGATATGATTTTATACATGGAAGATGGAGATATTAAAGAAGTCGGAAATCATGATGAACTGATGGAAAAAGAGGGAAAATATGCAGCACTCTATAATAGTCAGTTTGCATAGTAAAAAATGAAAAATCACACTCCGGATGAAAGATTGACAGCATTTGTCAGGTGTGCTATAGTGCAAATTAGGCAAAAGAACTATAAGGGAGGAAAAGGAACATGAAGGCATATGAGAGAATGTTGAAATACATTGTTGTGCGCACACCAAGTGACGGAGAGAGTGGAACAACACCAAGTTCAGTATGTCAGTTTGACCTGGCAAAGATGCTCGTAGAAGAGTTAAAGGAATTGGGTGTGGAAAATGCTGCTGTGGATGAGCAGTGCTTTGTATACGGAATCATTCCGGCAACTCCGGGGTATGAAGAGAAAACAAAGATCGGATTTATTGCCCATATGGATACAGTATCGGATTTCTGTGATCATGAAATTAAACCGGTACTGACAGAAAACTATAATGGAGAAGATCTCGTACTCGGGGATAGCGGTCGTGTGCTCTCGGTAAAAGATTTTCCGCATCTTCCATCGCTGAAAGGAAGAACACTGATTACATCTGACGGAACAACTATTCTCGGTGTAGATGACAAGGCGGGAATTGCAGAGATTATGACTTTGATTGAACGTCTGAGAGATGAAGAAATTCCTCATGGTCAGATCAGTGTTGCATTTACACCGGATGAGGAAGTAGGAACAGGAGCTTCTCATTTTGATATTGAAAGATTTGGGGCAGAGTATGCATATACATTGGATGGAGATGGCGAAGGGGAAATCCAGTATGAGAACTTTAATGCCTGTGAAGCAACTTTTGAAGTAAATGGGTTTAATGTGCATCCAGGCGGCTCCAAAGATGTTATGATCAATGCAGTGCTTCTTGCGACACAGATTAATCAAATGCTTCCGGGATGCGAAACGCCTAGAGATACATCCGGTTATGAAGGATTTTATCATTTGTGCAGTTTGAGCGGTGATGTTGCCTATGCAAAGGCTCAGTATATTGTTCGCGATCATGATCTGAATTCTTTTGAAGCAAGAAAGAAGACACTGTGCCATATTGAAAAGATTATGAATGAAAAATGGGGCGAAGGAACTGTTAAATTAACAATCCGGGATGAATACCGCAATATGTCAAGTATCATTGCTGATTGTATGCATCTGATTGATAATGCAAGAGAAGCATGCAAAAATGCAAATGTGGCAGAAGATATTTCCCCGATCCGCGGAGGTACTGACGGAAGCCAGTTATCTTACAGAGGACTTCCATGTCCGAATCTCGGAACAGGCGGACACGGTTATCACGGACCTTACGAACATGCGACAGTAGAAGGTATGGATAAAGCAACAGATATGATTGTAGAGCTTGTGAAGATTTACGCGAGATAGATTCTAATTGTAAGAATAAGATCCGTGTAACATATAATGATAAGAAGAAAAGGGCGGCAGGAATGAAAACTGTCGCCTTTTCTATGTTAAATTTATACGGAATAATATTGCCGCATGAGCTGTATAAACAAATTAGCTGCATGAGAAATATAACAGTTTTTATTTGTGACGATGTTCATTTCCCGAACTGCCAGTAAAGAGTCTATTTTATAGAATAAAACACGTTCATCGGGTTTCTGGATGATTCGGTCGCTGATAAAGGTAGCGCCAAGTCCTGCTTCTGCAAGGGTATAGAGAGTGGACATCTGAGAAGCTTCCATGAAGATATCCGGTGTGATTTCGGCTTCTGCAAAGAGACTGTCTGTCCGCTTGCGAAGGTCATAGCGGGATTTGAGCAGAACGAAGGGCACATGCTCAAATGCAGAGAGGCAGATAGAGGGACAAGAAGCAGTGAGATGGCGGCGGCGAAGGACATCGTGTGCAGTCAGGGCGTGATCAGCAAGCTGTTCATTGACAGAAAAAGCGGAAGGGACTGCGAGTAAAATAGGATCCTGGAAGGAAAAATGATTTTTGTAAAATGGTTCTTCCAGGGGACGGCTGACAAAAGTCAGATCCAATTTACGGTCTTTTAACATTTCTTTTAATTCATATGAGTCAGTTTCAATAATTTCCAATGTGACATCCGGATATTGGCGATGATACTCTAACAGAATCGGAGGCAGGATGTAAGAAAGGAAGAAACTGGTGGCGCCGATTCGCACATGTCCTGTATTAAGTTTTGCAAGATCTTCGATTTTGCGGTGCAGTTCGTCTTCCAATTGGCGAATCTGACGGATTTTTTCAATATAAACTTCTCCGGCTGGTGTAAGCTTCAGCGGTTTTTGACTTCGATCAAAGAGAGGCATTCCGATCTTTTCTTCGGCTTTCTGAACGGCGATGCTAAGAGCCGGCTGCGTTAGATACAGAGCGCGGGCGGCTTTTGAGAAACTGCCTTTTTCATATACGGTATAGATATATTTTAATTCTTGTTCCATAATCTTCTCTCCAGTGATTTTTATTGATTTGTTATAACAAGTTATTTTGATAAATATTACTTTATAAAAAATATTAATGGTTATATTAATAATATATAATTGCATTTATAGCTGCAAGCCTTTATTATTAAAATAAGGAACAAAATATGATAATTTTGCGAAATAATATTTGAAAGGCGGAATTAAAATGGATTACGGAAAAGAATCTTTGAAAATGCATTATGATTTAAAAGGAAAGATTGAGATGGTGTCAAGAGCAGCAGTAGATTCAAAAGAAGCGCTGAGTCTTGCATATACACCTGGTGTTGCAACACCTTGTCTGGAAATTCAGAAAGATATCAATAAAAGCTTTGAACTGACAAGAAGATGGAATACCGTTGCAGTCGTGACAGACGGAACGGCAGTTCTCGGACTTGGGGATATTGGCCCGGAAGCCGGAATGCCGGTTATGGAAGGAAAATGTGTTCTTTTTAAAGAATTCGGCGGCGTAGATGCAATTCCGCTTTGTGTAAGAAGTAAAGATGTGGATGAAATTGTGAATGCGGTACGTCTTCTGGCAGGAAGTTTTGGTGGAGTAAACCTGGAAGATATTTCTGCACCGAGATGTTTTGAGATTGAGCAGAAATTAAAAGAATGCTGCGATATTCCGATTTTCCATGACGATCAGCATGGAACAGCGGTAATTACACTGGCAGGAGTGATCAATGCGCTGAAGCTTGTTGGAAAGAAATTGGAAGACGTGAAGATCGTTACATCAGGAGCCGGAGCAGCAGGAATTGCAATTATTAAACTGTTAATGGCGATGGGACTGAAAAATGTTATTATGACAGACCGGATGGGTGCTATCTATAAGGGACGTGAGAATCTGAATGCAATCAAAGCAGAGATGGCAGAGATTACGAATTTTAATCAGGAAAAAGGAACACTGGCAGAAGTAATCAAAGGCGCAGATGTATTTATCGGAGTTTCAGCACCGGGTACATTAACAGGAGATATGGTACGCACAATGGCAAAAGATCCGATTGTATTTGCATGTGCAAACCCAACACCGGAGATTTTCCCTGAGGAAGCGAAAGCAGCAGGTGCAGCAGTTGTTTCTACGGGACGATCTGATTTCCCGAATCAGGTAAACAATGTACTTTGTTTCCCGGGAATTTTCCGTGGTGCGCTTGATGTGAGAGCATCTGAGATTAATGATGAGATGAAGATCGCAGCGGCATATGCGATTGCAGGACTTGTTAGTGATGAAGAATTAAATGCAGATTATATCCTTCCAATGGCATTTGATAAGAGAGTAAAAGATGCCGTTGCAAAAGCAACAGCAGAGGCAGCAATCAAGAGCGGCGTGGCAAGAGTATAGAAGATTAGAAAAATATAGCAGGGTGCAGAGAGCATTAGAATGCTTTTTCTGCACCTGTTTTTTATGGATTAAAAATTCTATGCAGATATGTAATGGTGACAAATATATCGGAAAACAAAAAAGAAGTGTTACAATCGTAACACTTCTCTGTACGTGCGCTAGAGGATTCGAACCCCCGACCTTCTGGTCCGTAGCCAGACGCTCTATCCAGCTGAGCTAAGCACACATGGATGTTTGTTTTGTTGTGTCGCTCACAACACTGATAATTATATGGCATGATTGTGTATTTGTCAATACTTTTTTTGAAAAAATTTTATTCGGCGATTTTGCACTATTTTTAATCAGAATTTTTGTAGATTTTTCTGTTGTTGAATTGTGGGGAAATTCAATTCTGTTACTTACATCTGCGCTGTTGGGAGTGGAAAAGTCAGAGTGCTTCTCTGCAGACAGGCAGGCGCACTCTGAACAGTAAATATTATTCAGAGGAGCATTTTCCAAGAAATTCCTGTATCCTCGTGTTGTCGGAAGAAAAGACTTCTTGCGGAGTTCCTTCTAAAGCAATAAGACCTTGTTCCATAAAGATCATTTTGTCTGCAATTTTGCGGGCGAAATTCATTTCATGTGTGACAATGACCATTGTCATATGCTCTGCGGCAAGATCTTTGATGATTTTTAGAATTTCTTCGGTTAGTTCCGGATCCAGTGCAGAAGTCGGTTCATCAAAGAAAAGGATCTGAGGTTTTACAGCAAGGGCACGGGCAATGGATACACGCTGCTGTTGTCCGCCGGAGAGCTGATATGGATAAGCATCCGCTTTGTCTGCCAGACCCATTTTAGCAAGAAGTGTCCGGGCTTCCTGATACACTTCCTCTTTTGGACGGTGCTGCACCCGGATAGGGGCGTCAGTAATATTTCTCATAACAGAAAAATGTGGGAACAGATTAAAATTCTGGAAGACCAGGCCGAAGCAGGATTGGAGTTCTTTTAAGGTGTGTTTTGGCGGAAAAAGGAGTCTGTCCTGTTCCGTCCAAAATGCTTTTTGCCCCATATAGCATACTTCTCCTGAGGTAATGGATTCCAACATTGCAGCGCAGCGGAGTAATGTTGATTTTCCGGAGCCGGAAGGGCCGATAATTGCAACGATTTCACCTTTTGCAACAGAGAGTGATACATCCCGGAGTACGGGAATGCCTTCGAATTCTTTATTTATATGTTTCATTTCTAAAAGTTTCATTCCAGTACCTCCTAGCGATAATAGTTTAATCTTTTTTCGAATTGTTCCATACAAAAGGCAACCGTATAGTTAAAAATAAAATAAAAAATTCCCGCAATAAAGAATGGAAGGATAGTAGTCTGAGCGGCAGCGATTTGTTTTGCCACACCAAACATTTCAATGTAAGAAAGTGAATAGACAAGCGATGTATCTTTGACAAGAGTAATTACTTCGTTTGTGACAGAGGGAAGGACAACTTTCACTACCTGTGGCAAAATGATATGCAGGAATGTCTGTACTTTAGAATACCCGAGCAGAGCAGCTGCTTCATACTGACCTTTTGGGATGGCTTCCATTCCGGAACGGTAAATTTCAGCGAAATAGGCAGCATAGTTTAAGGAAAAACCGAGCAGGATTGCAGTTAGCTTATAGCCTCCGATATTCATTTGCCATAAGTAATAAGGCGCAAAATACCATACGAGAAGCTGTAACATCAGCGGAGTTCCTCGCATGATAGAAATATAGCTATTGATTATCCAGCGGACAGGTTTATGTCTGCTTACTTTTCCGAAATAGACAAACATTCCAAGAGGCAGAGAAAATAGCAGCGTGAAAAAGAAAATCAGGCACGTCTGTCCAAACCCGGCAGTCATTTGTTTTAAGATTGTATCAAAGCTCATAGAGATTCCTCCCAAAGAGAGATTTTATTTTAATGTTACCATATCTGTAATGTCATATTTTTCTGCTAATGCGGCAACAGTACCGTCTTCTGTCAATTGTTCTAAATCTGCATTTACGATATCGCATAATTCCTGATTGCCTTTTTTAAATCCAATCGCATATTGTTCCGTGTTGAGCGACTCGTCCAGGATTTTAAAGCCTTCTCCACGGGATTTTATCTGATAATTGGCAACACCGATATCAATAGCAAGGGCGTCAAGGGCGCCAGCCTGGAGTTCTGTAAAAGCAGTATTGTAATCAGCAAATTCATTCAGAGAACGAAAGGTATCAGCTAATGCCTTCTGACCGCCGTCTTCTTCGCTTTGCAGCAAACTGAGGGCTGCGCTTGCGGCCTGAACGCCTACAACCTTTCCGGAGAGATCTTCTAAAGAAGTGATTCCGGAAGCTTCGGAAACAACGATGACTTGACTGTTGTCAACATATGGAATGGAAAAGGTATAATCATCTTCCCGACCGTTCATTGTAAAACCGTTCCAAATGCAGTCGATAGAACCAGAGTCCAGTTCCATATCTTTGGAATCCCAGCTGATTGGTTTTTTTACCAGTTCCCACCCTTCCAGCTTACAGACTGCTTCTGCTAATTCTAAGTCAAAACCGGTGTATTCGCCATTATCATCCAGATATCCATATGGCGGATACTCTGCATCAAAGCCAACAGTAAAAGTCTGTTGTGAGTCAGCAGCTTTTGATTCAGGAGATGCAGAATTTTCCTTTGGTGCAGAACCGGAGGCGCTGCATCCGATCAGCAGTGAAGCAGTTAGTATAGTTCCGGTCAGTGTAACGAAAAGTTTCTTTTTCATAAATAAATCCTCCTTTAAATGCGTTAGTGTATTAGCGATTGACTACTTTACTGTGATAAATTAATAAAGATATTACCATAAATAAAAAAAGTTGTCAATGTAATTGAAAAAAAGAATTATGAGTAAAATCAACAAAAAAAATCTATAAAATAAGCATTTACTTTACAAAATAGACAAAATATCGTAGAATAAAACTATTCACAGGAGTAGAAATGGGAATATTGGAGGTAATGCGATATGAAAGGTAATGTAATTGTAGGACAGTCCGGAGGCCCTACTGCGGCAATTAATTCCAGTCTGGCAGGTGTTTACCGAACTGCAATCGAGCGCGGCGCCAAGAAAGTTTATGGAATGAGAAATGGAATCCAGGGACTGCTGGAAGAGCGATATGTAGACTTATCAGAGCATATTACAAATGATCTGGATGTGGAGCTTTTAAAGCGCACACCGGCGGCTTATCTTGGTTCATGCCGATATAAATTGCCGGAGATCCATGAGGATCAGTCAGTGTATGAGAAGATTTTTGGAATTCTTGAGAAGCTTGAAATAGAAGCTTTTATTTATATAGGCGGAAATGATTCTATGGACACGATCAAAAAGTTATCGGACTATGGAATATTGACTGGAAAACAGTGTAAATTTGTTGGTGCACCAAAGACAATTGACAATGATCTGGCGCTGACGGATCATACACCGGGGTTTGGAAGCGCCGCCAAGTACATTGGCACATCTGTAAAAGAAATCATCCGTGACGGAGAGAGCTTAATCTATCCGAAGGGCCTTGTAACAATTGTGGAAATTATGGGAAGAAACGCAGGATGGCTGACCGGTTCTGCATGTCTTTCAGAGGGGGAAGACTGTGAAGGGCCTGATATGATCTACCTTCCGGAGATTCCATTTGATCTAAATGAATTTTTGGCAAAAGTAAAAAAACAGTTAGAAAAGAAACATTCTGTTGTTGTTGCAGTTTCGGAAGGAATCAAGTTGGCAGATGGAAGATATGTATGTGAACTTGGCTCCGGCGTGGACTTTGTAGATGCATTTGGCCATAAGCAGCTGTCAGGAACAGCGAACTATCTGGCAAGTTTTGTGGCTGGTGAGATTGGTTGTAAGACACGTTCTATTGAATTGAGTACACTGCAAAGAGCCGGCTCTCATATTGCATCAAGAGTAGACGTACTAGAGGCACAGCAGGCAGGAGGAGCGGCAGTGATGGCGGCGGATGAAGGTGACAGTGGCGTTATGGTTGTATTTGAGAGGGTGTCCGATGATCCGTATCAGGTTCGTACAGAAGTAAAGAATGTGCATAAAATTGCCAATGATGAACGGGTTGTTCCGAGAGAATGGGTAAATGAAGAAGGAACATATGTGACAGCGGAATTCAAGCGTTATGTCAGACCGCTGATTCAGGGAGATGTCTCTCCGGTTATGGTAGATGGTATTCCAAGACATTTGAGAAGACCGTTCAAATGTTAATATTTTTAGAATTAAGGAAGATATTATAATAGGACGATAAAAAAGAGAAATCTGCTGACGGATTTCTCTTTTTGTTAAATGATAGCCTAAAAAGGGAGGATGCCGGGTAATCAATCGATTTGATTCCCGGCATGTATTATGAAAAAGTTTGCTCTATAATGAAGTCTATTGCTTCTTTATTGATATACTTAGTATATAATTGAAACGTGAAAAAACAGTGATATAGAAATGAAGCTTTTTATAATAAAAGATGAACAAAATATGAACATCTCAAAATTCCCTTGAAATTCTTAGTGTTTGCGATAGGCAAACTTCGGAAGTCCGTTTTCTTTTGGAATGTTGACCTCTCCTTCGATGAGTGGACGGGCATAGGTAATAAAATCATCTGAAAGATCAGAACCATCCCGGATGATCCATTCAGCGGGAACGGTTTTCTCCTGATTACAAATATGATTTACATCTTCAGTTGTAAAGCGAAGCTCATAAGGAGAATCGGACACACGGGAAAATGCAATCATTTTTCCGGTTTCGCCAGAAATGGCAGCATCTACTGCAAATGCTCCAGAGGAAACTGCTTCTGAAAGATCGGTTTCTGAAAGCATTGCGGAAGAACAGCGCTGACAAACATTGAGTTCAATAGAGCGCACCTTAACACCAAGACGGTCTTTTACAAAGTTTTCGAGATATTTTCCGGAACCGGACAGCATTTTGTGACCAAATGTATCGGTACCTACGTTACTTGCATATTCACAGATGAATGTACCGGTTTGATCGTGAATTCCTTCGGAGATACAAACAACAAGATTAGAAGTTGTCTGTAAAGCAGTTTCCACTTTGGAGATAAAGTCTTCCGGATCAAAATCAGCTTCCGGCAAATAAACAAGAACTGGATTATCACCTTCGAATTTTCGTGCCAAAATACTTGCCGCAGTCAACCAGCCGGCATGACGTCCCATGATTTCTACGATGGTGACAGATTTTTTATTATCGTATACAGAGGCATCGACCGCAATTTCCCGAACAGTTGATGCGACATACTTAGCAGCGCTTCCGAAGCCAGGTGTATGATCTGTCATTACAAGGTCGTTGTCAATTGTTTTTGGAACACCAATAAAACGGATCGGGCTTTCGATAGAAGCGGCATAGCGGGAAAGCTTGCTGACCGTATCCATAGAATCATTTCCTCCGATATAGAAGAAATATCCGATCTGAAGTGCATCGAATTTCTGAAACAATGTCGGGTATACCGGATCGGAAAGATCTTCCGGAAGTTTATAGCGGCAGGAACCAAGATAAGAGCCGGGAGTTGTTTTCAAAAGTTCCAGTTCGTTACTTTCAAGAAGCGGGCGCATATCCATAATCGTATCGTGCAAAAATCCTTCGATTCCATTTATCATACCGTAAACGTGTTCAATGTCATCTGTTTTGTTAAGGCCTGCAGAAACAACACCATACAGGCTTCCGTTGATGACAGCAGTAGGACCGCCGGACTGGCCGACAATCATATTTTTCTTCATATGTATTCATCCTCCAGATATTAAAAATAAGTTTCTTACTACATATTAAAGGAAGAAGTAAAAATTTACAACAATAATAGTTGGAAAAATGCAAAGGATGTTTTATACTGTTAGATATTAAAGTGAAGGAGAATTACTATGAAATATATATCATTTGCCATCCCGTGCTATAATTCACAGGACTATATGGCTCGTGCTGTGGATTCTGTATTGGAAGGCGGCGAGGATGTGGAAGTGCTTATTGTGAATGACGGTTCAAAGGATGATACGCTGAAGATTGCCAGATCCTATGAAGAAAAATACCCAACGATCGTTAAAGTGATCGATAAGGAAAATGGGGGACATGGAGATGCTGTTAATGCAGGGCTTCGAAGTGCTTCAGGCAAATATTTTAAAGTGGTAGACAGCGATGACTGGATTGATGGTGAAGCACTGAAAAAAGTTCTTGAGACGCTTCATAAGTTTGAGGCAGAAGACAAAAAAGTAGATATGATAATATCAAACTATGTCTATGAAAAGGAAGGTGCAGAGCATAAAAAAGTAATCCATTATCGCAACGCCCTTCCGGAAGAACAGATTATTGGCTGGAATGAGGCCGGACACTTTCATATTGGACAATATATTTTAATGCACTCGGTAATTTACCGGACAGAGCTTCTGAAACTGTGCCAGTTAGAATTACCGAAACATACATTCTATGTAGATAATATTTATGTATACTATCCATTACCGCATGTATCAACACTTTATTATCTGGATGTGAATCTGTATCGATATTATATTGGACGGGAAGACCAGTCTGTCAATGAAAAAGTAATGATCCAGCGTGTGGATCAGCAGATTTTTGTGACAAAGACAATGATTGATATGTATAAGATGAAAATGGTTCCGAACAAGAAGCTTCGAAGTTATATGACCAATTATCTTGCGATTATGATGACAGTTTCTTCTATCTTGCTGATTCGCTCAAAGAAAGAAGAGAATCTTCAGAAGAAAAAAGAATTATGGGAATATTTGAAGAAGAGCGAATACAGAACATACTGGAAAATTCGCTATGGTATTTTAGGACAGACCATGAACCTTCCGGGAAAATCAGGACGGAAGATTTCTGTGCTCGGTTATAAGGTGGCACGCAGATTATTTGGATTTAATTAAACAGGAATGTATAAATAGAACTGCCATTGTACATACTCTAAAAGAAAAAAGGAGTATGTATGATGGCAGTTCAATTTTGTGAAAGTAAGACGAAAGAAAATTTAATGAAAGCTTTTGCGGGAGAAAGCCAGGCGCGCAATCGATATACATTTGCGGCAAAAAAAGCACGAGAACTTGGATATGAATCCATTGCACAGGTATTTGAATTCACAGCAGAGCAGGAGCGGGCACATGGGGAACGTTATTATCAACTGTTAAATGCTCTTGCAGGAGAAACCGTTACTGTGGATGGAACGTATCCGGTTGATATTGCAGAAGATATCTGTGAGCTTCTTGACAAGGCAGAACACAATGAATTTGAAGAGTATGAACATGTATATCCGCAGTTTGCACAGATTGCGAAAGAAGAAGGATTTATGGAAGCAGCGTCAGCCTTTACAATGATCGGTGAAGTAGAACAGATGCATGGAAAGCGGTTCAGAAAGCTGGCAGAGCTTCTGAGAGCAAATCAATTTGATAAAAGTACAGAAGAAGAGAAGTGGATGTGTTTAAACTGCGGTTACATCCATACCGGAACACAAGTGCCGCAAAATTGTCCATCCTGTCATTACGAGAAAGGATATTTTATTCCTCTGTCATTTGCACCGTTTCAAGGGAATATAGTGTGTTAAAGAGAAATAAGAGGGATATCTGTGGAAAATCAGAAAGCAGAAGCGCTTTTAAATCTGGCAGCAGATGCGACAACGGAAGAGCTGAAAAAAGCAGAAGAATTATCCGTTGGGTATGATGAGGGAAAAGGAATCTGGGAGATTATTATAAAATATTCCGGAACACTGGAAGAAACGAAAAAACTGGCCGAAACAGTTGTAGAACTTCAGGGAGGATTTGCAGTTGTGACGGTAAAGAAGACAAATCTTGAAGCATTGCTTAATCTTCCGGAAATTGAATATGCAGAAAAACCGAAATCATTATATTTTGAAGTGGAAGAAGGGCGAAGAGTGTCCTGCATCAACACGGTGCAGGATGCTCCTTTTTCGCTTTCGGGAAAGGGAGTGCTTGTGGCAATTGTGGATTCAGGAATTGACTACAGGCATAGAGATTTTAGAAATCAGGATGGGACTACACGGATTTTGAATTTGTGGGATCAAACCGGAACCGGAAGTCCGCCGGCAGGATATCATATCGGAACAGAATATACGAAAACAGAAATTGATGCCGTATTAAATAGTGAAAGAATGACTGCTGATGAAGAGGTTCGTGGGGAAAATCGTGTGTTGACTGTGGATAATTCCGGTCATGGAACAGCTGTTGCGGGGATAGCAGCAGGAAACGGAAGCAGCAGTGAAGGGATTTACCGGGGAGCTGCACCGCAAAGCGAGCTGTTAATTGTGAAACTGGGACAGCCGCGGGAAAATGGATTTCCAAGAACAACAGAATTGATGCAGGGACTTGACTATGTGATTCGAAAAGCACTGGAATACCGTCGTCCGGTGGCAGTGAATGTAAGTTTTGGGAATACATATGGTTCTCATGAACCGTATAATTAGGGGAAAACATAAGAAAACACTGATATTTCCTGTGTTTTCGGGAGATTCAGTGCTTTACTCGGATTCATGTTTGGTTGTCGTTTGGGTCTTATAATACTCGGTCAGGATCATGTTAATCTGCTGGGAACGTGTTCGATAGTTCGCTTTCGCATCCTTATCAATCTCAGCAACCAGTTCTTTGGACAAAGTAGTATAGACCTGAATATTGTTGGAACTGATAGCCATGTGGCACCTCCGATTCAATTTAATAGAATTATTCTATCATACTTCTTCGGGAGGGGCAATGTGAACTGAAAATTGAAGAATTGTTGTTACTGAAAGGGTTGAACAGTCGGCAAAGAAAATCTTAGAATAGAGAATGATAAGAAAGGTAGAACAGATGAAACAGGCACAAGGCATTACAGAACAGTTAAAGGTAGAAAATGCCTTGGAATGGATAGGAAGAATGAACAATATACAAGTATGTGCGAGGGAGATTGTGGATAAAGAGATAATTTATCAAGAATGAAATGTAAGATAAATAGTGTATAAAATGTAACAGGGCATCATAAGATAAAATTGTAATTGCATTTTCCACATAGTTCGTGTAGAATGTAATTAGAAAAGCTGTGCATCAGCGGTGGGTTGACACCTAAAATCTGATACGTTTTCCGAACGAAGGTGTCGGAGGTTGGCAGGCAACGGAAAAACCTGATATTTTCCAGACGAAGGTGCTGGAGGTTGGCAGACAACGGAAAAATCAACCATGAGAAGGGAATGTTTAGTGCTGCGGCGTGAACATTCCCTTCTCTAAATCTTAAGGGATAAGGATTAGGTTATGGACAAAAGACGTGCGATACAGATTATGACAAAAGCGGCACAATTATATAAAGAACATCTGGAGGATCAGAAGATTTTGTTTCTATATGGTTTGCCGAAAGAGGTAAAAAAACAATTACAGGATAAGGGAAAAATTTTGTCATCTGTACAGGGATATGAAGTCGCTTTCCACAGATACAATTTTCTGCATCTTACAGGGGTTCGATTGAATAAAAAAGAAACAGCTTCCGCAATTCATTTTTATCAAAAATGCTTGGATAAACGATTAACGGAAAATGATTTTTCTTTTGCAAAAGATGGCTCTACGGGACAGAAGTTAGATATATTGGAACGGATGATGCTTATTAAGAAAAATGTAACAATGATAGGAGAATTTACAGACCGAGGACCGAAATTGTTTACTGAAAAAGCTGCCGGAAATATCTGTGGTTGTATTGGTTTTGTCAAAGATAAAAATACGAAATTAAATGTGCCGAATACATTGCTGAAAAAGGATATCAGAGATGTAACAGCACAGCCTACATATAAAGTGTTTGCTGTCATATCAAAACATTATACAGACGAGAAATATACAAATCTTGTGAAAATGGATAAATGTATTGATTTGAAAGAGTGTTGTTTCTCAGAAACAATAGAAAATATGATAGATAGAGAAAATCTATAATGAAATATAAAGAAACCATGCGACTGATTTTTATAACAGTATCATGGTTTTATTGTTTGTCGTCTATATTTCAAGTTGACTATTACTTTACAAAATTGGCAATGTTATAATTATCATTGATTTTAGAAGAAGGGAGTATCGAGGGAAATTAGTGGAACTGGTTTTGCAAGCATAGCGTTTGGATATCCAAACGCACTTTGGGAGCCCCCCAAACCCCATTTGTTGGCTTTACAAAGTAGGAATTTTTTGCTCAAGATAAAAAGAGAGTGCGTAAGCGGAAAGAAATCAAATTATGCTTACGCACTTTGTGCCTCACTTTTGCTCGGTGGTTAGCAGTTTGTGAATTATTGGGATGAAGCAATATAACTGTTTTGAGAAAACGGGATATTTTTTATATTAGTAGTTTAAACATTATAGTTCTGTGTTGTGCGATTTTTGCCTGGATTGAACAGGATGTTTTTTTTGCAATTCCTGTTTCCTCTGATATTCAAGTTCCCAGGTACGATGAGAGAAGCTATAGGGATCTTCCATATTGAGATCATCCACCTCATGGGCTGCGATATCACGATAGTGATAGTCATAAGATTTACCAAAAGTATCTTTGAGCTGTTCAATCAGTTTCTCTCGAAAATCTGGTCGGATCTGGATTCTGGTATCCAGTAATTCTGTGTATTGCTCCTGTTTAGACAGGGATTTTTCCTCTTGGAAAGCTACAGCGTCTTTTTCAAGCTGCCCTTTGAGAGTCATATCCTGAGAATCGAGAATATTCAGATTCTTATCCATCTGGTCGTATTTTCTGGAAAGGCTCGCCATATCTTTCTCTGTGGAGCATTCAGCCTGAAACAGCAGCTGTTCTTTGGCAGATTTCAGTTCCTCAATTTCTTCTGTTATGGTTGTAAGCTGCTGATTTAACTTGATATGCTGGAAAGGATTCAGAATACTGGTTTTATTTTTTTGCACATGTAGTTTTTTCTTTTCAGCAACTTTTGCTTTGAGCTTTTTCTTAATGGTATCATATTGATTCAGGATAGGACGAAAATGCTGCATCCAGTCATGGATCACTTCTTTTTGCATCTCATTATGAAGTAAATGATATTGTGTAAAAATCATATGATTGCGGATTGCTTCTAATGTTTCTGCAATTACCGGAATAGATTTTTCGACAGCTTGCGCTAATTTTTTCACCTGTGCTTTTAATTCCCGTAGTATTCTGTTATCCGCACGAATTTGACGATTGATTTCACAACGTTCTGCAATTATGCCTTTCTTTTCCATGTCCTGAGCAATATATCCTTCATGAATGGTAGGCTGCTCTGTGATTCCCTGTGCAGCAAAGCTGCGGTGATCAATAGAAGCATTGATGTTGTTTTGGGCAAGAATTCTATTTGTAAATTCTGCCCAGTTGGCTCTCCAAATGCAGAGCTGTTCCTCACTATTCCACTGTTCGGAAATGGGGTTTTGTCTGCCATAACGGGTACTTTTTGGGTGTTTATCAATGCGTTCATAGCCTTTTTCTTGTGCGGAGGACGGTGTAAGATAGAGCTTTTTCTTTCCTGCCTTATAGCGGTATTGTTTCTCCCAGCCCTCTTTCTGAGCATCCTTAAATTCAGAAGCAGTAAATCCTTTTTCCTCTCCATCTTTGATACAGAGATATTCTTTTTCGGTTTTATACTGCCATGTTCCATTTTCATTTAGTGGTCGGACAGTAAGAAGAATGTGTGCATGGGGATTGTGACCATCAGTATCGTGAATGGCAAAATCGGCACACATTCCCATATCTACAAAGTTCTTTTGAATAAAATTCTGAAGAAGAGAAATATTGCTGCTTTTATCTAGCTCAACGGGGAGTGCGACAACAAATTCTCTTGCCAGTCGACTGTCTTTTGTTTTCTCGGCAGTTTCTACAGCATTCCAGAGCTGCTCCCGGTTTTTCCATTCAGGCGGAGCCATAGGGGGAAGCATTACTTCCTGATAGATCAGTCCATGTTTTCGGGTGTAGTCATGCTGGATGCCATCATAATCATTATACATCCGACTACAGCTCATATAAGCAGATGCAGCGACAGCAGACCGCCCGGAACCACGGCTGACGACCTTGGCTTGCATATGATAAATTGCCATATCTGACACCTCCTTTCGATGTTGCCTGCAACAGCGGATAAGCCCTCGGCAGAGCGCACGAGCCCCGCAGGGGATACCACTGCCCGATTTATCGGGTGGTGAGTAAGTGCGCCCTTCGGGATTAGAATTTGTGTGTTTATAGTCCTCTTAGCCGGATTATAAGCTCCCGCTTTAGGGTATCTAAATCCATTTCTTTAATATGTGGAGCAATGCTTTCCAGAATCGCTCCTTCTTGAATCAATCTGCGTGTTCTGGAATTACGCTCTTTTTTGCGGTTTCTTGCTTCAGCTTCTTCAAGACGGTGTTTTGCTTGTAAAAGTGCTTTTTCTTCTGGTGTCATAATTCTTTTATTTGCCATATCTGGCACCTCCTTTTCATGCCCGTATCCGGGCGGTTTTGGTTTAAAAATTTTGTGGTTTGGTACTATAGTTTTAGATAACTGACAGCAGCATGCCTCTGATGTTAAATAAGGAAAGGAAGTGGTACCACTATCAGTGAAAAATAATTATCGTGTTATACTTCTTTGGTTCCATTCTGGTTTGGAGCATGATTATCCAACAGGATTTTTTTCGCTTGCTTTAAATTAGCTACTGCATTGTCCTGACGGATATTTCGGTTATTGATACGGATGGGAACACATCTCTCCAGAATCCGGTCATAAATTCGTTTGTGTACGATATCAGCGACGTTATTCAGCTCTGACAAAGTGAGATTGGTCGTTATGATCAGGGGCTTTTTGCTGCGGTAACGACTGTCAATCACATTGAATACCTGTTCCGGTGCAAAGTCAGAGTTTCGCTCAATTCCGAGGTCGTCAATAATCAGAAGACTGTAGCGGTTTAAGCTGTGGATGAACTGGTTTCTGTCTTCAAAATGCATCCCGGTAAGTGTATTCAGAATCCGGGAAAAGTTGGTCATCAATACAGGGACGCCTTTTTCCAGAAGGGCATTGGCAATGCAACCTGCAAAGAAAGATTTTCCAGTACCGACATCGCCCCAGATGAGAAGTCCGGAAGCGTTTGCTTTCATCTCTTCCCAGTTACTTACATAATTGTGTGCCAGTTTCATTTCCGGATTGATGCCGTTATCTTTGGCAAAGGTGTAGTCATAGAGTGCTTTGTCCTGTAAGCCGCTGGTTTTGAGATGCTCTATTTCCATTTGCTTTTCATGAAGTTTTCTCTGGGCTTCTTCCTGTTCAAAGATCTCCTGCTGGCACTTACAGCGGATGGAAGGAATAAGAACCTTTCCCTGTAATTCATGCTTGCATTGTCTTGGCGTATTGCATTTGGAACAGTAGATCAGGCCGTCTGTTTCGTTAAAATATTCATCAGACTGAAGCTCTCTGTTTGGTGTGATAGCTGTTGGTTTTTCTGTAAATGTTGTCATAATGTTTCGTATTCCTCACTTTCATAATTTCGTTGCCGGGAAGCAGGATGATCCTGTCTTGCCCAACGGATGATGGTAGCTGCATGGTTTTGGTATTGCTTTCCGGTAGAAGCCATATAACCGGATAAGCGTTCCATATAGTCCTGCCAGTCAGGGATTGTCTGACGGATATCTTCCAGCTCCGTCTCTGACAGAAAAACATTTTGAAATGTTCCATAGGGTGAGCGTGGCTCTTTACTCCCTCTTATTACTAAATGGTTCTTTTTTATCTCTTTCTTATTACCGGACAGTTTTTTGTCTGTATCGGGGAAAGAATCCTGTCTGTCAATAGGACAGTTTTCTGTCTGGCTTGAGGAAAGAATTCTGTCTCTATTGCGGAGGGTTTCTTTCGGGATTTTTACATAAATCCGATTAGGGTGTCCGGGTCCCTGCCGTTTTCGGAAGATAAGCTCTTGTTTTTCCAGTACTGCCAGAGCAGTTTTCACCGTCATCTGGCTTTTGTGGAGAACTTCTGCCAGTGCTTCAATCGTAAAGTAAATGAACACATGACCATTTGTATCTGACCAGCCCTCATTTCTCTGGGAAAGCCTTGCACGGTCGAGTAGGATCATATAAAGCATTTTGGCAGTTTCATTTATTTCCAAGCCCAGGAGAAAACGGGGAAACATCATATAAGATGGCAGGTTTGTGTCTGCTGTCAGAAAGTCCGTCATGTGTTCACCTCCAATTACAATGGTTTATTCTCCAAGAAAATCCCAGTCTACATCACGATCCGGCTGTGTGTTTTCAGGTGTTGGAAAGGATGGCCTGATTTGGGACTCCCTTTCCAACATGCCTGCAGTCAACCCGGAAAGAAAAATCGGCAATGACTGTTTCAGGCTGTGTTCCACTGCTTCTACAATCTGCTTCACAAAAAGTTCTTCCCGTTCCCTTGTTTCCAGATAGGGGTCAGCCTGAGTGCGGTAGTAGCGGTCAAAATACTCGACCAGTGCAAGGGAGATTACCTGACTGTAAGATTTAAAATCCTGTCTGTCCATTGTCTGTAAATATTCCCAGGCTTTCCGTTGCTGGTCTTTGTCCAGATTAAATCGCAGATTTGTGTTGCGGATATGGTTCTGCATAGCTTATCCCCTCCTTTTCAGGCTCATATAAGCCAGAGCTTCATAACCTTTGGCAGTGGCACAGAGATCATCAAGAATGGTGACTCGTGATTTGTCATACGTACCAAAGTTACGGATCAGGCATCCACCGCCGCCAACTACATACAGGCGCATCAGGTCAGGATTGTATTCATATTTGCGGAGCGTGGCAAAAAGATCTGTTACATATTCTTTAGCCACCGATGTAATACAATCCAGATATGGTGCTGAAATGTCAGTTTTTCCAAACCGCAGAACCTGTTCTACTGTTGATTCCTCAATCTTCACTCCAAATTTGTCCAGAACAGCGTTTTTTGCAGCAATCATGCATTGATTTACGCCAAGCTTTTCTGTCCAGCATCGGCTTTCCTGTGCTTTCTTATTGTTGATATACAGAATGTTCATGGTTCCGTTTCCGATATCTGCAAGGAGATTGGTCCCCTTGAAATCTCCAAGCTGGTTTACAATAGCCGGATATCCCTGTGGGTAAAGGCTGCATCCCACAAAGCGGAGATGATACTCTTTGCTGTTAAAACGGTAATGGACTTCTGGATTCTGGAGCAGATAGGAACGGAATTCTTCCCTCTGGTTTCTGATCCATGTCAGAGGAAGGCCTGCCGCCAGATGCACCTCTGCTTCCTGAATGGAAAAAACATTCAGCTCCCTTGCAATTGCCATGAGAGTCAGAAGATAATATTCTTCATCTATTGCTTTGTCGGGAATAAATTCTTTGTGTCCTTCGCCGATTCGATAGAATATATCGTTATATTCCAAAATGTTTCCGGTGAAGATCGGTTCCGTTTCATAGGCTTTGATGCCTGTTGGTGTGACTGTGTTAGCAGTCTTGATATTGCCGTAGCCATGATCTACAGCAATGATTTTTGTGTTTCTGAGTTCTCGCATAAAAATACCTCCATTTTCGTATTGATTTTTTCAGTAGGCTGTACCAAAGTGGTACTGCTTGCTGTGGGATAAGCATACGAAAAATGAAGGAAAAAGACATTGAGGGAAAATTGAGTCAGAATTGAGAAAAAAGATGCAATGTTTTGCGGTGAAGTATAATATCAAATGTTAAGTCTGTAAAAATAAGAAGTATTACGAATAATGGTTAGTTATCTTGCTTCTAAAGTATATATAAGTTAAAATATGTTTATTAAGCATGACAGATATAGGAGGTATTACTGATGGAAATTAGAGTTCTTCGATATTTTCTGACTGTAGTAAGGGAAGAAAGTATCACAAAAGCCTCAGAAGTTTTACATATCACGCAGCCGACACTTTCACGTCAGCTTGCACAGATGGAGGAAGATATTGGTGTAAAGCTGTTTGATAGAGGAACACGGAAAATTAAATTGACAAATGAAGGAATACTTCTTCGTCGTCGTGCGGAAGAAATTTTGCAGCTTGTAGATAAGACAGAAAAAGAATTAGTGGAGCAAGAGGAACAGGTAGAAGGTAAAATTTCCATTGGGTGTGGAGAAATTGCAGCTGTACAACTTCTTCCTAAAATAATTGAGTCCTTTCGTCAGAAATATCCCCGTGTTACTTTTGACATTTTTACAGCCACAGCAGATTTGGTAAAGGAACAAATGGAGAAGGGGCTACTGGATATTGGTTTGCTTCTTGAGCCGATTGATATGGAAAAATATGAATTTATTCGCTTGAATATAAGGGAAAAATGGGTGGTTCTGATGAGATCGGATGATTCACTCTCCAAGAAAGAAACGGTAACCGCAAAAGATTTGTCTGTACTGCCCTTGATTCTTCCAAGGCGTATGAATGTGCAGAGTGAGTTGGCAAGTTGGTTTGGCAACTACTATGAGAAACTGAATATTGTTTTTACCAGCAATTTAAGTACGAACAGTGCAATTATGGTGAATGGAGGCTTGGCATATTCATTGGTGATTGAAGGGGCTGTACCCTTCTGGGATCAATCAAAGGTTACATTCAGACCGCTTGATCCGCCACTTACAGCAACAAGTGTATTAGCATGGAAACGTGGTCAGCCGTTCAGCTTAGCAACCACAAAATTCATCAAACATATTCAATGCTTTTTAGGCATTGATAAGCCATAAAAACTAGGTATTTGATATAATATAAGCGAAAAATTATAATGTAGGTGTAGAGATGAAGCAGGTAGTTTCAATTTCGACACCTACATTTTTTATTTAGGAGGGAGAGCCATTTCATGAAACCGGATTATGATTCCCTTATAAACGCCGGATTAAGCAAAGAAGAAATCGCAAAAATCTCAGGGTGTGAAGATCAAGAAATGCAGATAAGGATGTTGCGAAAATATCGGTACAAATTGCTTGATGAGGTACATGAAAAGCAGCAGTCACTTGATGCAATAGATTATATGATCTGTAAAATAAAAGAGCAATAATGAAAGCGAGGAGGTAGTTTATGAAAAAAAATTTATCTATTCTGTTTGTTTTTTCTCTGCTTTTTATGCTGACTGCTTGCAGCAGTAGCGCAGATCCATCGCAGGAGAGCAGTGGACAAACCACAAGTCCATCTTCTAAGCAAGATAGCGTTTCAGTGTCTAATGCAGTTTTAGAATCTGAAAGCACAGAAAGCGAACAATCGGCCAACAACACTTTAATCGTCTATTTCTCATGCTGGGGTAATACAGAATACCCCTCCGATGTGGATGCTACAACTTCTGCAAGCATTGTGGTAGAGAATGATCTCCGTTACGGAACAACGGAGTATGTTGCCAATATGATAGCGGAGAAAGTGGGTGGCGATCTGCACCGGATTGAAACGGTTACTCCTTATACGGCAGACTTTGATGAATTGCGGGATGTAAACCATGATGAGATGAGCCGTAATTATCTTCCGGAACTAAAAAAAAGCAATCTGGATATTTCCGCTTACGATACGGTATTTATTGGCTATCCCGTATGGGCAACAGATGTTCCGCAGGCAGTGCTATCTTTTTTGAAGGAGTATGATTTAAGTGGGAAAACAGTTATCCCATTTTGTACCCATGATGGCTATGGTGCAGGTAACAGTTATCAGACTATTGCAGAAGAAAGCCATGCAGCAGTTTCTTTAGAGGGTATTGCGATTGAAGCAAAAGATGTTCCAAATGCACAGGATACCGTTTCATCATGGCTTGCAGATATAGGAATATCTAAATCTGAAGTACAAACAGGAACTCCTATCAAGATTACGGTTGGTGAAGTTAGTTTAGATGGAGTCCTATACGATACAGAACTGGCAGAAGAAATCAAAACATATTTTCCGTTGACAATTTCCATGGTGGGCTACGGTGGCAGAGAATACTATGGAGGGGTTGAGTTCTATCCAGAGCATTTGGAAGGCGGTCAGAAGAATTTTGAGAATGGTGATATTACCTATTGCGAGGCACACCATAATATGGCCATTTTCTATGCACAGACAGACGACCCGATTCTTTCGGTAGATGTTATCCCTATTGGCAGAGTCACTTCTGATCTTTCTGTATTTAACAATCTTGACAGTCAAGAGAAAGTCATCTTCTCTCTTGCAGAATAAAAAACGGAGGTATTTATGATGAAAAAAACAATCGCTATTTTACTTTCTTTGGTTATGATTTTGGGACTTGCAGCTTGTGGAAACTCTGCAAGCCAGACAGAGCAGCCGTCTACAGAAGATACTTCTGTGGAAAGCAAAGCTGATACTGAATCTGCGGAAAACGGTACAGATATGGAGAATACGGACAATCAGGATGTACAGAATCATAAAGCTTTGGTTGCCTACTTTTCTGCAACGGGGACTACAAAGGGCGTGGCAGAGCATATCGCAAACGGTCTGAATGCGGATATTTATGAGATTGTTCCGGAAGAACCTTACACCGATGCAGATCTTGACTACAATGATAATAACAGCCGCACTACCATTGAGATGAATGATCAGGATGCCCGTCCTGCTATCTCCGGCAGTGTGGAGAATATGGAACAATATGACACTGTATTCATCGGATACCCCATCTGGTGGGGAGAAGCGCCGAGAATTGTCAGTACTTTCGTGGAGAGCTATGATTTTTCCGGTAAAACCATCGTACCTTTCTGTACATCCGGAGGAAGTGGTATGGGCTCCAGTGCAGCCAACCTGGAACAGCTTACAACCGGAGCACAGTGGCTTTCTGGTGAACGCCTAAGCGGAAGTGATTCCCAAGATGAAGTGATGGAATGGGTAAACGGTCTTGGCTTGAATTTTGAAGAATAACCAGAATATCAGATATGGACACAGGAAGGAGGAGATGCTATTTGAAGGCAAAAATGAAAATTAAAATGGGAATTGACTTCCTGATGACAGTGCTGCTGTTTCTTCTAATGTCCTATCAAATTACTGGGCAGGAACTTCATGAGTGGTTTGGAACAGGGATGCTTGTACTGTTTTTGCTACATAACATTCGGAACATCCGGTGGTATGGTAGCCTGTTCAAAGGGAAATATACCCTGCTGCGGACAATGCAGACACTCATCAATATCAGTATCCTTATCTCTATGCTGTGTTTGGGGTTCAGTGGAATTGTGTTGTCCCGTCACATTTTTGCGGGATTACCCATTCAAGGACCGATGGCAACAGCGAGAACCATGCACCTGGCGGCATCTTATTGGGGATTTGTGCTGATGAGTATTCATTTAGGATTTCATTGGAGCATGGTTCTTGGACTGTTCCGCAGACTTTGTAACAGAAAGAAAACCCCTGCTGCATTTGTATGGCTGATGTGTTTTATAGCAATTTTTATTGCGGGGTATGGAGCGTACTGTTTCCATAAGGAAAATATTCTCTCCTATATGTTCCTTAAACAGGAGTTTGTGTTTTTTGATTTTGAACAGAGTGCAGTTTCTGTATTTGCAGGGTATATCACCATGATGGGACTATGGGTCTTTATCGGCTTTTACATAGTGAAAGGACTCAGAAAGATAACCTCACAGAGCAGAAGAAAAGAATAAATTGTAAAATCTTAGTGGAGGAAAAGGCATGAATCAGCAAACAACTCTGTTTTCAAACGAGAAGTTGATGGCTATGATTATTCCCCTGTTTTTAGAGCAGCTGTTGATAATGCTTGTAGGGATGGCGGACACACTGGTGGTCAGCTACGCAGGAGAAGCGGCAGTATCCGGTGTTTCACTGGTAAATCAGTTCAATACTATTTTTATTTATCTGTTTACAGCATTGGCATCTGGAGGGGCGGTTGTGATCAGCCAGTATATTGGTAGAAAGAAAAATGATGACGCTGGAGAATCCGCCAGCCAGCTTCTATCATTCTCTACGATTTTTTCCATACTGATTGCAGTGATAGTTCTGATTGGAAATGAAGGGATGCTTCGTCTGATGTTCGGTAAAGTGGAAGATTCTGTGATGCACTCTTGTATTACATACCTTAGGATTTCTGCATATTCCTATCCGGCATTGGCGGTTTACAATGCTGGCGCTGCCCTTTTTCGCAGTATTGGAAAAACCAGTGTGACCATGTATTTGTCGGTAATTTCCAATATCATCAATGTTATTGGAAATCTCATTGGTGTATTTGTTTTGCGTGCAGGTGTTGCAGGTGTTGCATACCCTTCACTGATCGCTCGGACATTTTCAGCCGTGATGATTACAGTACTTTGTTTTCAGAGAAAAAATGAAGTGTTCTATCGCTGCAAGTGGATTTTTCGGTGGAATGTGGATTTCATGAAACAAATTCTAAAAATTGCTATTCCAAATGGGATGGAAAACGGTGTGTTCCAGTTAGTCAAAGTAGCATTAAGCGGTATCGTTGCACTTTTTGGAACATATCAGATTGCTGCAAATGGTGTTGCACAAAGTATCTGGTCGTTGGCTGCGCTGGCGGGAGTCGCTGTGGGTCCCGTATTTATAACGGTCATTGGACAGTGTATGGGAAATGGGGATGCAGATGCTGCGGAGCATTATTTTAAGAGATTGACAAGAATCACATTGCTGATTTCATCGGCATGGAATCTTTTGATTTTTCTTCTGACTCCATTCTTTATGAAATTTTATGCTTTGCAGCCGGAGACCAAACGGCTTGTGATCTGGCTGGTTTTAATCCATAACGTGTTTAATGCAGCAGCATATCCCTTTTCCGGTGCGCTTAGTAATGGGCTGCGTGCAGCGGGTGATGTGAAATTTACCATGTATGTTTCGGTTATATCTACAATAGCAGTGCGTCTGCTTTTATCATGGCTCTTGGGAATTGTTTTGAAAATGGGCGTGATCGGGATTGCTATTGCAATGGTTTGTGACTGGAGCATTCGGGCGGTCATTTTCTTCTGGAGGCAGAAGTCCGGAAAATGGAAAACATTTCAGGTGATATAGATTCATTTATAATAAGTTCAATAACATAATTTACGGAGGAAATTACTATGAGCAAGAAAATTTTGGTAGCCTATTTTTCAGCAAGCGGTGTGACTGCAAAGGCTGCGTGGAAACTTTCGGAAGCGGCAGGCGCAGACCTGTATGAGATTAAGCCAAAGGTGCCATATAGCAGTGCCGATCTGGACTGGATAAATAAAAAAAGCCGCAGCAGTGTGGAGATGAACGATCCGATATTCCGTCCTGAAATTGCCGGGAAACTGGAAGGTATGGATCAGTATGATCTGGTGTTTGTCGGATTTCCTATCTGGTGGTATGTTGCACCGACGATTATTAACACTTTTTTGGAGAGTTATGATTTCTCAGGCAAAACCATCGTTCCTTTTGCTACTTCTGGCGGCAGCGGCATGGGAAACACAAATGAAAAACTTGCACCGAGCTGTCCTGGCGCTATCCTGAAGAAAGGAAAAATGCTGAATGGCTTGTTGTCTCAGGAAGAATTGAAAGCATGGGTAAAAAGTCTGTGAGAAGGTGGAATGTCGGATTTTTTCTGCTTCTCATGATGTGTTTCTTTGCCGCTTGTGGTTCGCAAAAATCCAGCGATCTTTCAATGTCGGAAACAAACTCAACAGAAAATGCGACAGAATCAAAATCTGTTGACAACATAGATGGACAGCAGATTTCGGAAGAAAACAGAATACTGATTGCTTATTTTACATGGTCAGAAAATGTTGCAGACACTTCAGGAGTTGATGCCACTGCATCAGCCAGTGTACAGCCTCCGGGAAATGTTGCGCAGATGGCAGCATGGATTCAGCAGGAAGTTGGAGGAGAACTGTTTTCAATCAAGGTGGAAGAACCATATCCGGCAGATTATGATGCTTGTCTTGAACGGGCGGCGGATGAAAAAGCGGAAAATGCAAGACCAAAGCTGACGGAAAAGGTTTCTGATATTTCAGAGTACGATACGGTGTTTTTAGGCTACCCAAACTGGTGGTACAGCGCACCGATGGCTGTTTTTTCTTTCCTGGAAGAAAATAATCTTAGCGGAAAGAAGGTTGTGCTGTTCTGCTCCCATGGAACGGGAGGCCTTGCGTCAAGCGTGAAAGATATTTCTGACGTACTTTCAAATAGTCAGATTGAAAGTAATGTGCTGGGTGTGTACCGTGATGATATATCACAGTCGCAGAAAACAATACAAAATTGGTTGGATGAAATCGGCTATTAAAAGGAGGAACTATTTATGCAATACCGAAAACTGCCGAGGGGAACGGAACAGATCAGCGTTCTTGGAATCGGTACCAGTTCCATTCAGGCATCAAGTGAAAAAGAAATCGAAAAAATAATAACTGTCGCTATGGAAAATGGAATTAACTATTTTGATATGGCTTCGTCGGAAGCAAAACCCTTTGCCGCCTATGGGCGGGCTATAAAAGGGATGCGAGATAAAGCATATTTCCAGATTCATTTTGGAGCAAATTATGAAACAGGAATGTATGGCTGGACAACGAACCTGGATACCATCAAACGTTCTATTGACTGGCAGCTAAAAGCGCTGCAAACCGATTATATTGACTTTGGCTTCCTTCATTGCATTGATGAATCAGCGGATCTGCATGAAGTGGAAAGAAGTGGAATCATTCACTATATGGAAGAACTGAAAAAGGCTGGCGTGATTAGGCACATCGGTCTTTCTTCCCATACGCCGCTGCTTGTGAACGAAGTGCTTGATATGGGGGTTTTGGATATGCTGATGTTTAGTATCAATCCTGCTTATGACTATGCGGGCGGCACCGAACCAAATTATGCGAAAGACAGTTATGCAGTTGGCAGTGTGGCAGAAAGAATGAATCTGTATCGCCGCTGCGAAGCAGAGGGGGTAGGGATTTCCGTGATGAAAGCATTTAGCGGAGGGCAGCTGTTAAAAGCGGAAACCTCGCCGTTTGGGAAAGCGCTGACGGAGTATCAGTGTATTCAGTATGCTTTGGATAAACCGGGTGTTCTGACTGTGCTTCCCGGTGTTCGTAATATGGATGATCTTAAGAGGATTCTTGGATTCTTAGATGCCGCACCGGAAGAAAGAGATTATTCAGTCATTGGCTCTTTTGCACCACAGGATGCATCGGGGAAATGTGTCTATTGCAATCATTGTCAGCCTTGTCCTATGGGGCTGGATGTGGGGCTGATCAACAAATACTATGATCTTTCCAGAACTGGCGATGTATTGGCAAAAAGTCATTATGAAAATCTTACAGTCAAGGCTGATGCCTGTGTTGGATGCGGGCATTGTAACAAACGCTGCCCGTTCCATGTGGATCAGGTTGCAAGGATGCAAGAGATTTTAGACTATTTTAATTCTTGAAGGGAGAGTAATTCATGACAGAAAAAGGATTTAAACAGATATTCCCATTGGGTGAGAAAAATGATGCGTATGCACAATATTTTGTTGGACAGAGTTACCTGTCCATGCTGACAACGGAAAGAGTTGGAATTGCAAATGTAACCTTTGAGCCAGGATGCCGGAATAACTGGCATATTCATCACAAAGGCGGACAGATTTTGCTCTGCACTGCCGGACGTGGATATTATCAGGAGTGGGGAAAAACGGCTCAGGAGATGAAACCCGGTGATGTCATCAATATTGCGCCGGAAGTGAAGCATTGGCATGGTGCTGCTCCTGATAGCTGGTTTTCTCATTTGGCGGTAGAAGTTCCGGCAGAAGGAAGTTCCAATGAATGGATGGAGCCGGTGAAGGAAGAAGAATACAGTAAGCTAAAATAAGGAGACAGATTATGAAAAAGGTAACAGCGGGCAGAGATGCCCTGGGTGATTTTGCACCAAAATTTGCGGAACTGAATGATGACGTGCTGTTTGGAGAAGTGTGGTCACGAGAAGATAAGCTGCCTGCAAGAGACAGAAGCATTGTCACAGTAACAGCACTTATGGCAAGTGGTGTTCTGGACAGTTCTCTTGCCTTTCATATAGGAGAAGCAAAAAAGAACGGTGTTACAAAAGAAGAAATGGCAGAAATTTTGACACACGCTGCCTTTTATGCTGGCTGGCCGAAGGCATGGGCAGCATTCCGCATGGCGAAAGAAATCTATCAGGACTAAGGAGGAAAAACATTATGTTAGGAAATTTTTCGTATTCAAATCCGACAAAACTTTACTTTGGAGAGGATTCTCTTTGTTTTTTGAACGAGGAGCTTCCCAAATATGGAAAAATCGTTCAGTTGATTTATGGCGGTGGTTCTATTAAGAAAAATGGAATTTACAATCAGGTTATGAAATTGCTGAAAGATAACGGAAAGGTAGTCATTGAAGATGGAGGCGTGATGCCAAATCCTACAATAGAAAAATTAAGGGAGGGTGTTCAGATTGCCAGAGAAAATCACGTAGATTTTCTGCTGGCTGTAGGCGGCGGCTCTTGCTGCGACTATGCAAAAGCGGTTTCCGTGTCTGTTCACTGTGATGAAGATCCGTGGGAGAAATATTATATCCGCTTTGAGGAGCCGGATTGTGAGATTGTCCCTGTTGGCTGTGTATTGACTATGGTGGGAACCGGAAGCGAAATGAATGGAGGTGCGGTAATTACGAATCATGATCAAAAGATGAAAATTGGTCATGTGTTTGGAGATGCTGTGATGCCGAAGTTTGCAATCCTGAATCCGAAATTCACTTTCACATTGCCGAAAGAGCAGATGGTGGCCGGCATTTATGATATCTTCAATCATATCTGTGAGCAGTATTTCTCTGGGGAGGACGACAATACCAGCGATTATATCAGCGAGGCACTGATGAAATCGGTAATTCACAGTTCGAGAATTGCCATTCAGAATCCAGAGGACTATGAGGCAAGGTCGAATATCATGTGGGCTGCAACTTGGGCGCTGAATACGCTTGTCTCCAGAGGAAAAAGTACCGACTGGATGGTTCATATGCTTGGTCAGGCAGTAGGAGCATATACAGATGCAACTCACGGAATGACGCTTTCTGCGGTGTCACTTCCCTACTATCATTATATTATGCCTTATGGACTTAGCAAGTTTTGCCGTTTTGCTGTGAATGTGTGGGAGGTCGATCCTGCCGGAAAATCTGATGAACAGATTGCCATAGAAGGACTTTCCTGTATGGAAGTTTGGATGAAAGAACTGGGACTTACAATAAATCTCCATGAGTTGGGAGTGACAGAAGAAATGCTGGATGGCATTGCAAATGGAACCATCATCATGGAAGGTGGATATAAGGTGTTGAATCATGATGAGGTGTTGGAGATTTTGAAGAACAGTCTGTAAGTATTTAAGTAGGAGCTTTTATATCGATAATATAATAGAGAAAGACTAGTAATGTGGAAGTAATTTTTCTTGCGTAAGAAATAATTTAACACTTTTTACAAATCATAGGCTAGGACAGCTTTGTCAGATGTTTTCCTACTATGCCTGCGTCTGTTTGATTGCTTTCACTTTTTTCTGGTATTTTTGGCGTAAAATCATTGTTATCCCCTGCACTGTCTACGCCGTCATAAATGAAAAACGCTGCATACATAATAGGAATTTATGACTTGACAAACATTGCTTAAAATTATAAAATGGTTTGCAAGCAAACAAATTTCGGAGGAGTGAATTATGCAGGATAGTTACATTCAAAATACAGACATTAGCTTTCTTAATAAAAAATTAGACAATCACATTCAACGAAAAATCCACGCTTTGTATAATCGGAAAGAATTTCAGGAATGTTCCTTGATGAATATGTGGGTAGTAGATTATCTGTTCCACATGGAATTAAGCCAAACAACTGTATTTCAGAAAGATATAGAAGCGGAATTTTCTATCAATCGGGCTACTGCATCCAAAATGTTGACTTTGATGGAAAAGAAAAAGTTAATTAAACGGACAAATTATGCCAGTGATAGCCGTCTGAAGCAAATTGAGTTAGAGCCGTATGGTTTAGAACTTCAAAAAATGTGCTATCACATAAGAGAAGAAATTGAAAGGGAGCTTACTGCGTTCCTTACCGAAGAAGAAGTGAAAATCTTCAAAACCATTTATTTGCGGATTCTTGCTAATATGTAATGAAATGCACTTTTTTCTTCAAATAGTTTGCTTGCAAACATATTTGTATTATAAATAATAGGAGGAATTAACATCTATGAATAGTAAAGAAGATTTATTTCAAAATGCCCCCATTTCAAAATCAGTTTTTCAAATGGCTGTTCCAACTGTCATTTCTTCATTAGTTTTAGTCATTTACAATATGGCAGATACCTTTTTTATCGGGCAGACTCATGACCCTTTGCAGGTTGCTGCCGTATCTCTTACGAATGCTGTATTTGTCATGTATATGGCAATCGCCCAATTGCTGGGAATTGGCGGAAGTGCCGTCATATCCATTCTTTTGGGCAAGGGAGAATGTGAAAAGGCAAAAAATGCGTCTGCGTTCTGCTTTTATGGCTCTTTGATTTTGGGAGTTATTGCTGGTATTGTTATTATTTTGTTTATGGAGCCGCTTCTTATGATACTGGGAAGCCGAAGTGAAACCTATCAATATTCAAAAGAGTATTTGTTTTATATTGCAGTTGGTGCGCCTTTCATTCTGCTTGCAAATACCTTTGGGCATGCAGTAAGAGGTGAGGGTGCCTCTAAAGCATCCATGATTGGTGGAATGATTGGAACGATTGTCAATATTATTTTAGACCCTATTTTCATTTTGGTATTTCATATGGGAACAGCGGGAGCTGCAATTGCTACAGTTTTAGGGAATGTATTTGGCTGCGTGTATTACCTTTACTTTTTAACAAGGAGAAGCCAGTCTATGTCTTTGAATTTTAGATATTTCAAGAGATGCGGTCAAATTGCTGTGCGTGTATTATCAGTTGGTGTTCCAGCAGGAATCAGTTCTGCACTAATGAGTATTGCAACAATACTGTTAAATAATGCACTTGTCCCATATGGAGATACCGCCGTGGCTGCTATGGGGATTGTAACAAAGGTTTATCTTTTTATTGTTTTCGTCCATATGGGAATATCAAATGGTATTCAGCCTTTGCTTGGCTACTGCTACGGAGCAGGAAATCGCAAACGATTTATGGGAATTTTGAAATTCAGCGGCATTTTAACCGTTATATGTGGGAGCATACTGACAATTGCATATATTGTATTCAGTAAACAAATTATGGGCATCTTTATAGATGATTCTGAAGTTGTTCAATACGGTGTTCCCATGTTAATTGCGACTTCTTTGCCGGGGCCTGTTTTGGGGCTTATGTTCCTGTCTATCAACAGTATGCAGGCACTTGACCGTCCACTTCCGGCAACGATACTTTCTCTGTGCAGGCAAGGCTTATTCTTTATTCCTCTTCTGTTTATTCTGAATCAGGTATTTGGTCTTAATGGAATCAGTTATACACAGGCAGTATCAGATTATCTTGCTATATTGATTGCACTATTTATGCTGTTCACATCAGTGAAAAAAGCATTTGTCGCAGAAAAACGCAGTGCAGAGTCAAATCATGATACAAATTTATCGCATAAATGTGAGGTCGCGGGGTGATATGCCATAATTCATGGTGACGAGTTCAGTTGCCTTGAATAACAGATGAACAGGGACACAATCAACTGGATTCGTATCAACCGGATACAGGAGATCGCTATAATGAATTTGAAAAAACGTATTCACGATGACAGTAATGGTCTGGACTATGTTTTGATCGGTGACTACTACATACCAGACTTACAGCTACCAGAGGAAAAATGCCCTATCGGACGGTGGGGACGGATGCACAAGGAATATCTGCAAGAGCATTGTCCCGGCCAGTACAATGAATTGCTTCTGTTTGGAAAACTGTGGACATATCTTGCTGATTTAGACAAACAGACACAGTCACGGCTTGATACTATTGTCAGTCAGATGCAGGAAACTGAAAACATTACCGAGGACTTGAAGTGCAGGAATCGGCTCTGTTGGGTACAGTCTATGAACAGCGTACGCCACCGGGCAGAGGAAATCATTCTCTCGAAGCTTGTGTACGGAAAGGAGCTGTTCCTTACTATCAGTATATTATGCCTTATGGACTTAGCAAGTTTTGTCGTTTTGCTGTGAATGTGTGGGAGGTCGATCCTGCCGGAAAATCTGATGAACAGATTGCCATAGAAGGACTTTCCTGTATGGAAGTTTGGATGAAAGAACTGGGACTTACAATGAATCTCCATGAGTTGGGAGCAACAGAAGAAATGTTGCAGGGAATCGCAAACGGAACACTTATCATGGAGGGTGGATATAAGGTGCTGAATCATGATGAGGTGTTGAATATACTGAAAAATAGCTTATAATCATTAAAGCAGAAGTGACACAGTAAGAATTACCCATGATAAAATTAAAGAACGTCTTGCGGAATTTAATGAATGGAAAACATATAGCATAAAGATGGATTTTGATAAGACTTGGAAAAACAACGGCGGGCAATTTTGTCCGCCGTAAAATTATGTTTATTTTGCTAAAAATCTGATAGTCTTTTCCCAATAGAAAATCCAACTTGTGGATATAATTCCTGAATTTCCTGATACTTTGCTTCTATCAATTCCGGTTCGTCTGACCAGATATTCTCATAAATCTTCAGGGCTTTTTTGAAGTGTGTTTTCGCCTGTGAGATATTAGCTGTTATCAGGCATATATTTCCTAGAGATTCCTGTACTTGGGCATAATCCAGGCAGTGGTCGGAATTGTATTCTTTGATAATTCGTGCTAATTTCTGTAGAGAGGATATGGCACATTCTGATTCTTGTATTTCTGCTAATAGGGTAGCGTAATTACTAATCTGCGGAATGCTGTCATTGGTATAAAGAAGTCCGTATTCTTCTAATAGCGAGATGCCCGTTTCCATGTGTTCTCTTGCCGGTTCTATTTGACATTGCATCCGATAAAGTCCTCCGAGGTTTGCATGAAGGTTGGATACAAGGTGGGCATTATCTTTTGTGATTTCTTTTATTTGAGAAAGCGCTTCTTTTTCTAATTGGATGGCTTTCTGCGTCTTGGCTTCCATAGCTGCCTGATAGTCCAGTAATAGTGCACGGTCAGAAGCAGTCCCATGATTATCTGTTTTTATAAGTTGTTTTAATTCTTGAATGATTTCTGCCATGCCTTTTTGATAGTGATATTTCTCCATATATGGAAAGATGTTTTCTAAAAATAATAGGTATTGAGAAATATCATCTTTTTCGATTAGCTGCATGATGTTTTCTACTGTCTGAAATAATTTCTTATAATAGCTGATTTCTACACCGTGCATTAAACATATTTTTTGAAGAGAAGCCAATAAGGTGCGACAGGTTGTAATGGAAGGTCTGTTTTCTGAAACAGCGATTTCCTGAATCAATGGATGCAGAGAAATGCTATGTCGGATATTTTCTTGAACGAAGCCTGTCTCAATCAGATCATTTACATCATTTAAAGTAGGCAGTTCCAGCCATTTTGCAAATATACGTGCAGAAATGCCGGACGAAGGAAGAAAACACATGTTACACATAATATCTTGCTGTTTCTGAGATAAAGAGTATAACGAAAATAGGGTATGGATATGGTTGTAATAAGTGGCTTTACTGCTTTGCCCGTCTTTGATTATTTTAATCTTATCTTCGTTATGAAGAGATGCTTTTTCCTCCTGAAGCTTTGTTAGTAATTGATTTGGAGTTAAAATCCCATTTTCCAGAAGTTTGGCTGCCAGTTCGATAGCAAGAGTATGGTTGTGCACAGTTTCTATGATTTTCTCTACTACTGGTCGGTGTTCCTCTGCATCTGAATAAAAAATTGATGTCAACTGGAAAAGAGAGGACATATCTTTTATTTCTTTTAGCTGCAAACTACAGTATTCAGTCAGTCGGCTTCTGGTTGTAAATAAAACCCGACAACGGTATTTTAATACCACGGACAGACAACTGTCCTGCGTGGATGTAACATTAAAATTATCTATGATGAGCAGTGTATCTGATTTCAGAGAACGTAAGAAACGGTTATGTCTTTGAAAACGCTCCTGTTCACTAATTTCTGGTGGATCATCAATAAAGTCCATGTCTGTGATATCTTGATGCAGATCACCGGTATATTCCGTGTAGAGAATATTGGTGTACTGTTTTCTGTATTGCTTTGCATAGACTTTAGCGAGTTCGCTTTTTCCAATCCCTGCAATTCCGTAAAGAAATATATGGCGGTTCTCTTCAAACATAGTGTGTAGTTCTTCCAGTTCTTCTTCTCTTCCGAGAAAATGGCGACATGGTTTTGGGACTTCACTGTCCATAATGTAATCCAGTACAATCGGGGAAAGAGCACCTCCTGCAATTAGTTTTTGGTTTCTTGTATCACGTTTGACAAATTGACGTTCCATACCAAAAGAAAGCACTTTTGCCAAAAACAACAGTCTTGAATCGGAAGGCTTATATAGAGAGGCAATTTCCTGTTTTTTTGTATCTGAAATAGTATCGTCCTGCATGAATAACGTATAAATGTCTTGTATAACCATGTTGCAGTCTGCCATTAAGGGAAGCAAGTTCCGCTGAATGGTTTCTGCCAGCTTTTTCTGATTACTGGGTTTGGCATAATAAGAAGATATTTTTGGACTGATTTTTGCCTGTCCGGTTATCCAGCGGCAAATTAGACCATTATCCATAGAAAAATCTTCATTTATTGGATCATTCATAAAATCTTCAAATAATTCGTATAAAAAATCAGGTTGGTTCATCTGATTGCTTTCGCTGATTTGATTTTTTAAGCATGTGCTGATGGAAGAAAAATCACATCGTTCCAATAGAAATCCCTCCTGTGGTTTTCAAGTTTTATATGTTGTGCTAAATTTCCCTTATTATAGCACGAACAAATGTTCTGAACAATAGGAAGTGGTGCTATATATGAAGAAAATGAATAAAAAGGCTCAATCTGCGGTCAATTTTCATTCAATGTGATTTATGCAGAAGAATTTTAGAATGTAATCAGGCTTTCGAAAGCCGAATTCAATTCATACAGAACTTTTGTACAATCCTGCCGGCATAGGATGTAGAGAGAACTGTATGCTGAAGGAGGCATATAGCATGAATACGTTATTTGATTCTGTAGAAGTTCTGGATACAAAAAAAGAAACTCAAAAAGAGAATGTAAGCTATGAACATGCAGGATATCAGATTCGAGTGCATTTTAATGGAGAAAAGACATTGACTCAGTGTATTCAGAATCTAACGGAACGAAAAATTGCAGGTTGATTTTCTATAGTTCTTGTTGTAAGATAAAGACAATTAAAGACAATGACTATACAAGACCAATGAAAAGAGGGATAAAATGTATCAGGCAGGAATTTATTGCCGAATTTCCATTGAAGAGCAAAACAAAGAGGGTGAATACAGCAATAGTATTCACTCTCAGATTCAGATGGCAAGAGATTATATTGCAGAGCAGAATGATATTGCGGAGAAACAAGTTTATGTAGATGACGGGGCTTCCGGAAGTAATTTTGAAAGAACTGAATTTCGGCGGATGCTGGCAGATATCGAGCTTGGTGTTATCAATATGGTGATTTTTAAGGATGTATCACGACTTGGAAGAGAACATATTGATACGAACTATTATCTGGGCAAATATTTTCCAGAGAAACAGATTCGGGTTGTTTCTATTTTGGACAATTATGATTCTGTTATTGGAACTTACGATGAGATGTTAGAAATCAAAACTTTGCTGAATGATATGTATCTGAGAGATACGTCCAGAAAGATTAAAATGACCATTCAGACCAAAAGAAGTATGGGCGAATATACTCCGAAACAGCCCCCCTTTGGATATGTGAAAAGTAAAACAATTCATAATCATCTGGAAGTTGATCCTTATGCAGCCGAGGTTGTTCGAAGAATTTACAGAATGTATCAAAATGGATTTGGCTGTACGGTTATTTGCAGGACTTTGAATGAAGATGAAATCCCTTGTCCCGCAAAATATAAAAAGGAAGTTTTAAAAACCAATTATGTATGGGATTCGGGAAAAGGTCTGTGGACATCGTCTACTGTAAGTGGAATTTTAAAGAATTCAGTCTATACTGGGGCGGTTGTGATTCGGAAACATGAAAGACCGTCTTATAAGCTGAAATACAAAAAGGCAATTCCCCTGGAAGAAATGGAGCTGGTGCCGGATGCACATGAGGCAATCATTTCTAAAGAAGAGTTTGACATGGTTCAGCAAATAAGAAAGGGGCGCCGAGTTCCCTATTTTGATAAAAACAACGAACCACATAAATATGTGGGACTGCTCTTTTGTGGGAAATGTAAAACAGCCATGCGAAAACGTTATCTGGCATCTCATAAGGACTATGACGGATATATGTGTGGTTTTCACCAGAAGCAGGGGCAGAATTACTGTGAGTTGAATCATATTACATTTGAAAAGCTGGATGAACTGGTTGTATTTGCAATCAACCAGCAATTGAAACAGATGAAGATGGATATGAAGAATCTGGAAACTCAGATCAGACAGAAACAGCCGGAACTGGATGGTAAAATTGCAAAATTGCAGGCAAAAATAGAAAGAAATCTGGAATACCGGAAACGAGCATATGAACAGTTTATGGATGAAGTACTTTCCAAAGAGGAATATCTGGAATTAAAACAGATGTATGAAACAGAGAATCAGAAATATCAAAAAGAATTATCAGAACTGAACCATGAGGCGCAAAGTCAACAATCAGCTGTAAATGAGACAAAGATGTGGTTAGGGCATTTTAATCGCAGGAAAATAACGGTAAAGCAGCTTACCAGAGAAGTGCTTGTGGAGTTAGTTGATAAAATTTATGTATATCCAGAGCAGAAAATAGATATATATTTTAAGTTTGCTTCAGTAGAGAGTTCACCAGATAGAATACTTGAGAAAGATGGGGTGATATGATGTATCAGATGGGTGTATATTGTCGTCTGTCGAAGGATGATGGAGAGAATAAAGTTAGTGAGAGTATTGAAAATCAGATGAAACTGATTCGGGAGTATGTGAGTAAATCAGAGGATCTGGAAATCGCAGATATTTATATTGATGACGGTTATTCGGGGCTTTATTTTGCGAATAGACCGGAATTTCAGCGGATGATGGAGGATATCTACAAAGGGAAAATTCAAGGCGTTATTACGAAAGATATTTCCCGGCTTGGGCGTGAACATATTGAAACCAGTAATTATATCGAGCGTGTTTTTCCATCTTTGGGTGTGCGTTATATTGCAATTTTGGATGGCGTGGATTCTGTTCATCACAGTAATGAAGAACTGGCACAGTTTAAGACGCTGTTTAATGATATGTATAGTCGTGATATATCTAAGAAAATCAGAGGTGCATTGACCGCCCAGAAGAAACGGGGACAGTTTATGTCTGGGTTTGCCCCATATGGATATGTAAAAGATCCGGCAGATAAGCATCATTTTCTTGTAGATGAAGAAGCAGCTAAAGTGGTACGGAGAATCTTTTATATGAGTCTGGAAGGATATTCCAGGGATAGTATTGCAAAGAAACTGAATCAGGAAGGAATTCTGACACCGTCAGAGTATAAGAGAAAGGTGCAGGGATTGAAATATGCCAATGCATTAGAAAAAGTGGGTGCAAAGGGCTGGGCATATCCTACGATCAATGTAATTTTGCGAAACAGAGTTTATACAGGGGCTATGGTACAGCATAAATCAGAAAAGATATCCTATAAAGTGGAAAAGTATCAATATATTCCAGAGGAACAGCAGTATATTGTGGAAGGAATGCACGAAGCAATTATCAGCAAAGATACTTTTGAGCAGGTACAGGAACTTATGAAGAAAAGAACACGGACACCGGGATTTAATAGCGAAGTGAGAAAGGTAAATCCATACGCAGGAATTATTGTTTGCGGAGATTGCGGATATAATTTCCAGAGGGTTACCTGTCGGGATGGTTATGAGTGCGGTACCTATCATAAAAAAGGAAACACAGTTTGTTATTCTCATTTCATTAAAAAAGAAGTATTGGATTCTATTGTAAAAAATGAAATCCAAAGACAAGCGGAACTGGCACTGAAAGAAAGTGATAAGGATGAAATATTAAAAGCAGCAGATAGAAGGAAGGAGGTGCAGAGGCGATGTGTAGAAGCAGATCAGCAGATTGAACGGTTGCAAAAAGAACTTGCAGCTATTCAGAAGTATAAAAAGAAAACTTACGAAAATTATGTAGATGGTGTTCTGGATAAAGAAGAATATCTCTCCTATAAGGCAGAATATGAAAAGCAGGATAAAGAGATCAGGGAGAAGATTCAGTTGGCAGAACAAGAGAAAGACAGCTTTGGAGAGGCAGAAGAATCTTATGAAAACTGGATAGAGAAATTTATCAAGTATGGAACATTATCCGAAGTGACAAGAGAAATTGTGACAGAGTTGATTGAAAAAATTGTTGTGAATGGAGATAAGAGCATTGATATCGTATTTAAGTATCAGTCACCTTATCCTGTAGAGAAAAATGCAGTGTAAAGACTGCAAATTTTTTTACAATAATTTTCCCCTAGTTATAATGAACACATGATGGAACGACTTTGGCAGAACGATTTATTGATTCTCTTGCGAATATATGGAAAACAGTTATTTGTGTAGGGGCAGGCAATGAGGCGGCCGGCGCCGGTCATACGTCTGGAGTTTTAACGGCAGAAGAAGAGGAAATAGTAGAATTTGCAGTACAGGATCGGCAGCCGGAACTGAGTATTCAGATTTGGAAGGAATACGAGGATGAAATGGAAATTTCGATTATTGCGCCATCAGGGATTCGGGTAGGACCGATAAAACAAGTGCTGGGACCGCAGCGGTTTAAAATAGAACGAACAGAAATTTTACTGTATTATGGAGAGCCAAATCCGTATAGCACTGCACAGGAAGTTTATATTTCGTTTTTGCCGGAGACGGATTATATCGATAGTGGAATTTGGGGGATTGTATTAACGCCTGTCAGCATTGTGAGGGGAGCATATGAAATGTGGATGCCGGGGCAGCAGGTATTAAACAGAGGAACCGGTTTTTTGTATCCTACAGCGAAAACGACTTTGACGATTCCTTCTGCGGCAGCAAACGTGGTAACCGTAGGGGCTTATGACAGCAGGACATTTTCCTATGCTGATTTTTCCGGGCGGGGGTATACAAGAATTACAAATCAGATTAAGCCGGATCTTGCGGCGCCCGGAGTTAATGTGCGGACGACAAGAGTTGGGGGAGGCTATGTTGAGATGACAGGAACTTCTTTCGCGACGCCTTTTGTGACCGGAGCAGCGGCATTGATGATGGAATGGGGAATCATAAGAGGAAATGATCCATATCTGTATGGAGAGAAAGTAAAAGCGTATTTGAGAAAAGGAGCCAGAGCGCTGCCGGAGTTTGAAGAATATCCCAATCCATATGTGGGTTTTGGGGCGTTGTGTGTGAGGGAGAGCATCCCGGAGTAAAGTTTATAGAATCTTTGTGAATAAGTACTTGACCACTGTCTGTTCCTAAGTCATATTATATTACATATAATGAAGTTAGGACGGTGATGAAAATGTTACACATGATGTTGTTGATCATTTATATTTCACTTATTCTGATGGTGGTTTTTGTAGAACGAAAACATCCGACAGAAGCGTTGCTATGGGTAGTGATTATGATTTGTCTGCCATATTTTGGGACAATTTTATATCTGATATTCGGAAGCACAGTTGCAATCAAGTTAACTGCATTTATACGCAGGAAGAAACTTCAGATGCAGCCGGATAATGTAGAGTTATTGTCGCCGGTTTCGCTGGAAGAAGGGCATTTGTCGGAATCTGATCTGCAGGTAATCCGATTTAATACAGTGTATAACGCAAGTGAACTGACTTGCTGTCAAAATGCAGAATTTTATACGAGTGGAAAAGCCCATTATACCCAGCTTTTTAAAGATCTGGAACAGGCCAAAACGTGTATTTTTATTGAATTTTATACAATCCATCACGATATGATCGGAGAGAAACTTGTGGAAGTTTTGACAAAAAAAGCAAGTGAGGGAGTGGAAGTATGGGTAATGTGTGATTTTATTGCGAACCTTTCCACACCTAAGAAGATGTTCCGGCCGCTTGAAGATGCCGGAGGAAAAGTTGTGCGTGTGAAACCATATTTTACCCATTATAGAAGTCATAGAAAGATTGTCTCGATCGATCAGAAAATTTCGTATATTGGAGGAATGAATATCGGAAAACAGTACGCAAATATGGATCGCGTGAAAAACCCGTGGAGGGATACACAGATTCGCCTGGAGGGAGCATGCACATCGATTTTGAATACATATTTTTTAAAAGACTGGCTCTGCTCGATTAAGCGCTGTGACTGGGAAGATACGATTCACTACCTGAAAGAGATGAAGCAGGAATCATATGAAATGACAACATCTTATTGTCAATTTATTGCGGGTGGCGTAGACACAGATAAGGAAGCGGTTAAGATGTGCTATTTGAGTATAATACGAAGTGCAAAGAAGCGTATTCGAATTCAATCTCCATATTTTATTCCGGATGCTTCGATTCTGGATGCGTTAAAGACGGCGGCAGCTTCCGGGGTGGAGATTGAGTTAATGATTCCGGGGATTAAGGCAAGCTTCTTCTTGGATCCGGTTACAAATTATTATAGCGGTCAATTGCTTGAATATGGAACAAAAGTTTATAAATACAGGGGATATATCCATGCGAAGACGATGATTATTGATGATGAACTGTGCTGTGTAGGCTCGGTAAATATGGATATCCGAAGTTTGATGGTGGATGATGAAGTCTGTGGTGTCTTTTATGAAAATCAGCTTGTACAGCGATATAATAAGATTTATGATCATGATATTTCTGAGTGTGATTTTTACACTTGGGATGCGTTCCGGGGGCGAGACAGAAAAGAACGGATCTTAGAGAGTATTTTCCTGCCGTTTGCACCGCTAATGTAAAGTGGTGTCTGACGGCGGCGAAGGATAAAGTTTTTTAGAAAAGCAATGACAAGGTGAGAAATGGAGTGTATACTAATTGTGTATGCAGTTTGCAGATGAGAATAGTTGATAAAGGTGATGAACATGAGTGAAACAAAAGATCTGCGGCGTCTTGTGATTAAGACGTTTCATATAGAAGAAGTAACTGTGGGGGAAAAGAATGAAGTCAGCGTTGATGGATGGATGAAGATCGATCCGTATTCGTTAAATGAAATTGTGGAAAAAGAGCCGGCGATTCATTCGGTAAAGATTGAGTTGATTCCGCCATATGATCATGAGCGCTTTACGAATACGATTATGGATGTGATACCGATTTCAACAAAGGTACTCGGAGAAATCGGAGAAGGAATTACCCATACATTAACGGGAGTATGTGCAATTTTGACAGGGGTAGATGTTAACGGGATACAGACGGCAGAATTTGGCTCTTCTGAGGGAATCTTAAAAGAACAGGTAAAGTTTGGTCGGGCGGGGACGCCGGAAGTGTCGGATTATATTATCTCTGTCGATGTAACGTTTGAAGCGGGACAGGGGCAGGAGCGTTCCGGAGTGACAGCTGCCCACCGTGTTTGTGATATGCTTTTGCAGCAGCTGCGCGATCAGATGAAAATGTTTAATGGAAACCGCTGCACAGAGCGCCACGAATATCACGATATTGTACGGACAGGTAAAAAACGGGTACTTATTATCAAACAGGTGGCAGGTCAGGGAGCAATGTACGATACACATTTATTTGCGAAGGAACCGTCTGGAGTGGAAGGCGGCCGCTCGATTATTGATATGGGAAATATGCCGGTCATTGTGACGCCGAACGAATACCGGGATGGAATTATTAGATCAATGCAGTAGGAGGAATTAGTTATGGGAATTGGACCATCGACAAAGGAAACATCACGTCATCACTTTCATGATCCGCTGCTTGAAATTGTGTCTGCAGATGAAGAATTGGATCTGATGGGAATTATGCTTGTGGGAACACCGGATGGCAATGCAGATAAAATGCTTGTGGGGACACGGGCAGCTGTATGGGCAGAAGCGATGCGGGCAGATGGTGTGATTATTTCATCAGACGGCTGGGGAAATAGCGATGTAGATTATGTGAATACAGTAGACCAGCTTGCAAAACGGGGGATTGCAGTTGCGGGACTGGATTTTTGCGGAACAGCCGGACAGTTTGTTGTGGAGAGCGATAATCTGGATGCGATTGTTGATATTAATAAGAATCCATCAGGGGTAGAAACATGTGTGCTTGGTGAAAATAGCGTAAATACATTGGATGCAAGAAAGGCTGCAGCGATGCTGAAACTGAAAATGAGGAAAATGTGTAAATAACTGCATGGATGGAATCATTGAAGGATGGTATGGGAATCTTCTTTATTATATAAGGAAGAGAATGATTATAAAATGGAAAGTATAAGGAGGAAATATGGCCAGAATCATAAAAGTAGTAATTACAGTGTTGTTAGCGATGATTGGAATGGGACTATCTGAAAGATATCTTGGGGCAGAATGGGCATTATATGCAAAGGTAATCATTGTTATGATTGCGGCAGTTGCGATTACATTGGAACTTCTTACTGCGGTAAGCAATAAAAAAGAGGATGGCGAAGAAGAATAAAGAAAAGCCGGAAAGACGGCATGGAGTGAGCGGATACAAATCCAGATTCGGCAATAATGCACAAAAGAAATGTAGAAAAAACGTTAGAATTCAATGTTTTGGAAAAAGTGCAATAATTTGTAAAAATATTATAAAAAATACTTGAAATCTGACGGATCATCTTATATAATGAAAAAGCTGTGACATGATAGCGTTGAAGCGTGAGGTTGCTGCCTGTGGGATGGAAGGCAATACCGCATGGCAGGTTTTCCGTGGAGCGAATGTCAAGTTAGGAAACTGGCGACAAGTCACTGTACGAATTCATAACGGCCATTGAAATATGGTAACAACGTGTGGGTATAAGAGGACACACACGGGAGAGTGTACAGTCACCGCTTGTCGTACTGAGTTTGAAAGTACGAAAAGGAGGCGACTTTTTTTATGGCAAGTCAAGTAATGAGAATCACATTAAAAGCATATGATCATCAGTTAGTTGATGCATCTGCTAAAAAAATCATCGAAACTGTTAAAAAGAATGGATCACAGGTGAGCGGACCGGTGCCGTTACCGACAAAGAAAGAAGTTGTTACAATCTTAAGAGCAACTCACAAATACAAAGATTCCAGAGAACAGTTCGAACAGAGAACTCATAAAAGACTGATCGATATCATCACACCAACACAGAAAACTGTTGATGCATTATCAAGATTAGAAATGCCGGCTGGTGTATATATCGACATCAAAATGAAAAACAAATAAGACAGTATCAATCCTAAAATTTAGGATGAACACATAAAGTGTTCCGCTGTAAATCACAGGAGGTAAGAATAATGAAGAAAGCTATCTTAGCTACAAAAGTCGGAATGACTCAAATCTTCAACGAGCATGGAGTTTTAACTCCGGTAACTGTACTTCAGGCTGGACCATGTGTAGTAACACAGGTTAAGACAGAAGACAACGACGGTTACAAAGCTGTTCAGGTCGGATTCGTTGACAAAAAAGACAGAATCGTAAACACAGACAAGAACGGTAAGAAAGAAATCGTGCACAGACACGGTGTAACAAAAGCTGAAAAAGGACATTTTGAAAAAGCTGGTGTTGCTGGAAAGAAATTCGTTCGCGAGTTCAAGTTTGAAAACGCTGAAGAATATGCACTTGGCCAGGAAATCAAAGCAGATATCTTCGCAGCAGGCGATAAGATTGATGCAACAGCTATTTCAAAAGGTAAAGGATTCCAGGGTGCTATTAAGAGACATAATCAGCACAGAGGACCTATGGCTCACGGTTCTAAATTCCACCGTCACGCAGGTTCCAACGGCGCTGCATCTGATCCGAGTAAAGTGTTCAAAGGCAAAAAGATGCCAGGACATATGGGAAGCAAAAAAATCACAGTTCAGAATCTTGAAGTAGTGAGAGTAGATGCAGAGAACAACCTTATCTTAGTTAAGGGTTCAGTACCGGGACCGAAAAAATCATTAGTGACAATTAAGGAATCTGTGAAATCTAAATAGGTTTCATCAGGAAAGGAGGAACACATAAATGGCAAACGTAGCTGTTTACAATATCGAAGGTAAAGAAGTTGGAACAATCGACTTAAATGATGCAGTATTCGGTGTTGAAGTAAACGAACACTTAGTGCACATGGCAGTTGTAAGCCAGCTTGCAAATAAACGTCAGGGAACACAGAAAGCTAAAACACGTTCTGAAGTTTCCGGAGGCGGAAGAAAACCATGGAGACAGAAAGGAACAGGTCATGCAAGACAGGGTTCAACAAGATCTCCACAGTGGACAGGCGGTGGAGTTGTATTTGCTCCAACACCAAGAGACTACTCTTTCAAATTAAACAAAAAAGAGAAGAGAGCTGCTCTGAAATCTGCTCTTACATCAAGAGTTGCAGAACAGAAATTCATCGTAGTTGATGAGATGAACTTCGCTGAAATCAAAACAAAGAATTTCCAGAATATGCTGAACAACTTAAAAGTAAACAAAGCTTTAGTAGTTCTTGAAGATGGAAACAAAAATGCTGAAATCTCTGCAAGAAATATCGCAGATGTGAAGACAGCACATACAAATACAATTAATGTATATGACATCTTAAAATATAACACAGTTATCGCTACAAAGGCAGCTGTTGAAAAAATCGAGGAGGTGTATGCATAATGGCAAACATTAAATATTATGACGTAATCCTCAAACCAGTTATCACTGAGAAGAGCATGGAGCTTATGGGTGAAAAGAAATATACTTTCTTAGTACACACAGAAGCAACAAAAAATCAGGTAAAAGAAGCTGTTGAAAAAATGTTCGCAGGAACAAAAGTTGCAAGTGTTCACACAATGAATATGGATGGAAAATCCAAAAGACGTGGAATGACAGTTGGAAAAACAGCTAAAACAAAGAAAGCGATCGTTCAGTTAACAGCTGACAGCGCAGATATCGAGATCTTCGAAGGACTGTAAGAAGCAGTCGCGAACAGAATTGAAACTATATACGGTGCAAATCCGTGAAACGAATAATTAGGAGTTGAAAGGAGAGACAGTAATGGGAATTAAAACATATAGCCCTTACACACCTTCCAGAAGACATATGACAAGCTCTGATTTCGCAGAAATCACAAAGACAACTCCAGAGAAATCATTGGTAGTTTCTCTGAAGAAAACAGCTGGTCGTAATGCACAGGGTAAAATCACAGTAAGACACCGCGGAGGCGGAGAAAAGAGAAAATACAGAGTAATCGATTTCAAGAGAAATAAAGACGGAATTCCGGCTACAGTAATCGGAATCGAATACGATCCAAACAGAACAGCTAACATCGCACTGATCTGCTACGCTGATGGAGAAAAAGCATACATCTTAGCTCCACAGGGATTAACAGACGGTATGAAAGTTATGAACGGACCGGAAGCAGAAGTTAGAGTAGGAAACTGCCTGCCGCTTTCTGAAATCCCGGTTGGTACACAGATCCATAACATTGAGCTTTATCCGGGACGAGGCGGACAGCTTGTTCGTTCAGCTGGAAACAGCGCTCAGTTAATGGCTAAAGAAGGAAAATACGCAACACTTAGATTACCATCTGGTGAAATGAGAATGGTTCCGCTTGTATGCCGCGCATCTATCGGTGTAGTTGGTAACGGCGAGCACAACCTGATCAACGTAGGTAAAGCAGGACGTAAACGTCACATGGGTATCCGCCCAACAGTTCGTGGTTCTGTTATGAACCCTAATGACCATCCGCACGGTGGTGGTGAAGGTAAATGTGGAATCGGCCGTCCGGGTCCATGTACACCTTGGGGCAAACCTGCACTTGGTCTCAAGACAAGAAAGAAAAACAAATCTTCTAACAAATTAATCGTAAGAAGAAGAGACGGAAAAGGTATTAAATAATTCATTTCAAGGAGGTAAAACCTAATGGCTCGTTCACTGAAGAAAGGACCATTTGCAGATGCAAGCTTACTGAAAAAAGTAGATGCTATGAACGCTGCAGGTGATAAATCAGTTATTAAGACATGGTCACGTCGTTCAACAATCTTCCCTTCATTCGTTGGACACACAATCGCTGTTCACGACGGAAGAAAACACGTTCCGGTATATGTTACAGAAGATATGGTAGGCCACAAACTCGGAGAGTTCGTTGCTACAAGAACATATAGAGGACACGGAAAAGACGAAAAGAAATCAAGAGTTAGATAATAGATAACGTATTCGAAAGGAGGTTTCATCCATGGCTAAAGGACATAGATCCCAAATCAAGAGAGAGAGAAATGCTCAGAAAGACAACAGACCATCAGCTAAGTTATCTTACGCAAGAGTATCTGTTCAGAAAGCATGTTTCGTATTGGATGCCATCAGAGGTAAGGATGTAACAACAGCACTTGGTATTTTAACATACAACCCAAGATATGCTTCAAGTATTATAAAGAAATTATTAGAATCAGCAATCGCTAATGCTGAAAACAATAACGGTATGAACGCTGAGAACCTTTATATTGAAGAATGCTATGCAAATAAAGGACCAACAATGAAGAGAATCAGACCGAGAGCACAGGGCAGAGCTTACAGAATCGAAAAGAGAATGAGCCACATTACACTTGTGCTGAATGAAAGATAAGGAGGGCAATCATGGGACAGAAAGTTAATCCTCATGGCTTAAGAGTCGGTGTTATTAAAGACTGGGACTCTAAATGGTATGCAGAAGCTGATTTTGCAGACTGCTTAGTAGAGGACCACAAGATCAGAACATTTCTTAAGAAGAAATTATACAGTGCTGGAGTTTCTAAAATCGAAATCGAAAGAGCTTCTGACCGTGTAAAAATCATTATCTACACAGCTAAACCAGGTGTAGTAATTGGTAAAGGCGGTTCTGAGATTGAGAAAGTAAAAGCAGAACTTCAGAAATTTACAGATAAAAAACTTATTGTTGATATTAAAGAAATCAAGAGACCAGACAAAGATGCTCAGTTAGTAGCTGAGAACATTGCATTACAGTTAGAGAACCGTATCTCTTTCAGACGTGCTATGAAATCTTGTATGTCAAGAACAATGAAAGCCGGAGCACTTGGTGTTAAAACAGCAGTTTCCGGACGTCTTGGCGGAGCTGATATGGCTCGTACAGAGTTCTACAGCGAAGGAACAATTCCGCTTCAGACATTAAGAGCAGATATTGATTATGGCTTCGCAGAAGCTGACACAACTTACGGAAAAGTAGGTGTGAAAGTTTGGATCTACAAAGGCGAAGTTCTTCCAACAAAGGCAACTAAGGAAGGGAGCGATAAATAATGTTAATGCCAAAAAGAGTAAAACGTCGTAAACAGTTCCGTGGCTCTATGAAAGGTAAAGCCTTAAGAGGAAATACGATTTCAAATGGTGAATATGGTATCGTTGCAACGGAGCCATGCTGGATTCGTTCAAACCAGATCGAAGCTGCCCGTATCGCTATGACACGTTACATCAAACGTGGTGGTAAAGTTTGGATCAAAATATTCCCAGATAAACCAGTAACTACAAAACCAGCTGAGACTCGTATGGGTTCCGGTAAAGGAACATTAGAATACTGGGTAGCTGTTGTAAAACCGGGCCGTGTAATGTTCGAGATTTCAGGAGTTCCGGAAGAAGTAGCTAGAGAAGCTCTTCGTCTTGCAACACACAAGTTACCTTGTAAATGTAAAATAGTTTCTCGCGCAGACTTAGAAGGCGGTGATAACAGTGAAAATTAAGACATTTGTAGAAGATTTAAAGACAAAATCAGCTGCAGAATTAAATGAAGAATTAGTAGCTGCTAAAAAGGAACTTTTCAACTTAAGATTCCAGAACGCAACAAATCAGTTAGATAACACAAGCAGAATCAAAGAAGTTAGAAGAAATATTGCCAGAATTCAGACAGCAATCACTGAAAACGCTGGTAAATAATTATTGAACAAGTCCGGAAAGGAGTGACAGTTGTGGAAAGAAACCTTAGAAAAACTCGTGTTGGTAAGGTTATCAGCAACAAGATGGATAAAACAATCGTAGTTGCAGTTGAGAACCATGTAAAACATCCTCTTTACAACAAAATCGTGAAGAGAACATACAAATTAAAAGCACATGATGAGAACAACGAATGCAACATTGGTGATAAAGTAAAAGTTATGGAGACAAGACCGTTATCAAAAGATAAGAGATGGAGACTTGTCGAAGTTATGGAAAAAGTTAAATAATTGAAGGAGGTTTACCTGCAATGATTCAGCAAGAAAGTAGACTGAAAGTAGCAGACAATACAGGAGCAAAAGAACTTCTTTGCATCCGCGTATTAGGTGGCTCTACTAGAAGATATGCTAATATCGGCGACGTTATCGTTGCTTCTGTTAAAGATGCAACACCAGGCGGCGTTGTTAAAAAAGGTGATGTAGTGAAAGCTGTTGTTGTTCGTACAGTAAAGAGCACACGTCGTAAAGATGGTTCTTACATCCGTTTCGATGAAAACGCAGCTGTAATTATTAAAGATGACAAAAACCCAAGAGGAACTCGTATTTTTGGACCAGTAGCAAGAGAACTTCGTGAGAAACAGTTCATGAAGATCGTATCTCTGGCTCCGGAAGTATTATAGGGAGGTGCCGAGGATGTCAACTATGAAAATTAAAAAAGGTGATTTAGTTAAAGTAATCGCCGGAAAAGATAAAGACAAAGAAGGAAAAGTTATTTCCGTAAATCCTAAAAACCGCACAGTGCTTGTTGAAGGAATCAACATGCTGACAAAGCACACAAAACCAAGTGCTGCTAATCAGAACGGCGGAATCATTCATCAGGAAGGCCCGATTGATATTTCAAACGTAATGTACATTCACAAAGGAACAGCTACAAGAGTAGGTTTCAAAATGGATGGAGACAAAAAAGTTCGTTTTGCAAAATCAACAGGCGAAGTAATTGATTAATTTTAGGAAGGAGGTACAGGGCGTTGAGTAGACTGAAAGAACAGTATCAGAACGAGATCATTGATGCAATGATCAAGAAATTTGGATATAAAAATATCATGGAAGTGCCGAAACTCGATAAAGTTGTTATCAACATGGGTGTAGGTGAAGCAAAAGACAATGCTAAGCTTTTAGACGCAGCTATCGCTGATATGGAAAAAATTTCCGGACAGAAAGCTGTCGTTACAAGAGCTAAGAATTCCGTAGCGAACTTCAAAATCAGAGAAGGTATGCCGATCGGATGTAAAGTTACTTTAAGAGGAGAAAAAATGTATGAGTTCGTTGATCGTTTAGTGAACCTTGCATTACCTCGTGTACGTGACTTCCGCGGTGTTAACCCGAACGCATTTGATGGAAGAGGTAACTATGCTCTTGGAATCAAAGAACAGCTGATTTTCCCTGAAATCGAATACGATAAAGTAGATAAAGTGAGAGGTATGGACGTAATTTTTGTTACAACAGCAAAAACTGACGAAGAAGCTCGTGAACTTTTAAGACAGTTTAACATGCCATTTGCGAAATAATTAAGGAGGGAAATTCATGGCAAAGACAGCAATGAAATTAAAACAGCAGCGCAAACAGAAATTCTCTACTAGAGAATACAACCGCTGCAGAATTTGTGGTCGTCCACATGCATATTTAAGAAAATACGGAATTTGCAGAGTTTGCTTCCGTGAATTAGCATACAAGGGAGAAATCCCGGGCGTAAGAAAAGCCAGCTGGTAGGCAGTAGGATATCCGTAGCAGCGCCGCCGGGCTTTTCGGCCAGGGCGGCATCTGAAGGATGTTTATAAAAGAAACAAATCAATAATATTTTTAAGGAGGCAACTTCAAATGACTATGAGTGATCCAATCGCAGATATGCTTACAAGAATCCGTAACGCAAATACTGCAAAACATGATACAGTAGATGTTCCGGCATCAAAAATGAAACTTGCTATTGCAAATATTCTTTTAGACGAAGGATATATTACAAAATATGACCTTATTGAAGATGGAGTGTTCAAAACAATCCATATCACATTAAAATACGGTGCAGATAAAAACGAAAAAGTTATTTCTGGACTGAAGAGAATCTCAAAACCAGGTCTTCGTGTATACGCTGGTAAAGATGAGCTTCCGAGAGTTCTTGGTGGACTTGGAACAGCTATCATCTCTACAAACCAGGGTGTGATCACAGATAAAGAAGCCAGAGCAAAAGGTGTAGGCGGAGAAGTTCTTTGCTTTATTTGGTAGTAACTGAAAACAGAGCGGATATCATATCCGTTCCGAGAATTTAAGTAGGAGGTAAAGGCAATGTCACGTATAGGAAGACTGCCGGTAGCTATTCCAGCAGGTGTAACTGTTGAAATCGCTGAGAATAACAAAGTGACTGTAACAGGTCCTAAAGGAACTCTTGTAAGAGAGCTTCCAGTTGAAATGGAAATCAAAAAAGAAGACGATGCAATCGTTGTAACAAGACCAAACGATTTAAAGAAAATGAAATCTTTACATGGTTTAACAAGAACTCTGATCAATAACATGGTTGTTGGTGTAACAAACGGTTACGAAAAAGTTCTTGAAGTAAACGGTGTAGGTTACAGAGCATCTAAATCAGGAAATAAATTAACACTGAACCTCGGATACTCTCATCCAGTTGAAATGATCGATCCGGAAGGCATTGAAAGTGTTGTTGAAGGACAGAACAAAATCACAGTTAAAGGTATCGATAAAGAAAAAGTTGGACAGTACGCAGCTGAAATCAGAGATAAGAGAAGACCTGAACCGTACAAAGGAAAAGGTATTAAATATGCTGATGAAGTTATCAGACGTAAAGTTGGTAAGACTGGTAAGAAATAATTAAGGAGAGTGCGAAAATGGTTAGTAAAAAATCAAGAACAGAAGTTCGTGTAAATAAACATAGAAAATTACGTAATCGTTTCAGCGGAACTGCTGAGAGACCGCGTTTAGCTGTGTTCAGAAGCAATAATCATATGTATGCTCAGATCATTGACGATACAGTAGGAAACACTCTGGTTTCTGCTTCCACTCTTCAGAAAGATGTGAAAGCTGAGCTTGAGAAAACAAACAATGTTGAAGCAGCAGCATACCTTGGAACAGTTATCGCTAAAAAAGCAATCGAAAAAGGTATTGAAGAAGTCGTATTTGACAGAGGCGGATTCATTTACCACGGTAAAGTAAAAGCATTAGCAGACGCAGCTAGAGAAGCTGGATTAAAATTCTAGGAGGAAAGACACATGAGACAGAATCGTATTGATGCTAGTTCATTAGAATTAACAGAAAAAGTAGTATCAATTAAACGTGTAACCAAAGTTGTTAAAGGTGGTCGTAACTTCAGATTCACAGCTTTAGTAGTTGTTGGTGATGGAAATGGCCATGTTGGTGCAGGTTTAGGAAAAGCAACAGAAATTCCGGAAGCTATCCGCAAAGGAAAAGAAGACGCTATGAAAAAATTAGTGACTGTTGCTTTAGATGAAAACGAAAGTATTACACATGACTTATATGGTAAATTCGGAAGCGCTTCCGTGTTACTGAAGAAAGCACCGGAAGGTACTGGAGTTATCGCAGGTGGTCCTGCGCGTGCGGTAATCGAGATGGCTGGAATTAAGAACATCCGTACAAAATCTCTTGGTTCAAACAACAAACAGAACGTAGTTCTTGCTACGATTGCTGGTTTAAGCCAGGTAAAAACTCCGGAAGCAGTTGCTAAACTTCGTGGCAAATCTGTAGAAGAGATTTTAGGCTAAGGAAGGAGAGCATAAAATGGCAAATTTAAAAGTAACATTAGTGAAATCTACTATCGGTGCTGTACCGAAGCACAAAAGAACAGTAGAAGCTTTAGGTTTAAAGAAACTTAACAAAACTGTTATTTTACCAGATAACGCCGCAACAAGAGGTATGGTAAAACAGGTTGAATATCTTGTAAAAGTTGAAGAGGTATAATAATAGATAAGGAGGTGTCACAATGGACTTATCAAACTTAAGACCAGCTGATGGTTCAAAACAGAACGATAATTTCAGAAGAGGCCGTGGACACGGTTCAGGAAACGGTAAGACTGCAGGTAAAGGTCATAAAGGTCAGAAAGCTCGTTCAGGAGCACCGAGACCAGGCTTTGAAGGTGGTCAGATGCCGTTATACAGAAGATTGCCAAAGAGAGGTTTCACTTGCAGAAACTCTAAGACAATCGTAGGTATCAATGTTAGCGCATTAGAGGTATTCGAAAATGATGCAGTAGTAACTGTAGATACATTGATCGAGGCAGGAATTGTTAAAAACCCAAGAGATGGTGTGAAGATTCTTGGCAACGGTGAATTAACTAAAAAACTTACAGTACAGGTTAATGCATTCAGTGAAGGCGCAAAAGCTAAAATTGAAGGACTTGGTGGAAAAGCAGAGGTGATCTAATGCTTAAGACATTCCGAAAAGCATTTCAAATTGAGGATATTCGTAAGAAAATCATCTATACATTTTTAATGTTGATCGTAGTGCGAATCGGATCACAGCTTCCGACTCCGGGAGTAGATCCAACTTACATTCAGAACTTCTTTGCAAACCAGACTGGTGAAGCGTTTAATTTCTTTAACGCCTTCACCGGTGGTTCTTTTGAGAGAATGTCTGTATTTGCGTTAAGCATTACACCGTATATCACTTCTTCTATCATTATGCAGCTGCTCACAATTGCAATTCCAAAACTTGAAGAAATGCAGAAAGAGGGCGCTGACGGAAGAAAGAAGATTGCAACAATTACCCGTTATGTGACGGTTGTTCTTGCGCTGATCCAGTCTACTGCAATGGCTGTTGGATTTGGACGTCAGGGACTTCTGGTAGAATATAATTTTGTAAATGCTGCAGTTGTTGTAATTGCTTTAACAGCCGGTTCCGCATTCTTGATGTGGATTGGTGAGCGGATCACAGAAAAGGGTGTCGGCAATGGTATTTCAATCGTGTTGCTGATTAATATTCTTTCTCGTGTTCCAAGTGATCTCACAAGATTGTATGAACAGTTTATGAAAGGCAAAAGCCTTGCAAAAGCTGGACTTGCAGGTGTGATCATTCTTGCGATTATTATTTTCCTTGTTGTATTTGTTATTATTTTACAGGATGGGGAAAGAAGAATCGCGGTTCAGTATTCTCAGAAGATTCAGGGAAGAAAAAGCTTTGGCGGTCGTTCCTCAAATATTCCGCTGAAAGTTAATACAGCTGGTGTTATTCCGGTTATTTTCGCATCATCACTGATGCAGACACCGATTATCATTGCATCTTTCTTAGGAAAGGGTAATGGAACAGGTATCGGAAGTGAGATTTTACGCGGACTTAATTCCGAGAACTGGTGTAATCCGGATCAGCTGAAATATTCCTGGGGACTTCTGGTTTACATCCTTTTAACTGTATTTTTTGCATATTTCTATACTTCTATTACATTTAATCCATTAGAAATCGCAAATAATATGAAAAAGAGCGGTGGATTTATTCCGGGTATCCGTCCGGGTAAACCAACAGTCGATTACCTGACAAAGATTTTAAACAAGATTATCTTTATCGGTGTATGCGGACTGATTCTTGTTCAGATCGTACCATTTTTCTTTAATGGTGTGTTTAATGCCAGTGTTTCATTTGGCGGTACTTCACTCATCATTATTGTAGGTGTCGTTCTGGAGACAATTAAACAAATTGAATCACAGATGCTTGTGCGTAACTATAAAGGATTTTTGAACAATTAATATTTAGCTCGCGGGTTTTTCTTGGAAATTATTCAGAGAAATCTCGCGGGTTAAAACGCTATAAGGAGATTTTTTATGAAAATAATTATGTTAGGTGCTCCTGGAGCTGGTAAAGGAACTCAGGCAAAAAAAATATCAGAGAAATATCAGATTCCTCATATTTCTACAGGTGACATTTTCCGCGCGAATATTAAAGAGGGAACAGAGCTCGGAAAACAGGCCAAGACTTACATGGATCAGGGACTTCTTGTTCCGGATGAACTGACAGTAAATCTTGTAATCGATCGTGTTGAGCATGATGACTGCAAAAATGGTTATGTGCTCGATGGTTTTCCAAGAACAATCCCACAGGCAGAAGCTCTCGACAAAGCGCTGAGTGGATTGGGAGAACATTTAGACTATGCACTTAATGTAGATGTTCCGGATGAGAATATCGTAAAACGTATGGCAGGAAGAAGAGCCTGCATCTCCTGTGGGGCTACATATCATGTTGTTTATGCAGCGCCAAAAACAGAAGGAATCTGTGATGTATGCGGCAGCGAGCTCGTACTTCGCGATGATGATAAGCCAGAGACGGTAACAAAACGTCTTGGGGTGTATCATGAACAGACAAAACCTCTGATCGACTATTATGCTGAAGAAGGCATTCTGAAAACGATCGATGGAACACAGAACCTTGAAGCTGTATTTGATGATATCAAAAGAATTTTAGGTGAATAGGGATGCCAATCACAAATAAGTCCGGTGATCCGGTGTTCCTTACTTTGCCAAAAGAGGATAAAATATGATTGACATGAGAACGGGAATGCTTGTAAAATCAAAAGCGGGACATGATAAAGATCAGATATATCTCATATGGAAAGAAGAGGGCGCATATATTTATGTCGTTGACGGCGTACATAGAATGATCGATAAGCCGAAAAAGAAGCGAAAGATACATGTTCAGCCTATTTGCAGATATTATGAGATATCCGAAGCAGACAATGTAAAAATCAAAAAAATAATAAAAGATTATGTTCAGGAACGTAAGACCGGACACAAGGAGGAAGAGTATGTCAAAGAGTGACGTGATTGAAATTGAAGGAGTTGTAATTGAAAAACTGCCAAGCGCAATGTTCAGAGTAGAACTTGAGAACGGACATCAGGTGCTGGCTCATATCAGTGGGAAACTCCGTATGAACTTTATTAAAATCTTACCTGGAGATAAAGTAACATTGGAGCTGTCTCCGTATGATTTGTCAAAAGGAAGAATTATCTGGAGAGATAAATAAAACTATTGACTTTTCAGGGATAAAGGTGCTATAATAATTAGCGTACGCTTGCGGAGTTTTCTTCGCAAGTTATTGAAATGTAGGCAGGCACTTAGGGAAAGGAGGATTTGACGTGAAGGTTAGATCATCAGTTAAACCGATTTGCGAAAAATGCAAAATCATCAAGAGAAAAGGAAGCATCAGAGTAATCTGTGAGAATCCTAAGCACAAACAGCGTCAGGGTTAATTATTGACTATGTTTGTATCCCGCACTTAAAAAAAGAGTGCAACATTTTCATTAGGCGGCTGTAGCAGATGACACACACGGTCGTGTGGAACTGCTATTAAAATATACAAGGACGCACCAGAGTCTTCTACAGGCACATTGGTGTAAGGATCGGGTGTCACATACCATATTCGATCCCTGGTATATTGCTTATAATACCGGCTCGTCATTACCGTAAGGTGGCCGGAAAGGCTGCGCGGTCGCGCGGCTGGGAGTGAAAAATTTTTCTTACTCCCCAATTTGAGACAATATTAATAAGAGCAGTCATCACACACACATTTCAGGCTTTGGCGACAAGGAGCTGTGTGAGCGGACTGACAGAATTCAAAATGGAGGAATTTTACAATGGCTCGTATTGCTGGTGTAGACTTACCAAGAGACAAACGTGTAGAAATCGGACTTACTTATATTTATGGAATCGGAAGAGTAAGTGCGAACCGTATTTTAACAGAGGCTGGTGTAAATCCAGATACTCGTGTAAGAGACTTAACAGATGATGAAGTTAAGAAAATCAGTGCTGTAATCGATGAAACACAGATGGTAGAAGGTGATCTTCGTAGAGAAATCGCTTTAAACATCAAGAGATTACAGGAGATTGGATGCTACAGAGGTATCCGTCATAGAAAAGGACTTCCTGTTCGTGGACAGAAGACAAAAACAAATGCCAGAACAAGAAAAGGTCCGAAGAGAACTGTTGCTAACAAGAAAAAATAATAAAGCAACTGCATTCGGTTTGGACGGGCTGCATGATGCAGCTTAAAGATTTAGAAACGAAGAAATTATATCATATAGGAAAGTGTAGGTTAGTTTAAATGGCTAAAAAAGTTACAAAAAAAGTGACAAAAAAACGTGTCAAGAAAAACGTTGAACGCGGACAGGCACATATCCAGTCATCTTTCAATAATACAATCGTTACATTGACAGATGCACAGGGAAATGCTTTATCATGGGCAAGTGCCGGTGGTCTTGGATTTAGAGGTTCAAGGAAATCTACTCCATATGCTGCACAGATGGCAGCTGAAACAGCAGCTAAAGCAGCATTAGTTCATGGTCTGAAATCAGTAGACGTTATGGTAAAAGGACCGGGTTCAGGAAGAGAAGCAGCAATCCGTGCATTACAGGCATGCGGTATTGATGTAACAAGTATCAAAGATGTAACTCCGGTACCACATAATGGTTGCCGTCCACCAAAACGCAGAAGAGTCTAATTTTAGGAGGATAGAAGAACATGGCAGTAAATAGAGTTCCGGTTCTTAAAAGATGCCGTTCATTAGGAATGGACCCAATCTACTTAGGAATTGATAAAAAATCTAACAGACAGTTAAAAAGAGCAAATAGAAAAATGAGCGAGTATGGTCTCCAGTTACGCGAGAAACAGAAAGCGAAATTCATCTACGGCGTATTAGAAAAACCTTTCCGTAACTACTTCAAGAAAGCTCAGCGCATGAGTGGTATGACTGGTGAAAACCTTATGGTTCTTCTTGAGTCAAGATTAGATAACGTTGTATTCCGTCTTGGATTTGCAAGAACAAGACGTGAAGCTCGTCAGATCGTTGACCACAAACACGTTTTAGTTAACGGAAAACAGGTAAACATCCCGTCTTACCTTGTAAAAGCCGGAGATACAATTGAAATCAAAGAAAAATGCAAAGGTTCTCAGAGATACAAAGACATCCTGGAAGTAACAGGCGGAAGATTAGTTCCGGAATGGTTAGATGTTGATGCTGAAAACTTAAAAGGTGCAGTAAAAGAACTTCCACACCGTGAAGCAATTGATGTACCGGTTGACGAAATGTTAATCGTCGAGTTATATTCTAAATAGGCCATAAGGTTTAAATAGAAGGAACCCTCAACATTTTATTAACCCATAAGGAGGGCTTTGTAGTGTTTGATTTTAATAAACCAAATATCGAAATTACTGAGATTTCAGAAGATAAAAAATATGGCAGATTTGTTGTAGAGCCGCTCGAAAGAGGTTACGGTACTACACTTGGAAACTCCCTGAGAAGAATTATGCTTTCTTCTCTTCCGGGAGCTGCTATCAGTCAGGTAAAGATTGAAGGTGTACTTCACGAATTCAGCTCAATTCCGGGCGTAAAAGAAGACGTGACAGAGATCATCATGAATCTCAAGACTTTAGCTATCAAAAATTCTTCAGAAACAGATGAACCAAAGACTGCTTATATTGACTTCGAAGGCGAAGGTGTAGTAACAGCTGCAGATATTCAGGCAGATCCTGATATCGAAATTATGAATCCGGACACAGTGATCGCAACTTTGAACGGAGGCGTAGACAGCAAATTATACATGGAACTGACGATTACAAAAGGCAGAGGTTATGTAAGTGCAGAGAAGAATAAACGAGAAGACCTTCCAATTGGTGTCATTCCGATTGATTCTATCTACACACCGGTAGAACGTGTAAACCTGACAGTTCAGAATACGCGTGTCGGACAGATTACTGACTACGATAAACTGACACTTGATGTTTATACAAATGGAACACTTGTGCCGGATGAAGCAGTCAGTCTTGCAGCGAAGGTACTTAACGAACATCTGAAACTCTTCATCGATCTTTCAGAAGTTGCTCAGGCAGCAGAAGTTATGATTGAGAAAGAGGACGATGAGAAAGAAAAAGTCCTTGAGATGAGCATTGATGAACTTGAACTTTCCGTTCGTTCATACAACTGCCTGAAACGTGCAGGTATCAATACGGTAGAAGAACTTACAAACAGAACTCCGGAGGATATGATGAAAGTTCGTAACCTCGGACGTAAGTCTCTTGAAGAAGTACTTGCGAAATTAAAAGAGCTCGGATTAGAATTAAATCCGGGAGAAGAATAATTCTGGCTAGTAAGCCCGAAGACGCATAACCAGACGGCAGATGCAGTAAGCCCGAAGACGCATGTATTTGCTGCATATTATTGGAGGAAAATTACAATGGCAAATTATAGAAAACTTGGAAGAACATCCAGTCAGAGAAAAGCACTGATCAGATCTCAGGTTACAGCTTTATTAGCTAACGGCAAGATCGTTACAACAGAGGCAAAAGCAAAAGAAATCAGAAAAGTTGCAGAAGGTCTGATTGCTTTAGCAGTAAAAGAAAAAGATAACTACGAAGAAGTTACTGTAAAAGCTAAAGTTGCCAGAAAAGACAAAGATGGTAAGAGAGTAAAAGAAGTTGTAGACGGAAAGAAAGTAACTGTATACGACGAAGTTGAAAAAACAATCAAAAAAGATAAACCATCAAGACTTCATGCAAGACGTGAAATGTTAAAAGTTCTTTACCCAGTGAAAGAAGTTCCAGCTGGAAAGAAAAAAGCAGAAGAAGTTGATTTAGTTGCAAAACTGTTCGACGAAATCGCACCAAAATATGAAAACCGTAAAGGTGGATACACAAGAATCATCAAGATCGGTCTTCGTAAAGGTGATGCTGCAATGGAAGTTCTTATGGAATTAGTATAAGAATATTTAAGAGCCTAACCCTTGTAAATAAAGGGCATAGGCTCTTTTTCTTTGCTCTGTGATACTGCTTATCGTGTGTGTTAGGTTTTCTGATGGTATATTGTAGTGTTTTATGATATTATTCATGTATAAATAGAACAGGAAACAAAGAACTTCAAAACGGAAAGGGAAGGAATATGGAACAGGAACAAAAGCATAAAAGACGCGTACGGTATAAAGGAACACATCCTCGCAGTTATAAAGAAAAATATAAAGAATTGCAGCCGGAAAAATATCCGGAAATGGTAAAGCACATTATTGATAAAGGCGGAACTCCGGCAGGAATGCATATTTCAATCTGTGTAAAAGAAATTCTGGATTTTCTGCAGATTCAACCGGGACAAAAAGGCTTGGATGCAACACTTGGTTATGGAGGACATACGTTGGAGATGATGAAATGTCTGAAGGGCGAAGGGCATATGTATGCATTAGATATCGATCCGATTGAGTCAGTGAAAACGAAAGAACGCTTAGAAAGTCTTGGTTATGGACCGGAGATTCTGACAATTCGCAATATTAATTTTGCAGATGCAGATCAGGTGGCGGCAGAGGCAGGAAAATTTGACTTTGTACTGGCAGATCTTGGAGTATCCTCGATGCAGATTGATAATCCGGACAGGGGTTTTTCTTATAAGATTGAAGGACCGTTAGATCTTCGCCTAAATCCGCAGAAAGGAATTTCAGCGGCAGAAAGATTGAATTCGGTTTCAGAAGAAGAACTGGTGGGAATGTTGATTGAGAATTCCGATGAACCGTATGCGGCAGAGATTGCAGCCAAAGTAATGCGAAAGAGAAAACAGGGAATCCGTATTGCGACGACAACGATGCTGCAGGAAACGATTGAAGAGGCGCTTTGCTTTCTTCCGGAAGCAGAGCGAAAAGAAGCGGTAAAGAAATCCTGCCAAAGAACGTTTCAGGCGCTGCGGATTGATGTAAACAGCGAGTATGAGGTATTATATACGTTTATGGAAAAATTGCCGGAAATTCTTGCACCGGGCGGAAGGGCAGCCATTTTGACGTTCCATTCCGGAGAAGACAGGATTGTTAAAAAAGCCTTTAAGGAATTTAAGCGACAAGGAATTTACAGTGATGTGGCAGAAGATGTGATTCGTCCGTCAAAGGAAGAGTGTATTATGAACAGCCGTGCCCGCTCTACAAAAATGCGTTGGGCAATCCGCGCAGAATAGATATGAAGAGTGCTTCAAAGAAATCTCATTTCGTGATACAATAAAAGAAATCTATTGAATGCGATAAATACATGACAAAGGAGACAGCAATATGGAAAAAAGGGAATTTGAAAAATTAGGGGTGGAAACGTCTTTGCTTGGATTTGGATGTATGCGTTTTCCAATGACAGAAGAGGGAAAGATTGATGAGCAGGAAGCAGAAAAGATGATCGACTGTGCTATTGCAGGCGGCGTGAATTATATTGATACGGCATACCCGTACCATAATGGGGACAGCGAGCCTTTTGTGGGACGTGTACTTGATAAATATAATCGTGCAGATTATTACCTGGCAACAAAACTTCCAATCTGGAAACTTGAGACACTGGAAGATGCAAAGCATATCTTTGAAGAGCAGCTGGAAAGACTGCATAAAGATTATGTGGATTTTTATTTATTGCATGCGCTTGACAAAGCACGTTTTCAGAAGGTAGTAGATCTTGGAATCATTCCATATCTTGAAGAGATGTGTGCGAAAGGAAAGATTAGATATATTGGATTTTCTTTCCATGACGATTATGAAGTATTTGAGGAGATTCTGAATTACTATCATTGGGATTTCTGCCAAATTCAGTTTAATTATATGGATACAGAAGAACAGGCAGGATTAAAAGGCTATCATCTGGCAGAGGAAAAAGGAATCCCGGTTGTTATTATGGAGCCGATCAAAGGAGGTATGCTTGCATCGCTTCCGTCACAGGCAGAAGGTCCGTTAAAGGCGATGGCGCCGGAAGAGAGCGTAGCTTCATGGGCGCTTAGGTTTGTGGGAACATTTTCCAATGTCAAAGTTATTTTAAGCGGTATGAGCACTATGGAGCAGGTGGAAGACAATCTGCATGTATTCCAGAACTTTCATCCGCTGTCAGAAGAAGAGCAGAAGCTAATTGAGGATACGGCAAACGGACTGAAAGCAAGAGTAAAGAATGGCTGTACAGGATGCGCTTACTGTATGCCTTGCCCGGCAGGGGTAAATATTCCGGCAAACTTTAAGCTGTGGAATGAACATGCAATCTACGAAAACACATCCCAGATCAAAAAGCGATGGGAAGGCTGGGAAGAGGAATCCAGGGCAGATCACTGTGTCAAATGCGGCAAATGTGAGACGGTATGTCCACAGAAGATCTCCATTCGGGAAGACCTGGCAAAAGTTGCAGCGGAAATGAAAGCACTTTAGTGATTCATTTGCAGAGTGCTTTCAGGATATTCGACTGTTTCTAAAAAGAGTCCCTGTGGAGGAGCGGTAATTCCCGCATCTTTCCGGTCGCAGGAGGAAAGAATCTGTGCTGCGGCAGTTTGAGGAAGTGTGCCCCGCCCAATATCTACAAGGGTTCCACAGATAATGCGTACCATATTATAAAGAAATCCATTTCCGCGGATACGAATTTGAATCTCGCGTTCCAACTCGATGATATCAAGTGAGTAGATTTCCCGGACAGTGGATTTCTTTGTTTTTTTCAAAGAAGAAAATCCTCTAAAATCATGAACACCGATCAGCACGGAAGCTGCCTGACGCATGGCAGAAAGGTTTAATGTTTCCGGAAACTGCCAGGTATATTTGCGATCGAAAACAGAAGGGCAATCCGGCTTTGCAATACGGTACAGATAAGTCTTGGCAGAGGCGCTTAGGCGGCTGTGAAATCGTTCAGGAACGTCTTCTACGGAATATACAAAAATATCCTTTGGAAGATAGGAAGACAGATATGTGCGAATTTCCTGACAGGATCTGCAGCAGTTAGTATGAAAGTTAGCAGTTTGTCCGAGAGAATGAACACCGGCATCTGTTCGCCCGGAACCAATAACAGAAATTTCTTCTCCGGTCATTTTGGAGAGTACCTCTTCCAGCTTTCCCTGAATTGTGTTTGTGTTAGTATCATTTCCGAGACGCTGCCATCCATAATAGCGGGTTCCATCGTATTCTAGTATCATCTTTATATTTCGTTTCATTGGTTGTTCTCCATTCTTTTAAATTTTTATGCAATTTTCTCATGAAAAATATTATAATTATCTTAACATAGCCCCCCATTCAATGCTATACTAAAAAAGAATGTGAATGAAAGTTGAGGAGGAAAGAAATATGGAGTTACAGGGACTGCTGATTGTGTGTCCACTAGTCTTTCTTGCAGGCTTTGTGGATGCGATTGCAGGAGGTGGGGGGATTATTTCGCTTCCAGCCTATCTATTTGCAGGGATTCCGCCCCACATGGCGCTTGGAACAAATAAACTCTCGTCTACTAGCGGAACATTGATTTCAACAATCAGGTATATGAAAAACGGTTATTTGAAAGGAATCGGTCTGCTGGCTGCCTTAGCTGCTGTGGCAGCAATAGCCGGAAGCGCAGCGGGTTCCAGGATTGCATTGTTTGTTCCGGAGAAGATTATTGAGAACCTGATGCTGATTGTACTGCCGGTAGTAGCATTTTTTGTATTGAGAAATAAATCATTTTCAGAGGAGAAGGAGGCACAACCGCTTCCGGGAAAGAAAAGAATCTTTTTGACGCTTGCAGCAGCGTTTGGGATTGGAATGTATGACGGGTTGTACGGACCTGGAACCGGAACCTTTCTGCTGCTTGTTTTGACAGGAATTACCCATCTTTCTATGAAACAGGCAAGTGCTGCTACGAAGATCATTAATTTGTCAAGCAATGTATCGGCGCTGATTACATTTCTTATCAGCGGAGCAGTGGATTATCGACTTGGAATTGCCGGAGCTGTTTGTTGTATTGCCGGACATTATGTGGGTGCGGGAATGGTTGTCAAGGATGGAACAAAGATTGTAAAACCGGTCGTGATATTTGTGCTTGCGGCTTTATTTATAAAAGTAATACTAGGAAAGTAGGGGTAAGTTATGGAAAAGCTATTTACATATGGAACATTCCAACATCCGTATGTGCAGGAAAAGATTCTTGGAAGGGTGATACAGGGACGAAAAGGTATCTTGGAGAATTTTGCGGTAAACTGTGCATTGGAATATTATGATCTTACCGAATGTGAGGGCAGCAGTGTAAGCGGAATGGTGCTTGATCTGACGGAAGAGGAGCTTGATCGGGCAGATATTTGGGAAAATGTACCGCTGTATACGAGACGACATTTTCCGGTCCGCACAGAACAGGGCCTGGAAGAGGCTACTGTTTATATGATGACAGAGCGCCCGAAAGAATTTCGCAAACTGGAAATCAGTGGAACATACTCCTGTGTTTCCGAAGAAAATCTGAGAAAAGAGATTGATGCATGTGTAGATGCGCATCCGGAACTTCAGACGCATAAACGGGAATAAAAACAGGGGGAAGAGTGGTCATGGTAGGAATTTATAAGACAGAACATGGTGTTATGCACGCTCTGGAAAAACCGGAAGATGGTACATGGATACAGCTTACGAGTCCGACACTGGATGAATGTCGGGAAGTGGCAGCAGAATTCGAGATTGATATTCTTGATCTTAGAACAGCGCTTGATGATGAGGAGAGTGCCCGTGTCAGTATTGAAGACGGATATACACTCATCCTTGTAGATATTCCGTCAAGAGAAGTACGACATGGAAGGGAAGCGTACACAACAATCCCTCTTGGTATTATTTTGACAGAATCGGTAATCATTACTGTCTGCGCGGAAGAAAATGCGGTGCTGGATTATTTTACAGATCATCGCCTGAAAGATTTCAGTACAAAGAAACGTATGCGCTTTGTATATCAGCTGTTGTATCGCTGTTGTATGTATTATCAGAGTTATCTGAGAGTCATTAACCGCAGAAGAACGGAAATCGAGGCAAGCATTCATAAGAACACAGAAGATTCTGATCTCATCGATCTTCATGAATTAGAGTCAAACCTTGTATATTTTGCAACATCTTTGCGGAAGAATGGAGTTGTATTAAACAGACTGACAAGATATGAACGGATTAAGCAGTATCCGGAGGACAGTGAACTTTTGGAAGATGTGATTGTCGAGAATACGCAGGCGATTGAAATGACACAGATTTACAGAGATATTATCAGTGGTACAAAGGAATTGCTGTCAACGGTCATTAATAATCGTTTGAATAATGTAATGAAATATTTAGCTTCGATTACGATTGTAATGGCGATTCCGACAATTATTTCCGGGCTGTACGGGATGAATGTTGAGGCAAGCGGGATGCCTCTTTCACAGAATCCATATGGATTTGGAATTATTTGTCTCATGACGCTTGTGATCTGCTGCGTGACAGTAGTGATCTTAAAGAAGCGAAAGATGATGTAATCACTTTATATGGACACGCTCATATTGTGAAGAAATTTCATACTATTTATAAAGAGATAGAGTTTTATGACAGTCTTTAGCAGAAAAAACAAATAGGAGGGATCAGATGCAGGGAATCGGTGAAAGTATAGCAGGAGCTGCCAGGGAGATCTGCAAGAATTACGAAGAAGAAGAACTGTTTCGGCCGAAGCCGGGGAAGAAGATGCCGGAACGGGCAGTGATTATTGAATTTATCCGGGAATTGAAGAAGATTATATTTCCTGGATATTTCGGGAAAGATGCAGCGCTGGACGGAGATGTAAATTGTTATATCGGCTACAGGATCAGTCACCTGTATTGTATGTTAAAGGAGCAGGTTGCGATTGCAATGGCCTATTTTAGAGAAATAGAGGCATGTGAGGCTGAACGGGATGAGGAGGCAGATAAGATCTGCCAGAGATTTTTTGAGGAATTGCCGAAGCTTCAAAGAACACTTTTGACAGATATTCAGGCAGGGTTTGACGGAGATCCGGCAGCTAAGAGTAAAGAAGAGATCATTTATTCCTATCCGGGATTATTTGCGATTTATGTATATCGGGTTGCCCATGTACTTTATCAGGAAGAAGTACCGTTTCTTCCACGCATTATGTCAGAATATGCTCATGGAAGAACCGGAATTGATATTAATCCGGGCGCATCGATTGGAGAATATTTTTTTATTGACCATGGTACAGGAGTGGTAATTGGAGAGACAACAGAGATTGGGCAAAATGTAAAACTCTATCAGGGTGTTACACTCGGAGCGCTTTCTACGAGAGACGGTCAGCAGCTTGCAGGAGTAAAGCGGCATCCGACAATTGAAAATAATGTAACGATTTATTCAAACTCAACGGTACTTGGCGGAGAGACTGTGATTGGAGAAAATACAATCATTGGCGGAAATACGTTCATTACAACATCGATTCCGCCGAATACGAAAGTGAGTGCGAAAAGTCCGGAACTTGTAATTAAAAGTCCGAAAAGAAATGCAAAGGATTGGGAGATTTAAAAAAAGGAGATACAAATGAGTATTAGTATTTTATTTGGCCTGCTTGGCGGGTTGGCATTATTTTTATATGGAATGCAGATGATGAGTACGAATTTGGAAGCAGTTGCCGGAAGCCGTATGAAAGGGCTTTTGGAGAAACTTTCGTCGAACCGTCTGCTGGGAGTTATCGTGGGGGCGGTAATCACTGCATTGATTCAATCGTCATCCGGTACAACAGTTATGGTAGTTGGATTTGTAAATTCCGGATTGATGACGCTTCGCCAGGCTGTCTGGATTATTATGGGTGCCAATATCGGTACAACGATTACCGGGCAGCTCGTAGCGCTTGATATTGGCGTATTTATGCCGTTTGTGGCATTTATTGGTGTAGCAGTGCTGATGTTTTCAAAAGATAAAAAAGTGCAGAGCATTGCAAGTATTGTTGCCGGACTTGGAATTTTGTTTATGGGGCTGGATGCCATGAGTGCAGCGATGGAACCTTTGAGAGATTTACCGGAATTTATTAATCTGATTACGAAGTTTTCCAATCCACTTCTTGGCATTATGGCAGGTGCTCTGTTTACAGCAGCGATCCAGTCTTCTGCGGCATCTGTAGGTATTCTTCAGGCGCTTGCGGTAAGCGGTGTAATCGGACTTGACAGCGCGGTATTTGTACTTTTTGGACAAAATATCGGTACTTGTATTACAGCAGTTCTGGCATCTATCGGTGCGAATCGTAATGCAAAGCGTACAACTGTGATCCATTTACTGTTTAATGTGATTGGAACGACAATATTTGTAGTCATTGCATTAGTCACACCATTTGTGCCGTGGATAGAGTCATTGACACCTACGAATCCGGCAGGCCAGATTGCAAATGTACATACCGTGTTTAATATTGTAACAACATTGTTGTTACTCCCGTTTGGAGAGTATCTTGCGAAAGCAGCAGAGATGATTCTTCCGGAGCGCGCCGGTATGCACAGTGGTTCCCGCCAGTGGTATCGTGCGATCGGAAAACCGGGACGAGCTCTTGGTTCCTCTGCGATTGCTGTACAGAATCTTCTTGAGCAGACAGGGCATATGATGGATGCAGCTCGTGAAAATGTAAATGCGGCATTTGAAATGTTTTTGACAGGCGAGACAAGTGATATGCAGGATATCGAGGACAGAGAAGAACAGATCGACCTTTATAACGTAGAGATTTCTGAACGTATTTCAGATATTCTTGCGGTGGAGCAGTCGGTAAGTGAAATAGAACAAGTGAACTGCATTTTCAATATTATCGGGAACATCGAACGAATCGGCGATCACGCAGTCAACCTCGCAGAGTATGCCCAGACAATGAAAGAAAAGGGATATGAATTGTCTAAAAAAGGAAGAAAAGAAGTAGAACGGATGCAGGAAAACTGCCGCGAAGGATTAGGTGCATTAAGGTTTGAGCAATTTGATGCGTGCAAGGAGATACTTGATGCGGCAATACGGTTTGAGCAGCAGACGGATGAAGAATCTGCGGACTACAGAAGCAGACAGATTCGCCGTATCGGAAAGAAAGAATGCAGTATGGAGAGTGCGATACTGTATTCGGAATTACTTGTGGATTATGAACGAATTGGGGATCACGCATTGAATATTGCACAGAATTTTGCAAAGATTCAGGACGTATAATAAAGTTTTGAAGTGTTTTATTGTAATTTGAAGCGCTTTCTTGTAAACAGAAATGAAAAAGGATAAATGAAAGAAAAGGAATTGATTATGGGAGAAAGAAAAGCAGTCATAAGAAATGCAAGACCGGAAGAATGGGAATTGCTGGCGGATATTGAAGCAGAGTGTTTTCCGCCGGCGGAGGCAGCAACGAGAGAATCCATTGAAAAACGTATGCGATTGTTTCCGGAAAATTTCTGGGTGGCAGAATCAGAAGGCGTCATACTTGGATTTATCAATGGAGGAGCAACTGATCAACCAGAACTTCCGGATGCGTTCTATCACGAAGAAGAAAAGCTTCATGTGCCGGATGGAGCTTATCAGACAGTGTTTGGTCTGAATGTGCGTCCTCAGTATCGAAGACAGGGGATTGCCAGACAGTTGGTAATGCAGATGATAGAAGCATCAAGACAGAGAGGAAAGAAAGGCGTTATTCTGACATGCAAGGAGCATTTAATTCCCTTTTATTCTTCCTGTGGTTTTGTAAATCATGGAGTATCAGAGTCCGTACACGGAGGAGCAGTCTGGTATGATATGAAATGCATTTTCTGATTTTTATAAAGAGAAATATATATAGACAGCAATGGAAGATACGTTTTTAGAAATGCTTGGAGTGGGTAATCAGAGATGATCCCACTCCAATGCTGTGTCAGGGGGAATTTTAGGCACCAGCGGGAGAAGAAATACAAAGAAAATGTATAATTATATACAAATATCTTGGAAACTAAATAGAAATAGTGTTAATTTGCATAAATATACAAAAATATTAATAAAAATACTTGCATTTGCAAAATTAAGTGCTATAATAAGAAACATCAGAACACAAGAAACAATAAATAAGATTGATTGATAAGAAGGGAAGAGAGATTATGAAAAATTGGAAGAAAGTTACAGCAGGAATTTTAACAGTAATGATGGCAGCTTCACTTGCTGCATGCGGAGGCACAAAAGAAGCGAAAACAATTGCAGGGAAAGAAGATCTGAAGGGTGCTGTTATCGGAGTACAGTTAGGAACAACAGGCGATCTTGAAGCATCAAAAGAAGAGTACGGTGCAAAAGAAGTACAGCGTTTCAGTAAAGGAAGCGAGGCAATTCAGGCATTAAAGACAGGACAGATTGACTGTGTGATTATTGATTCACAGCCGGCTAAGAATTTTGTAGAAAAGAATGACGATCTGAAGATCCTTGATGAAGAATTTGTGAATGAAGAGTATGCAGCATGTTTGAAAAAAGGAAATACAGAACTTCTTGAGAAAATGAATAATGCTTTGGAAGAACTGGAATCAGAGGGAACGATTGACGAGATTATGTCTAATTACATCGGTGAAAATGCCAAAAAAACTCCATACGAATCGCCGGCAGATGCAGACTACTCTAATGGAAAATTGATTATGGCAACCAATGCTGAATTTGATCCATATGAGTACCATGAAGGCGATAAGATTGTTGGAATTGACATAGACATTGCACAGGCAATCTGCGACAAGCTTGGATATGAATTACAGGTTGATGATATGGAATTTGATTCTATTCTTCCGGCAGTACAATCCGGAAAGGCTGATTTTGGAATGGCAGGTATGACTGTAACAGAAGAGCGTGAAAAAAATGCCGATTTTACATCTACATATGCAAATGCAAGTCAGGTAATTATCGTTAAGAAGTAAGAAAGCAAGCGGGTGACAAAGTGAGTTTGATTAATAAGATAGCAGATGGATTTTATTCTAATTTTATAGCCGGAGATATGTATCAATGGCTTTTAGATGGTTTGAAAAATACACTGCTCATTACAATCTTTGCAGTAATCCTCGGAATTATTATCGGATTTTTTGTAGCGATTGTGCGGGCGAGCCATGACAAATCAGGATCTTTTAAGATTCTTAACAGATTGTTTGTAATTTATATTACAGTCATCCGGGGTACACCGGTTATGATTCAGCTTTTGTTTATGAATTTTGTTATTTTCGCAAGTGTGTCTATGAATAAGATTCTGGTAGGGGCACTGGCATTTGGAATTAATTCCGGCGCCTATGTGGCAGAGACAGTGAGATCCGGTATTATGGCAGTGGACAATGGACAGTTTGAGGCGGGCAGAAGCCTGGGATTAAATTATCGTCAGACAATGCGTCTCATTATTATACCACAGGCATTTAAAAATGTATTGCCGGCGCTTGTAAATGAGTTTATTGCGTTGATGAAAGAGACTTCAATCATTGGATATATTGGAATGCAGGATCTGACAAAGGGCGCTATGATGATTCAGAGCCGTACATTCGATGCGTTCTGGCCGTTATTGGCAGCAGCGGCAATTTATCTCGTACTTGTTATGGCGTTGACAGCATGTATGAACAAACTGGAAAAGAGGTTGCGTACAAATGAGCGATAAGAAGAATGTGTTAATTGAAGTAAAAAATTTACAGAAGCAGTTTGGCGATAATAAGGTGTTGGACGGTATTTCTACAGATATTTGTCAGGGAGAAGTTGTGGCAATCATCGGACCGTCCGGTTCAGGAAAATCTACCTTTCTCAGATCATTAAATCTTCTGGAAGTACCAACAGGTGGACAGATTTTATTTGAAGGAACAGATATTACTGATCCGAAAGTGGACATTAACCGTCACCGCCAGAAAATCGGAATGGTATTCCAACAGTTCAATCTCTTCCCGCATAAGAGTGTGAAAGAGAATATTATGCTGGCTCCGGTAACACTTGGGCTTTTAACAAAAGAAGAGGCGTCAGAGAAAGCGGATGAACTGCTGGCAAGAGTAGGACTTCCGGACAAGGCGGATTCCTATCCGGATCGTCTTTCCGGCGGGCAGAAACAGCGTATTGCTATTGCAAGAGCGCTTGCGATGAATCCGGATGTGATGCTTTTTGATGAACCAACATCCGCACTTGACCCGGAGATGGTAGGAGAAGTGTTAAATATTATGAAAGAGCTGGCGGCAGATGGCATGACCATGGTTGTTGTTACACATGAGATGGGATTTGCAAGAGAAGTTGCAACGCGGGTTATTTTCATTGATGAAGGTAAGATCCAGGAAGAGAATACTCCGGAAGAGTTTTTTGCTCATCCGAAAAATGCAAGACTTCAGGATTTTTTATCCAAAGTGCTATAGTGATTTTTTGTGCCGGATATGATATGATGGTACAAGGTGAGGACAGTGATTTTCACTGTCCTTTTTGAATTTGCAGAAAGGAAGAGCTGATCGGCACAGCATGCAGACAGCGAAAGAGTTGAGCGATGAGGACAAGAGAAGAAAACATTGAGTTAATCAAAACATTGAGCAACGCCAACGGTGTATCCGGATTTGAGGATGAGGTTGCTGAAATCGGAAGAAAAGAGACAGAGGAGTATTGTAATGTTACTATTGATTCTTTGAGAAATACATACATGAGCCTGAAAAATAATAAGGGGCGGAAATTAAAAGTATGGATGGATGCTCACAGTGATGAAGTAGGATATATTGTGCAGGCGATCAAACCAAATGGAACGATGAATTTTCTTACACTGGGCGGGAGTGAAGTGACGAATCTTCCGTCAAATAAGGTGCGGGTAAGGAATGATGACGGAGAATACATTCCGGGCATTATTACAAGTAAGCCGCCGCATTTTATCAGTGAAGCAGAGAAGGGACGTGGACGCACACTTTCAGATCTGGCAATTGATGTGGGAGCCGTAAGTACAGAGGATCTGAAGAAGAACTTTAACATCCGCATGGCTGCCCCGGTAGTTCCGGATGTGGAGTGTACTTATGATGAGAAACGGGATCTGTTTATGGGAAAAGCATTTGACTGCCGTGTAGGCTGTGCAGCTCTGATTGAAGCGCTGAACCAGTTAAGTAAAGAAGAACTGGAGGTGGATGTGGAAGCAACGCTTACCGTGCAGGAAGAAGTGGGAGAAAGAGGCGCTATGGCAGCTGTAGACAATATCGATGCAGATGTGTGTATTGCTTTTGAAGGCTGTCCGGCAGATGATACATTTTCACTGGATTATATGATTCAGACGGCTCTTAGAAAAGGACCGATGCTGCGCCATTTTGATTGTTCTATGATTACAAATCCGCGATTCCAGAGATTTGCATTGGATCTGGGAGAAGAACTTGGTATTCCGGTACAGGAATCCGTAAGAAGCGGCGGAGGAACGAATGGAAAATACATCCACGCATCACGTCACGGTGTGCCGACAATCGTTATTGGAGTGCCGGTACGCTATATTCACAGCCATTATGGAATCTGTACACTTGAAGATTACGAGAATTCTGTGCGGCTTGCCGTTGAAATCGTGAAACATCTCAATGAGGAGACGATTGGAAACTTCTAGTAACAATAAACAGCAGAACAGTAAAAAACAGAAGATAAAAAAGAGGTCGGGATTCTTTGCGTTTGTTCAAAGAATTCCGATCTCTTTTGATGAAAAGCGTTAAAATACAATATGGTGGAATATAGTCTGACTTTATTCTATTTTTGTTATCGCATAAAATGGTCGATTACATGAAGAATCCCATCTTCATCATTGGATTTGGTAATAAAATCTGCCCGTTCCAAAAGAATCGGCTGTGCATTGGCCATTGCCACGCCAAGTCCTGCAAATTCCAGCATCGTCAGATCGTTAAAGCCGTCTCCGCAGCAGATCATTTCATTGGCGCTGCGTCCGATATTGTTCAGAAGCTTCTGGAGAGAATAGGCTTTATCGATGTTTGCCGGCATGATTTCCAGAAAGAAAGGTTCGGAGCGATAAATATTGAGTCTGGAACGAAACTGTTTTTTCAGCAGTGTTTCCAGTTCTTCCGTATATTCTGGTTCCCCGGAGATTAATATCTTATTGACCGGAAAGGAGATGCCGGAAAAATCATTGACCGGAACTACCGGGATAGAGTTGATCCGGGATTCCAGCATTGTGTATTCATTCGGTGTCTCTTTTGCCTGGATACAGTAAATGTGTTCCATATCGTAAGTGAGAATATCAACCGGATAAGATATGGAAGCTTCTGTAATTGGCAGCAGTACGTCTGGCGGAAGCACCTTCTGGTAAATAACTTCACCTGTTTTGCAGTTCATAATCCGACCACCGTTAAAAGAAAGGACGTAGCCGCCGAAACGGTCAAGTTCCAGTTCTTTTGCAAGAGGGAGCACACCGGTCGTCGGCCGGCCGGAAGCAAGAATCACTTGTTTGCCGGCTTTCTGAATCTCTATCAGTGCATTTTTGGTAGGCGGAGTAATCTTCTTCTCTGAATTAGTTAGCGTGCCGTCCAGATCGAGCGTAATGATTTCGTAACTCATAGCTATTGCAGTGCCTCCACAATGACTGGAAATTCCATTCCATGTGATGCCTTGATCAGAATAGAGTCCCTGTCTGTTAAGAGTTCTTCACGGTGCTGAAGAAATTCTTCTTTTGTTGCAAAATAATGGATTTCCGGGTGAAAATCATCGTTATGGTGAATGCTTTTAGCGCCTTCGGCAATCTGCTGTGCCAAAGTTCCGATACATATAAGTACATCAATTGCTTTTTGGGAGGCATATACACCTACTTCATAATGCATTTCTTTTTCATTCGCTCCAAGCTCAAACATATCTCCAAGTATGGCTACTTTTCGTCCGAGAGCACAGGTAAGAACATCAATGGAAGCTTTCATGGAAACCGGATTTGCGTTGTAGCAGTCATCAATCAGCATATAATGTTCTGTTTCTATGATGTGATTGCGTCCGGAAACCGGGCGGAGCGCTTCGATTCCGGAACGTATCTCGTCAAGAGAAAGTCCGAGTCTCATACCGACAGCGGCTCCGGCAAGAGCGTTATATACCATATGAGCACCCGGAATTGGAATAATTGCCCGGAGTGTACCGGATGGAAGATGGATCGTGCAGGCAGTTCCGCGAAGTCCAAGGTCTTCTACATCGGAAGCATAAATATCGCTCTGGGAAGAGCGGCCGAAGAAGAAGCGGGAAGCGTGATCCGGCACTTCTGCATGAACCAGCATATCGTCATCTCCGTTTAAAATCACATCTCCGCCATGATGCATATGACGGAACATCTCTGTTTTGGCACGAAGAACGCCCAAGCGGTCTCCAAGCTGTTCCAAGTGACAGTAGCCGATATTTGTAATGACACAGATATCCGGCTGTGCGATGGCAGCCAGGCGATCCATTTCGCCGAAATCGCTGATTCCCATTTCAAGGACAGCAACTTCATGTTCCTCACGGATACGAAATACGGTCAAAGGAAGACCGATTTCGTTATTGAAATTACCTTCTGTTTTCAGAACATGGTATTTCTGAGCCAATACAGAGGCAATCATTTCTTTTGTACTTGTTTTTCCGACACTTCCGCTAATACCGACTACTTTAATTCCAAGCGCCTGACGATAGTGACGGGCGATATCCTTGAGCGCCTGAGGAGCAGATTCCACAAGGATGTATGGAAAAGATACATTGCCGAGCGGTTTTTCAGAAAGCGTGGCAAGAGCTCCTTTTTCTATGACTTGCGGAATAAAATCATGTCCGTCTACCCGGGCGCCTTTGATCGGGACAAATAAAAATCCGGTTTCAATTTTGCGGCTGTCAATAGCAACGCCGGTAACTTCCCGGGCGGCAAATTCATCTTTACCAAAATAGGTGCCGCCGCAGGCAGCGGCAATTTCTTTTAATGACATTTGTTTCATAATACCGTTCCTCTTTTGTTTAGACCGTTTTGTTGTAGCGGGCAAGAGATTTTTCGATGATCATCTCACAAAGCTCACTGTAATTGATTCCGGCAGCGCCGGCTTCCTTTGGGAGAAGGCTTGCAGGAGTCATACCAGGGAGGCTGTTGACTTCCAGACAGTAGATATCTCCATTCTCTGTCAGAAGGAAATCTGCTCTTGAATAAACATCTAATTTTAATGCAGCAAATGCTTTTTCGGCAGCAGACTGCATCTTATGTGCAATGTCTTCCGGAATTTGTGCCGGACAGATTTCCTGAGTACATCCGTCCTGATATTTGTTTTTATAATCGAAGAAACCGCTGTTTGGAATGATTTCAATAACCGGGAGCGCTTTTCCTTCAATAATTCCGACAGCAAATTCCCGTCCTTTAATATATTCTTCAATAATCAGCTCATCTTCATAGCAAAAAGAAGCTTCAATCGCCTGCTTATATTCGTCTTCCGTGTGTACGATATATACACCAACGCTGGAACCGCCGGAGCATGGTTTTACAACGACTGGGAGTGAAAGACCAAGAGCAGCAAGAGAAGTATCCCGGCAGGATTTGTAAAGCCATGTTCCCTTTGGTGTTGGTACGCCTTCTGTGCGGAAAATTTGTTTTGTCAGTCCTTTGTCCATTGCCAGAGCGCTGCCAAGAGAATTCGGGCCGGTATATTTGATTCCCAGCACATCGAAAGTAGCCTGGAGCTTTCCGTTTTCACCAATATCACCGTGAAGTCCCATAAATACAATGTCTGCCATCTGGCAAAGGGCGATTACATTTGGTCCAAGCAGACATGGAGACTGGTCCGGGCGGGAAGCGCGGATGGCAGCCAGATCAGGTTCATCTGCGCTGATTCCAGATGCAATGGAAAGTCCTGCATCCGGAAGGGAGAACAGTTCATCTAATTTATCAGCATCATATGGAATTCCCATAAATGCATCCATCAGGACAGCCTGATGACCATTTGCAAGTAATGTACGGCAGATACCGGCACCGGATGTAAGAGAAACATCACGCTCTGTGCTTAATCCGCCTGCTAATACAACTATTTTCATATATATTATCCTCTTTTCTCAGTTTAACGATAGTCTATCCTATTTTAATCATCCATGCTCATTTGGTCAAGCAGTGACTTCTTCACATCATAGAGTTTCTGGGAAAGGTCAACATAGACCGGATGCGGGTTAAAGAGACGCATTGTCTCATCCCAGAGAGTTTCTTTCTCCTGACGGCAGTAGTCAGCAATTTCGGTAACAGATTTCTCAGGATAAACACAAGCCCCATTTAAAAATACCGGGCACATCAATTCACGAACAGTGTAGGAACCGCCTTTTAAGCGTGTTTTCTTCCATGTTTCAATTGGATCAAAAAGAAGAAGTTCCTTTTCCGGGTCCAGAATCTCATCGGCAAAGCAGATCAGATCGGCTTTAATCTTTCCGGTTTCTTTCTCATAGATTCGGTAAATGGTTTTATTTCCTGGATTGGTAATTTTTTCTGAATTTTCAGAAAGTTTAATCTTCGGGAGAAATTCTCCTTCTTCATTTTGAATGGCAGCCAATTTGTAAACACCGCCGAAAGCAGGGCAGTCTTTGGAGGTAATCAGATTTGTGCCGACGCCCCAGGAATTAATGGCTGCGCCCTGCATCTTCAGATCATGGATCAGGTATTCATCCAGATCATTAGAGGCAGAAATAAATGCATCCGGAAAACCGGCTTCATCCAGCATCTTGCGGGCCTTTTTGGAAAGATAAGCAAGGTCGCCGCTGTCAAGACGAATACCGTATTTTTCCAGTTCGATTCCCTCTTCCTTCATTTCGCGGAATACCCGGATGGCATTTGGAACACCGGATTTCAATGTGTCATAAGTGTCAACGAGAAGACAGCAGAAAGAAGGGTAGAGTCTTGCATATGTCTTAAATGCAGTGTATTCATCCGGAAAACTCATAATCCAGCTATGAGCATGGGTACCCATAACCGGGACATCAAATTCTTTGCCGGCCAGTACGTTGGAAGTTCCGGCACAGCCTCCGATCATAGCAGCTCTGGCGCCGTAGAGTCCTGCATCCGGTCCTTGAGCCCGTCGCAGACCGAATTCCATAATGGTATCATTCTGGGCAGCATGAACTACCCTGGAAGCTTTTGTTGCGATCAGCGACTGGTGATTGATGATATTTAAAAGAGCGGTTTCTACAAGCTGCGCTTCCATCATCGGTGCGATTACTTTTACAAGAGGCTCCCGAGGAAAGACAACAGTTCCTTCCGGAATGGCATAGATGCTCCCGCTAAAATGATATCCGCTTAGATAGTGGAGAAATTCTTCACTGAACATATGAAGACTTCTTAAATAATCTACGTCATCGTAAGAAAAATTCAGGTTCTTTACATAGTCGATAGCCTGTTGAAGTCCGGCGGCAATGGAATATCCGGAGCCGCATGGATTCGCCCGGAAAAAGATATCAAAAACGACTACTTCATTGTCTCCCCGTTCAAAATATCCCTGCATCATCGTTAATTCATATAAATCTGTAAGTAATGTTAAATTTCTTGAATCCATATTAATTGTCCTCCTACAGCAATGCTGCATTTTTGTGTATGGTTTCGTCGATGATATTCTGGCAGTAACGTCCCAGATGTTTACGAGTCTCTTTATCAAGGGAACCCGGATAGATCGGTTCGCCATATTCGATAACCACATGTGTTTTTTTGATCCGCGGGAGATGATTCTCGAAGATCTCAGCTGTGTTATTCATAGAAATCGGTACAATGGCACAGCCTGTTTTTTCGGCAATTTTTAATGAGCCGTCTTTGAACGGAAGGAGTGAGAGTTCTTCTCCTTTATTCCGCGTTCCTTCCGGGAAAATACAGATAGAAATTCCCTTTTTTACATAGTCGATGCCCTGCAGAATTGTCTTTAATCCTTCTTTAATATTCTCGCGGTCAAGGAAGAGGCAGTAGAGCAGACGCATCCATGTGGAAAGAAGCGGGATTTTCTCCATTTCTTTTTTGGCTACATAGCCTGTCAGCCGCTTACAGCGGGAATATGTGAGAAGAATATCGAAAAAGCTTCTATGGTTACCGATAAAAAGCACCGGTTCATCCGGAACACGTTCTTCTCCGATGACAGTAATCTTTACCCCGGTGATTTTAAGAATACATTTAAAACCCCACTGTACAATACGCAGACTGGAGTAGTCCCGTGCATTTGGACGGAATTTACCTATGAGCCATTCCACAAGCATAACAGGAATAGACAAGATTAAAAAGCTGACTAAAAAAATAAAGACGAAGATAAAGCGAATCATAGTATTCGGTCCTTTCTAATATCTTCCATATAAATGGGAGAGAGATTTTAAATATTCCGCGAGGGAATCACTCAATGCTTCGCGGCAAAAGCGCCAACTCCAGTTTCCGGCTGCTTTACCGGGTACGTTCATGCGTCCGTCTGAGTTGACGCCGAGTACATCCTGCATTGGGAAGATAGCATAGGCCGCAATGCTTCCGAGACAGGTGCGGATGAAGTCAAAATGAACAGAATTGCCGTCCGTATTCATATAGCGGCGCACTTTATCCTGAGCTTTCGGAGAAGCATTCGTATACCAGCCCATAGAAGTATCGTTATCGTGGGTGCCGGTGTAACAAACACAGTTCGTTGTTGTGAATTGGTGAGGAAGATATGCGCTTTCTTCTTCTGATTCAAAGGCAAACTGCAAAACTTTCATTCCCGGAAAGCCAAACGTATCCCGAAGTTTTTCGACTTCCGGTGTGATGATCCCAAGATCTTCTGCGATGATTGGCAGATGATCTCCAAGAGCTTTCTGGATCGCAAGAAAAAGATCTTCCTTTGGACCGCGTTTCCATGTTCCAAGAGCAGCAGATTCGGCGTTGGCAGGAACTGCCCAGAAGGCTTCAAATCCACGAAAATGATCAATCCGCAAATAATCAACAAGATCGAGCTGGTTACGAATCCGCGCAATCCACCAGGCGTATCCGGTTTTCTTGTGGACTTTCCAGTCATAGAGGGGATTGCCCCAAAGCTGTCCGGTTGCAGAAAAATAATCCGGCGGAACACCTGCAACGACAGTTGGATAGCCTTCTTCATCAAGAAGAAAGAGTTCCTGATGACTCCATACATCTGCGCTGTCCAAAGAGACGAAGATAGGGATATCACCGATAATCTTGATATCTTTGTCATTGGCATATGCTTTTAAGGCATACCATTGACGGAAGAATATGAACTGAACAAATTTGTAATAATGAATCTCATGTTTCAGAGACAGCATTAATTCTGTCTTTTCTGCCGGAGAAGGATTCCGGTACGGAGCCTTCCAGTCCAGCCAGGAACGCCCGTCATTGGCAGCTTTACATGCCATATAGAGCGTGTAGTCAGAAAGCCAGAATTCATTTTCAAGGCAGAAAGAGTCGTACTCTTCCAGAAGCATCTTGTCAGCTGTGTGACAGAATTTTTCGTAGGCTTTCTGGAGAAGTTCATTCTTCCACGGAATCACAGTCCCATAATCAACAGTTTCAGAATCTGTGTCCGGCAAGTCTTTTAAGTCTTCTGCGCTGATGAGATCCAGTTTTTGAAGATCGTCAGGACTGATCAGAAGCGGTTGACCGGCAAATGCAGAGAAACTCTGATAAGGAGAATCTCCGAATCCGGTCGGGTTAAGTGGAAGCACCTGCCAGAGATGCTGACCTGCTTTATTTAGAAAATCAATAAATTCATAAGCACCGTCTCCGAGATCTCCGATACCGTATGGAGATGGAAGAGAAGTAGGGTGCAGTAAAATCCCGGACAGACGGTCTGACGGACCATATGTCGTCTGGGCAGTTTCAAAATTCATAAGTGCCCTCTCCTTTTTTGAAATGATTTGAAGTTTATTATACTCGATTTTGGTATTTTTCACAACCTTCCTGTGTATGATGTTAAAAAAGAATGAAAGCCGGAGGGGATATGAAACGGGCAATACTGGGCGTGCTGCTGACAGGCTTTTTGGTTTTGTTATCAGGATGTCATTTCCAGAAGCTCCATGAGGCAAGCGGAAAAGATCTGGATTATGTCATTCTTGAAGAACATGAGATTCCGGAAACATTTCTAAAAGAACTGGAAACTGCGAAGAAAGAGCCTTTTCAAATGACATATGAAGATCAGGGAATGATTTATGCAGCAAAGGGCTACGGGGAGCAGGAAATGAGCGGTTACAGTATTATTGCAGATGAGGTTTATGAAAGCAAAGATGCGGTTTGGATCCATACAAATCTGCTTGGTCCAAAGAAAGGAGAAAAGACAGAGGAAAGAAAAACATATCCATATATTGTCATAAAAATGGAACAGACCGATAAATATATTGTATTCAAGTAGAGGAGGAAGAAGCAATGGAATTAGTAAAAAAGATGATTCATTTTAATGATGCGGGAAAGAAGGTCACAGCTCAGTTTTTTCTTGATGAAGATTATAATGTGCCGGATGCAAAAAATGATGTAGGGCGGATTGTTCTGAGTGAAGGAAAGCTTCGGGTAGAAGAGCTGCGGCACATGGAAAACTATCTGAAGATCTCCGGCAGGCTTATATTTTCCATTTTGTATGTGACGGAAGAGGGAGAGAAAAGGCTGGCTTCACTGGAAGGGAAACTTCCGTTTGAGGAAATGATCTACATAGAAGAACAGGAAGAAGGGCGCTATCAGCTGACGGATATGAAAGTGGAATTTTCAGCATCCATTGTACATTCCAGAAAGCTTAGTATCAAAGCAGTCGTGGATCTGGCAGCAGCGCCGGAGGGACTTCGGGATGAAGAAGCAGCTATTGATGTGGATAGTGAGGAGAGCATCTGCAAGAAGTTCCGGAAAGAAAATCTTTTGGAACTGCGGGCAAGTAAAAAAGATACTTATCGGATGAAAGAAGAAATACGTCTTCCGGGAACAAAGGAAAATGTCGGAACAATCCTCTGGTCAGACGTAACGGAAAGAAAACTGGAAACAAAGCTTGAGGAGGGAGCGTTGGCGCTTCAGGGAGAGCTTCTTGTCTTTGTTTTCTATGAGTCGGCAGAAGGAAAACTGGACTGGCTGGAACAGACGGTTCCTTATGAGGGGCGCATTGAAGTAAGTAAAGCGGAAAGTGGAATGTATCATCATGTTATGAAAAATCTCGGGGATGTAAATATAGATCTTCGCATGGATGAAGACGGGGAGCCGAGAATTTTGGGAATTGAAGGGACGATTGATTTAAAAATCGCAGTATATGAGGAAGAGGAAGTAACTTTTCTGGAAGACGTATATTCTCTGCAGCAGGAGCTGAAGCCTTCTTTTCGAAAATGCTGCTATGAGAGTATGGTTATGCAGAATCACTCTAAGTGTAAGCTGACAGAGCAGTTATCGCTGCCGGAACTGCAAAATGATATTTTACAGATCTGTCACAGTAAAGGTGTACTGCAGCCGGAGAATTACCGTGTGGAATCCGATGGTATTCGCGTAGAAGGTGTGATTCATATTTGTTTTCTGTATGTGAAAGCCAGTGATGAGGTACCGTTTGACGTATGGCAGGGGATGATCCCATTTTCTCATCTGATTGAGAGCAATGAGACTGTACCGGACATGAAATACGATATTACGCACGGGATTGAACAGCTTTTTGTGAATCTGCTTGGCGGAAATCAGGTGGAAGTAAAGGCGGTACTTTCTTTTCAGAGTTTTTTGAAAAGAGCATTTGAGATGGACACAATGGAATCCATAGAAGTCAGTGAAATTGATAAAAAAGAGTTGGAAAAACGTCCGGGGATCGTAGGTTATACAGTAAAAAAAGGCGATACATTATGGGCGCTTGCGAAACGCTACAGTACAACAGCAGAGGGAATCCGGGAAGTGAATCATCTGCAGACAGAAGAAGTAAAAGAAGGAGAGAAAATATTGATTTTTAAAGAAAGTACGAGTATACTTTAAAATAGTATAATGTATACAAGATACAGCTAATACATGATATATGCGAAAGAAAAGGAGGGAATATACAACATGGATAAGCTGAAGTTAAGAGCATTGGCGAAAATTAACCTTGCGCTTGATGTACTTGGACGACGGGAAAATGGATATCATGACGTGAGAATGATTATGCAGAGTATTTACCTGTATGATAATGTGCTTTTGGAAAAGACAAAAGAGCCGGGAATCCGGATTTCAACAAATCTGTATTTCCTTCCGGTTGATGAAAATAATATTGCATATAAGGCAGCAAAGCTTCTAATGGATGAGTTCGGGCTTCCGGGTGGAATCAGTATTTCACTTCAGAAATATATTCCGGTGGCAGCAGGATTGGCCGGAGGAAGCTCTAATGCTGCCGCAGTGTTGTTTGGAATGAACCGGATGTATGGCCTGGGATTAAGTATAGAAGAACTGATGGAGCGCGGTGTAAAACTGGGAGCAGATGTTCCGTATTGCATTATGAGAGGAACTGTTCTCGCAGAAGGAATTGGAGAAGAATTGACAAGACTTCCTGCGCTTCCGAAATGTTATGTACTCATTGCAAAACCGCCGATCAGTGTATCGACGAAGATGGTGTATGAGAAGTTGGATGCAAAGGAGATTGTGGAGCATCCGGATGTGGATGGAATGATGGAAGCGCTGAAAGAGGGAGACTTACAGCGAATTGCATCTAAGATGGGAAATGTACTGGAACAGGTAACGGTAGAAGCATATCCGGTTATTGATCAGGTAAAGAAGATGATGAAAGAAGCAGGGGCGCTGAATGCAATGATGAGTGGAAGCGGTCCAACGGTGTTCGGGCTGTTTGATGACCGGAAAAAGGCGTCAAAAGCAATGCGGATGATTCGGGAGCATACGGTGACAAAACAGGTATACCTGACAAATATACATGGAGCAAGGAGGAACATATAAGAGAATGGATGCCAAATTTAATGTGACGATGAACGAATATCTTCCGCTCAGAGATGTGGTGTTTAACACACTGCGCCAGGCAATTCTGAGAGGAGAACTTAAGCCGGGGGAACGTCTGATGGAGATTCAGCTGGCGAATAAATTAGGAGTGAGCCGTACACCGATTCGCGAGGCAATTCGTAAACTGGAACTGGAAGGGCTTGTGCTGATGATTCCGCGAAAGGGAGCAGAGGTTGCGGAAATTACAGAAAAGAATTTAAGAGACGTTCTGGAAGTGAGGAAAGCTCTGGAGGAACTGGCAGTGCAGCTGGCCTGTGATAAGATTACAGAAGAAGGAATTGCTGAATTGAAAAAGTGCGCCAGGGAATTTAAGGAGAGTCTCGATCATGATGATATTACACAGATAGCTGAGGCGGATGTGAGATTTCACGATGTGATTTATTTTGCAACAGATAATCAACGTCTGATCCAGCTTCTAAATAATCTGCGGGAGCAGATGTATCGCTATCGGGTAGAATACCTGAAACGAAAGGAATGTCACGAAGGACTGTTGAATGAACATGAAGAACTGATTCATATGATTGAAGCTCATAATAAAGAAAAGGCAACAGAAATCACAAACCGCCATATTGATAATCAGGTACAGGCTGTTGCAGATTTAATCCGAAAAGAATAAATCATGTGAATAGGCTGTCAAAAGACGGATATACTCCTGACAGAGAGGAAGGAGTGAAAGATCGGTATGAGAAAACAAGATAGAATCTGTTTTATCGTGTCAGTTATTATGGCAGTATTTTTGACAGCAGGAATCATTGAGAAAAGAGAGTGCAGGGCAGCGGAGAAAATAGCCGGACTGCAGGAGGAACTGGCACAGGAAGTATTTCGCTTTCATGTGCGTGCCAACAGTGACAGGGAAGAAGATCAAACATTGAAACTGAAAGTAAAGGACGCAGTGATTACATACATGAAAAAGGCGCTTCCGGATTCGGACAGTGCAAAGGAAACAAAGGATTGGGCCATAAAGCATCAGGAAGAACTGATTCGGGAAGCAAGGCGGGTAATCCGGGCAGAAGGCTATGATTATTCGGTTCAAGTTCAAATCGGTCCGTGCAAATTCCCGGATAAAACGTATGGAGATATTACATTTCCGGCTGGAATGTACGAAGCGCTGGAAATTCTGATTGGCAATGCTTCCGGAAGAAACTGGTGGTGTGTACTCTATCCAAATCTTTGTTTTGTGGACGCTATGAATGCAGTTGTGCCAAAAGAGGGGAAAATACAGCTGCAGAATGTATTGACGGAAGAGGAATATGAGATGGTAAGCGCCTATACAGATTTTAAGATAAAATGGTTCTTTTTTGGAAAATAATATGACAGCGGAGGAAATATGTATACAATAGATGGAAGAATCCGTCTGAGCGAGACGGATCACAAAGGAAAAGCAACGCTGCCTGCAATTGTGAATTATTTTCAGGACTGCAGTGCATTTCAGTCGGAAGATATCGGATTGGGTGTGGAATATCTGGAGACACATAAGAAAGCCTGGGTGCTGAATGCATGGCAGATTGTTGTGGAAGAGTACCCGCATTTAGGAACGAAGATCCGGACAGGGACATGGGCCAGTGGATTTGAAGGGCTATATGGAACGAGAAATTTTTTAATGTGTGATGAGAGCGGGAAAAAATTAGCGTATGCCAATTCCATATGGGTTTTTATGGATCTCAGTAAAGGAAGACCGGCACGTCCGGCGGAAGAAGACATTGCGCCTTACGGGGTAGAAGCGCCTCTGGAAATGGAGTATGCTCCCCGGAAGATTCCGCTTCCGGAGGAGTATGGAAGCTGTCGGAAAGAAATCACGGTTGCAGGAAGTGATATTGATACAAATGAACATATGAACAACTGTATTTATATCCGAATCGCATTGGACGTACTTCCACAGGATACGGCATTTCATCAAGTGAGAGTAGAATACAGGCGTTCTGCTGTGCTTGGAGATGTGATTGTTCCATGGGTTATGGAAGAAGAGGATAGAATTCTGATCAGACTTTGCGATAGCGAGAAAAAGTTGTTTGCAATTGTGGAGTTTCAGAAATAATCGGATAAAAAGGAGACAAAAGATGGAATTAACATTAGGGAAAAAACAAGTATTGACAATTGTAAAACAGGTGGAATTTGGTGTCTATCTCGGGACAGAGAAAGAAAAAGTGCTTTTGCCGAAAAAACAGGTGCCGGAAGGAGCAGAACCGGGAGATCCGGTGGAAGTCTTTCTCTATAAAGATTCTCAGGATCGCCTGATTGCGACAACCAATGAACCATTGCTTACACTGGGAGAGTTGGCGGTTTTAGAGGTAGCAGAAACCGGTAAATACGGGGCATTTTTGAAATGGGGACTGGAAAAAGATCTTTTTCTTCCATTCAAGGAGCAGACAAGCCGTGTTAAAAAAGGCGATAAATGTCTTGTGACACTGTATGTGGACAAAAGCCAGAGATTATGTGCAACGATGCGGGTATATGAATTGCTCCGAAAAGATTCCGAATATAAGAAAGATGATATGGTAACAGGAATCGTGTATGAGACAAGCCAGCAGTTCGGTGCATTTGTTGCAGTAGATAATCAATTTTCAGCCCTGATTCCGCGACGGGAATTATTCCGTGAAATACCGGTTGGAACAATCGTCCATGCTCGTGTTACGTCAGTCAAAGAAGACGGCAAACTGGATCTGAGTCTGCGCGAAAAGGCATTTGTTCAGATGGATGCGGATGCGGAGATGATTTATGAAAAAATGAAATCGCAAAACGGTATGCTCCCATTTACAGATAAGGCAGATCCGGAGATCATCAAGAGAGAGTTTGGAATGAGCAAAGCAGCTTTTAAGAGAGCGGTGGGACGTCTTCTGAAAGCAGGAAAAATAGAAATCGGAGAACAGAAGATTACGACGAAATAAGAGGTTGAGATGAATTTTGCACATTTACATGTCCATACAGAGTACAGTCTGCTGGACGGTTCCAATAAAATAAAAGAATATGTTTCCAGAGTCAAGGAACTTGGCATGAACAGTGCGGCAATTACAGATCACGGCGTCATGTTCGGGGTGATTGATTTCTATCGGGAGGCAAAAGCCCAGGGGATTAAACCAATCCTCGGATGCGAAGTTTATGTGGCGCCGGGTTCACGCTTTGAGAAAGAGGCGGGAGGAAGCGGAGAAGACCGATATTATCACCTTGTGCTTCTGGCGGAAAATAATACAGGTTACCAGAATCTTATGAAGATTGTGTCAAAAGGATTTGTGGAAGGTTATTATTATAAACCGCGTGTGGATCTGGAGGTATTGAGGGAATATCATGAGGGGATTATTGCTCTTAGCGCCTGCCTGGCAGGAGAAGTACAGAAAAATCTGCTGCGCGGCATGTATCATGAAGCCAAAAAGGCGGCGCTTCAGTATGAAGAGATTTTCGGTAAAGGAAATTTTTTCCTGGAGCTGCAGGATCATGGCCTTTCAGAACAGGCAACGGTAAACCAGAGACAGCTTCGCCTGTCAGAAGAGACAGGAATCCCTCTTGTGGCGACAAACGATGTTCACTACACTTATGCGGAAGATGAGAAGGCTCATGATATCCTTCTTTGCATTCAGACAGGGAAAAAACTGGCAGATGAAGATCGGATGCGTTACGAAGGAGGACAGTACTATGTAAAGTCTCCGGAAGAAATGAAAGCGCTCTTTCCATATGCGCTTCAGGCATTAGAGAATACGCAGAAAATTGCAGATCGATGTGAAGTGACGATTGAGTTCGGCGTAACGAAGCTCCCGAAATATGATGTGCCGGAAGGGTATACGTCATGGGAATATCTGAATAAACTATGTTTTGAGGGGTTGGAGCGGCTTTATGAAGCTCCGGATCAGGAACTGCGGGACCGGCTTAACTATGAGTTAGAGGTAATCCGGACAATGGGGTATGTGGATTATTTTCTGATTGTATGGGATTTTATTAAATATGCCAAAGATCACGGGATTAAAGTAGGTCCGGGACGTGGTTCGGCAGCGGGAAGCATCGTGTCCTACTGTCTTGGAATCACTACGATAGATCCGATCCGGTATCAGCTGCTCTTTGAGCGGTTTCTGAATCCGGAGCGAGTGTCTATGCCGGATATTGACGTGGATTTCTGTTTTGAACGGCGTCAGGAAGTCATTGACTATGTTGTAGAAAAATACGGTGCAGATCGGGTTGTACAGATTGTTACTTTCGGTACGATGGCAGCGCGGGGAGTCATTCGGGATGTTGGAAGAGTTATGGATCTTCCATATGCTTTTGTAGATTCCATTGCCAAACTTGTGCCAAAAGAACTAAATATTACACTTGATAAGGCATTGAATAATCCGGAAATGAAAAAAGCCTATGAAGAAAATCCACAGGTCAAAGAACTGATCGATATGTCGCGAAGGCTGGAAGGACTTCCAAGACATACTTCTATGCATGCAGCAGGTGTTGTAATCAGTCAGAAATCAGTGGATGAATATGTTCCGCTGTCACTTGGCGCAGATGGTTCTGTTGTGGCGCAGTTTACAATGACAACGCTTGAACAGCTGGGGCTTTTGAAAATGGATTTTCTTGGTCTGCGAACACTTACCGTTATCCAGAATGCAGTGCTTCTTGCTGAGAAGAGCAGTGGAAAGAAACTGGATATGGATCAGATTGATTACAACGATCCGAATGTACTTGGAATGATCGGTCAGGGAAAGACAGAGGGCGTCTTCCAGTTGGAAAGCGGCGGTATGAAGAACTTTATGAAAGAGCTAAAGCCAAATAATCTGGAAGATATCATTGCGGGGATTTCCTTATATCGTCCGGGACCGATGGACTTTATTCCGCAGTATATTAAAGGGAAAAATGATTTTGCCTCTGTCACATATGACTGCCCACAGCTGGAACCGATTCTGGCTCCGACTTACGGATGTATTGTTTATCAGGAGCAGGTAATGCAGATTGTGCGGGATCTGGCAGGTTATACGCTGGGACGGAGCGATTTGTTACGAAGAGCAATGTCTAAGAAAAAAGGCGATGTCATGGAAAAGGAACGGCAGAATTTCGTCTATGGAAATCAAGAAGAAGGCGTTCCGGGCTGTATTGCAAATGGAATTGATGAGAAAACTGCGAATAAGATTTATGATGAAATGATTGATTTTGCCAAATATGCATTTAATAAGTCCCATGCAGCAGCCTATGCTGTTGTTTCCTATCAGACAGCTTATTTGAAATATTATTATCCGGTGGAATTTATGGCAGCTTTGATGACTTCTGTGATTGATAATCCGGGAAAGGTTACGGAGTATATTTATGCAAGCCGGCAGATGGGAATAGAAATTCTGCCTCCGGATATTAATGAGGGAGAGGGAAGCTTCTCGGCAGATGGAGGAAATATCCGTTATGGTCTGAGAGCAATCAAGAGCATTGGACGTCCGGTCATTGAATCAATGATCCGTGAACGGGAATCCAGAGGCAGATTTAAAAACCTGAAAGATTTCATTGAGCGAATGAGCGGACAGGATGTCAATAAGAGAACAATTGAAAATCTGATCAAATCAGGAGCGCTTGACAGTCTCGGAGGAACGAGAAAACAGTATATGGTGATTTATCTCCAAATTCTTGAGCAGGTAAATCAGGAGCGGAAATATTCGATGACAGGACAGTTGTCGTTATTTGATATTGTAAGTGAAGAGCAGAAGAAGGAATTCGATATTGCCCTTCCACCGGTAGGAGAATATCAAAAAGAGACAAAGCTTGCATTTGAAAAAGAAGTACTTGGAGTGTATCTGACAGGACATCCGCTGGAAGAATATGAAGAAAAGTGGCGAAAGAGTATTTCAGCGACCACTCTCGATTTCCAGATGGACGAAGAGACAGGACGAACGAAAGTATCCGATGGAGCCAAAGAAATTATTGGCGGAATGATCGTCGGCAAGACGATTAAATATACAAAGAAGAATCAGACGATGGCATTTCTGACGATCGAAGATCTTCTCGGTACAGTAGAAGTAGTGGTATTTCCAAGAGACTATGAGAAGAATCGGGAATATCTGAATGAAGATGCAAAAGTATTTGTGCAGGGTCGGGTTGTGGAAGAAGATGACCGTCCGAGCAAGCTGATCTGTGAGTCGATCGTGCCGTTTGAGGAGACGCGATGTGAACTTTGGATTCAATTTGAAGATAAACAGACTTTTTTGAGACGAGAGAGAGAACTGTATGACTTATTGAAAGAATCCGAAGGGAAAGACAGCGTTGTCATCTACTGCCGGGCAGAAAAAGCGATCAAACGGCTTCCGGCAAATAGAAATATCAAGGTAAATGATGGGCTTTTAAGCATATTGTCAAATTACTATGGCGAAAGCTGTGTAAAAGTTGTAGAAAAACCTATTGAAAAGATGTACTAAATCATGTACAATCTATTCGAAATGTTAAAATAATGTCGAAATGTGAAGAAGATAGATATTGTTGATATCACAATGGAGGGAAAACTATGACACGCAAATTGAGAACAATTGGAGTTTTAACAAGCGGTGGAGATGCACCTGGAATGAATGCTGCTATTCGTGCAGTTGTAAGAACGGCACTTGGAAAAGGACTGAATGTTGTTGGAATCAGAAGAGGCTACGCAGGACTTTTAAATGAAGAGATCATTGAGCTGTCAGCCAGGGATGTGTCAGATACCATCCATAGAGGCGGAACAATGCTGATGACAGCGCGCTGTCCGGAGATGAGAACAGAAGAAGGTCAGAGAAAAGCAGCGGGAATCTGCAAGAAATACGGAATTGACGGACTTGTAGTAATTGGCGGAGACGGTTCCTTTGCGGGAGCACAGAAACTTGCATATCTGGGAGTAAATACAATCGGAATTCCGGGAACAATCGACTTGGATATTGCATGTACAGAGTATACAATTGGATTTGATACAGCGGTAAATACAGCTATGGAAGCGATTGATAAAGTGCGTGATACTTCCACATCTCATGAGAGATGCAGTGTGATTGAAGTTATGGGACGTGATGCGGGATGGCTTGCATTGTGGTGTGGAATTGCCAATGGTGCAGAACGCATTATCATGCCGGAAGAACATGATTATGATGAGGAAAAGATCATTAAAGATATTATTGCGAGCCGTGAGCGCGGTAAGAAGCATTATATCATTATTAATGCAGAAGGAATCGGCGATACAATCAATATGGCGAAACGTATTGAAGAGGCAACAGGCATGGAGACAAGAGCAACTGTTCTCGGACACATGCAGCGCGGCGGAAGTCCGACATGTAAAGACCGTGTGTATGCATCCATTATGGGAAGTAAGGCGGTTGATCTGCTTTTGGAAGGCAAGACAAACCGCGTAGTAGGATATCGCCATGGAGAATATGTGGACTTTGATATCAATGAAGCCCTTCAGATGAGTAAAGAGATTCCGGAATATCAGTATCAGGTTGCGAAAGCTCTTGCATTATAAGAGATTGAGCCGTTTGAGAAAGAGCTGGGGAATCAGCTATTGAAAATAGAAAATGCAGGCAGAAAAGGACTGTGATGTGTTCACGGGAAATTTTCTGTCTGTTTTTTTCTCTTGAAAAGTTCTGGCGGAGTGAGTACAATAAAATAGGTAGACTTGAAAAGGAGAGTTAGATTGTGAATATAGATGACAGAAAATATGCACCGATCGGCGTCTTTGATTCCGGTGTCGGAGGTCTGACTGTAGCAAGAGAGATCATGCGCCAGCTCCCGAAGGAAGATATTGTATATTTTGGCGATACGGCAAGAGTGCCATATGGAAGCAAATCAAAAGATAATATTATCCGGTATTCCAGACAAATTGTTCGATTTCTTCAGACGAAAGATGTGAAGGCAATCGTAATTGCATGCAATACAGCAAGTGCGCTGGCGCTTGACATTGTACGGAATGAGACGGATATTCCGGTGCTGGGAGTTGTTGTGCCGGGAGCTAAGTCTGCGCTTCAGGCAACGCGGACAAAGAAGATCGGGGTAATCGGTACGGAGGCAACGATTCGAAGTGAGATGTATACGAAAGTGATGAAGGAAATGGAACCGGATGTTGAGGTGACAGGGAAAGCCTGTCCGCTATTTGTTCCGCTTGTAGAGGAAGGATTTGCAAAGCATCACGTTACAGAAGAAATCATTGAATACTATCTGAAATCAATGAAAGAATCAGATATTGATACGTTGATACTTGGCTGTACTCACTACCCGCTGCTCCGTTCCGGAATCCGTGCTTATATGGGAGAAGAAGTCAATATTGTGAATCCGGCTTACGAGACAGCAATGAATCTGAAACAGCTTTTAGAAGAGAAACAAATCGCAAAGGATGTATCGGAAGGGGCACATGCAGAATATGATTTTTATGTGAGTGATGCCGCAGAAAAATTCCGTCAGTTTGCGGGAACAATCTGGCCGTGTGAGATTGATACAACAAAGCAGATCAGTATTGAAGAATATTAGGAGAGAGCAATTTTATGACAAGAGATGTATTAGTGACCATTTCCGGACTGCAGACAGACGTTGTTCCAAGAGAGGATACAGAGGATGAACCAATTGAAGTCGTTACTCCTGCTAGCTATTTCTACAAAAACGGGAAACATTACCTCATTTACGAGGAAGTTACAGAAGGCTTTCCGGGAGTTACAAAGAATAAAATTAAAGTAACGGATGCAAATACAATTGAAATTTTGAAGAGTGGTAATGTCAATACCCATATGCTTTTCTGCAAAGGGAAAGACAGCATGACTTATTATGACACGCCCTACGGAAAAATGCTTGTAGGAATTCACACAACGGAAGTTCAAGTGGAAGAGACAGAGAATTTTATCAGGATTTTGATTGAATATGGATTAGATGTGAATCATGATCCGATAGCAGATTGTGAGATCCGAATTACAGTACAATCAAAAGAGGTAAAAGAATTTCCGGTAACGGAGACAGACTGGCAGTAGAAGCCGGCGTATTCCGGAATTGGAAGCACAGAGCTGAAAATGGAAGAAGAAAAGAGACAGAAGCTATTGCGGGAGTATTGATTCCCCGAAAGTTTCTGTCTCTTTTTATACATACTGTAAACACAGTTTGAAAGTTTATTTATGATTCTTTTTGAAGCGGTCGAAAAATTTCTTTTTCTTCGGCGGCGCTTCCAGTGGTCCGCGAAGCCCCTTGACAGAAGTAATGTAGATACCGCTGATAACAGCTTTTACTTCTTTTTTTACCGGAATGTTCTCGAAGATCTTTTCATCACACATCATAGTCATGATTCTAGGTCCGATCTTGGCCTTTACGACCGGTACTTTGGAGCGGCGGAGATACTTTGGAGTATTCTCCACTACAGCGGCAGGAAATCCTGCTTCTTTGAGCTTCATATGTTTCTTATCAATGATCAGCATCGTGACGTTCTGCTTGATAGCATCCAGCTTTTCCTGCTGTTCTGCCTGCTTCTTCTCAGCTTTCTTTCCAAGAAAATATAAGACAACTAAAACAACGATCATAACGATCAGGATAATCAGCATGATTTTAGCAAATAAAGACAAAAGTATCCCTCCTCATTTTTAGATTCTGATTCTGTATATACTTATGTATAACGATTGTATTGTATCATTGTTACCTGGGAAGTGCAAGCGAAAATGAATCTTCTGTGAAAAAAGGATAAATCGGGAGTTTGACAGTTGAATATCGAAAAAAGTACTCACAGGTCGCATAAAACCTGCTTTTTTTATGTCAAATTTTCTGTTTTTATGGCTGTTATTTTATGTTATTGTATGGTATAATAAGGGATAGGAGGGATGACAGATGAATCTTCACATAACAAAATCAAAAAATGCAGAGTCCTTTTATATCTGTAAATCTTATACAAAAGCAAATGGCAGCACTACTTCAGCTATCGTCCGCAAGCTGGGAACCTTAGAACAACTTTTGCCTGAACATGGTCCTACAAGAGATGATGTCGTTGCATGGGCGAAAAATGAAGTGAAAATAGAAACTGAAAAATATAAAAAGGAAAAAGAAGCACAGACAGTATTGATACCATTCCATGCGGATAGACAATTAGATTATGACAAGCAGGTCTTCTTCCGTGGTGGCTATCTGTTTCTCCAATCTATTTATTATCAACTACAAATGAATAAAATCTGCCGGAAATTGAAACAAAAATATAAATTCAAGTATGATATCAATGCAATCCTCTCGGATTTGATTTATGCAAGAATCTTAGAACCTTGCAGCAAACGTTCTTCTTACAAAGTTGCATCTGAATTCTTAGAAAAACCATCCTACGAACTTCATGATGTCTACCGGGCATTGGATGTACTTGGTACGGAATGTGATCTTATTCAGACGGAAGTTTATAAAAACTCCCACTTCCTTGGGAAAAGAAATGATAAGATCCTTTATTATGACTGCTCGAATTATTACTTTGAAATTGAACAAGAAGATGGAAAGAAAAAATACGGTAAAAGTAAAGAACACAGACCAAACCCAATCATCCAAATGGGATTGTTTATGGATGGAGATGGAATTCCTCTTGCTTTTTCTCTTTTTCCGGGAAATGCAAACGAGCAGACCTCTCTCAAACCGTTAGAAAAGAAAGTTCTTGGAGATTTTGGTTGTCAGAGATTTATTTATTGCAGCGATGCCGGGCTTGGCTCTGAATCAATCCGGGAATACAATCACATGGGAGAACGTGCTTATATCGTAACCCAGTCCATCAAAAAGCTGAAGAAAGAAGAAAAAGAATGGGCATTAAATTTACAGGGATTTAAAAGAGTATCCGATGGAACCCCTGTTGATATCACAAAACTACCCGAAGATGATAAAGGACTTTATTATAAAGACGAGCCCTACACCACAAAGACGCTGCATCAACGCCTGATCATTACCTATTCTCCTAAATATGCCCTTTATCAAAAATCTATTCGAGACAAACAGATTGAACGGGCACAAAAGATGCTGGATTCAGGGAGCACAAAAAAGAACCGCAAAAATCCAAATGATCCAGCACGTTTCATCGGAACTATGGCTATAACAGAAGAAGGCGAAGCTGCTGATGTAAAGCATTATCTAGATGAAATCAAGATTTTTGAAGAAGCCCAGTATGATGGATTTTACGCAGTATGCACAGATCTTTTAGATGACGAAGTTGGTGATATTTTAAAAGTAAGTGAAGGAAGATGGCAGATAGAAGAGTGTTTCCGGATTATGAAAACAGATTTTTCTGCAAGACCTGTCTATTTACAGGATGAAAACCGGATCAAAGCACATTTTCTAATCTGTTTTCTTGCATTGACCATATACCGCTTCCTTGAGAAAAAACTGGATGCTAAATATACATGTGAAGAATTATTAGATATTCTAAAAGAAATGAATTTCGCCGAAATACAGGAACAGGGATTCATTCCTTTATACAAACGAGAAAGAATTACGGATGATCTTCATGACGTCTGTGGTTTCCGAACAGATTATCAGTTCATAACAAAAAGCAAAATGAGAAATATTCAGAAAAAAAGTAAAGGGAAAGAATAAAATACTATAATCCGTGACAACAGCAAAAATCGCTGCAGCCCAGTAACCACAAGGGATACAGCGATTTTTGCTCTTCCTAACTGTCAAAGATGGGATTGTATCATTGTTACCTGGGAAGTGCAAGCGAAAATGAATCTTCTGTGAAAAAAGGATAAATCCCTTTTATTTGTGAAAGAAATGTGTTATAAATGAAAGAGCGTCTGCGACAAAGCATGTATGTAAGAAAGCGTGCGGCAGACAGAAATTATTAGGAAGATTGAGGTATGAATATGAAGAAAAAGTTGATAGCAATTCTTGCCGGCGCTATGGTAATTTCCTCTCTGGCAGGATGCAGCAAATTAAGCGGTTCAAAAGAATTGTCAAATGATAATATTAAGATTTCTCAGTATAAAGGTGTTGAAGCAGAGAAAGCAGAAATTGCTGAAGTAACAGAAGAAAACGTGGATGAAGAGATTCAGTCCGTATTATATGCAAACAGAATTGTAAATGATGTGTCAGATCGCCCGGCTCAGAGCGGAGATACGGTGTCAATCAACTATACGGGAACAAGCGAAGGAGAAGAGTTCGACTCCGGTACATTGGATGTTGAGATCGGAAGCGGAAGTATGATTCCGGGATTTGAAGACGGGCTGATCGGACATAGCGTCGGAGAAAGTTTTGAGCTCAACCTGACATTTCCGGAGAGCTATACACCGGAGCTTGCCGGAAAGCCTGCAGTATTTGCCATTACGGTCAACTCTATTACAACATATACGCTTCCGGAACTGAATGATCAGTTTGTACAGGATGTGTCAGAAGATGCTAAGACAGTAGAAGAATTTAAAAAGAATATTAAAAAAGAACTGAAAGAAAAAAATGAAGAAGCTGCCAGAACTTCTTTGGAGAACAATGCATGGCAGGTCGTATTAGATAATACAGAAGTAAAGAAATATCCGGAAAAACAGGTGCAGGAGCAGAAAGAAGCATTAATTGCCCAGTACAAACAGCTTGCGGAGATGAATGGTTTGGAATTTGCTGATTTTCTTTCTCAGGCAATGAACGGAATGACAGAAGAAACTTTTGAATCTGAGGCAGAAAAAGTTGCAAAGCAGACAGTAAAACAATCATTGGCAGTGGATCTGATCATGAAAAAGGAAAAGCTGGAATTAAGTGAAAAAGAACTGGATAACGTGATGAAAGAGTACAAAGAAAAATTCGGATTTGAGTCAGTTGATGCTATGAAAGAGTCGATTGGCGAGGATGCACTTCTGGCGGATATCCATCTGAGTACAGTTAAGACATGGGTGGCAGATAACTGCAAGCCGGTGGAGAAAACGTCAAAATAAAAGAAAATGCAAGGTATTTCACAAGAAAGAATGGTCTGAAAACAAAGTAAGTTTCCGGACCATTCTTTTTTGATTGATAATTATTGAGTTTATGGTATGCTATAAGCAGATATCTGTTTCTTAGAAACAGAGAGAAACGGTGGGAAGCATCCCAAAAGTATTAAAAACAGAATAAAAGCATTTCGATTTCAGGAGGAAGACAATGAAAGAACTGGAAATGAAATACCTGGAGCGGCTGGCAGAACTGTATCCATCAATTGCATCTGCATCGACAGAGATGATCAATCTGCAGGCGATACTGAACCTTCCGAAAGGAACAGAACACTTTCTGACGGATATTCACGGAGAATATGAAGCTTTTGCCCATGTGCTGAAGAATGGCTCCGGTTCTGTGCGCAGGAAGGTCGATGAAGTGTTTGGAACGACACTCAGTGCAAAGGATAAGAAATCTCTCGCGACTTTGATCTATTATCCGAAAGAAAAAATGGAAAGCATTGCAAAAACAGAGACAGATATGGAAGACTGGTACAAGATTACACTTTACCGTCTGATTGAAATCTGCAAATGTGCGGCAAGTAAGTATACGAGAAGCAAAGTGCGAAAAGCACTTCCGAAAGATTTTGCATATGTGATCGAAGAGCTGATTACAGAGAAGTCGGAGGCAGCGGACAAAGAATTCTACTACAATTCCATTGTAGAAACGATTATCCGCATCGGCCGGGCAGAGGAATTTATTATCGCAATGAGTGAATTGATCCAGCGTCTTGTTGTGGATCATCTCCATATTGTTGGAGACATCTATGACAGAGGGCCGGGACCGCATATTATTATGAGCAAATTAAAGAAGTATCATTCGCTTGATATTCAGTGGGGCAATCACGATGTACTATGGATGGGAGCAGCAGCAGGACAGCGTTCCTGCATTGCCAATGTGATACGGATTTGCGCCCGTTACGGTAATCTGGATATTCTGGAAGATGGATATGGAATCAATTTGCTGCCGCTTGCAACATTTGCTGTCAACACTTACAAAGATGATCCATGCAGCTGTTTTAAATTAAAGGGATTTTCCAGCTATAATTCAGCGGAAATCGAAAATGATATTAAAATGCATAAAGCAATCTCTATTATTCAGTTCAAACTGGAAGGACAGCTGATTCAGCGTAATCCGGGATTTCATATGGAGAACAGGAGGCTGCTGCATTTAATTGATTATGAGAAAGGAACGATCCGGATTGGAGAGCGGGAGCTGGAACTTCTGGATAAGAATTTCCCGACGATCGATCCGAAGGCGCCTTACCGTCTGACGGCAGAAGAGCAGGACATTATGGACCGGCTTGAGAAAGCATTTATGCACTGTGAGAAGCTACAGGATCATATGAAGTTTCTTCTGACGAAAGGAAGTCTTTATAAAGTTTATAACGGCAATCTGCTGTACCACGGCTGTGTGCCATTGAATGCAGACGGAAGCTTGAAAGAAGTTAAAATCCACGGAAAAAGCTATAAAGGAAAAGGGCTTTATGAAGCATTGGAAATCTATGTGCGGAAAGGATTTTTTGCTGTAGATGAGCATGAGCGGAAAATAGGAAGAGATATGATGTGGTATATTTGGCTGCATCCGGATTCACCGCTGTTTGGAAAAGATAAGATGGCTACATTTGAGCGGTATTTTCTGGCAGAGAAGGATACCCATAAAGAAAATAAAAATCCTTATTATGAATTTCTTGAAAATGAAGAAGTAATGAATGGTATTCTGGAAGACTTTGGGTTGGATACAAAGACGAGTCATATTGTAAACGGACATGTTCCTGTGAAACGTAAAGATGGAGAAAGCCCAATCAAATGCGGCGGAAAAGTTCTTGTGATTGACGGAGGATTTGCAAAGGCATATCAGAAGGAAACAGGATTGGCAGGATATACACTGATTTATAATTCTTATGGATTAATTCTTGCAGCCCATGAACCATTTGAATCGTTAGAGGCAGCGATTGAGAAAGAGAGTGATATTCATTCGGATACATTTCTTGTGAAGCGTGCAGCGCAGCGAAAACTGGTAGCAAATACGGACATAGGATTAGAATTAAAAGAACAGATTAAGGATCTGGAACAGCTTCTGGATGCGTATCGTTCTGGTAAGATTGCAGAAAAAGTTTAAGAAATAAAGCTGGTAAGGAAATGATAGATCAGTTTGAGTGTGGTTTCATCATTGAGTGTTTGAATCATTTTTATGATTGCTTCTTTATAGTTCATGGGTGCCGCCTCCTGTAATGTTTGTACAACTATCTGCTATGAAGCTTACATGATTTGGATAAAATTGTCAACAATATTCTATATAAGACAACAAATATCGTATTTTTAAAGATAAAAATACGGGAAAGTAGGACATAAAATGGGAATTGGAAAAAGAATAAGGGACAGAAGAGCGGAGCTTGGAATGTCAAGTATGGAGTTAGCAGAGCAAATTGGAGTGTCAAAACAGACAATCAGTGGATATGAACTGGAACGGACATATCCAAATCCGGAAAAACTAAGCCGCATATTGAACGTACTTCAATGTGATGCAAATTACCTGTATCAGGATGTAATTGATCTTGAGGTGCTCAAACGAGAGAGAAATGGAATGACAGAGACGGAATTCGAACTCCTTAGAAAATATCGGCTACTGAATGATCATGGTAAATTTGTAGTGGAATCCATTGCAAATATTGAGTATGATCGGATGTTGGAAGGTCTGGAGCGATCAAGAGCGAAAAAAAATCAATAAGACCATATGAAGATGAAAGCCGCTGCATAGATAGCTATAAGCAGGAAATATAATATTTCTGTCAGCTTTCTATGGGCGGCTTTTTTGATGTCAGCTTCGGATCTGACTGTTTCTGATGTAAATAACAATTGAAATACGGTAGCAAAAATATAAAATAATAAAGATAAATAAAACACTGAGCAGATTAATTGAAAACAGTGGCGTCTGCATCATTTTAGAAAGCGAGAGCACTGCAAAATAAGATCCGGCTGTCATGACGAGAAACGGAGCCATGTAAGTAAAACGAAGTTCGTTTTGGATTGCTTTTCGCAGAGTCTCTTTGGAGAAGCCCAGTTTCTGAAGTACTTCATACTTTGCCCGGTCATCGAAAGCATCGTTGTAAAGTTTCATAAAAAGAATACTTCCGCTGGCGCAGACAAATACAAGGAACATGAAAAGGCAGACGGAGAATAGCACTTTAATCCATTCAATGTCGCTGTTTTTCGGATCTACAGCCACATAGCTGAGCGGCTGTGCCGGATTGCTGGCAATCAGAGATTCCAATTCATCTGTAGATGCCTGGTACTGTTCCGGTTGATGAATCTGGTAATTGTATAGATAAGCTTCCTGACCGATGGCACGGAGCCGTTCATATTCCGTATCATTCATCACATAAAAAGACATTTGTTCTTCAAAAATTCCGAGATATGGTTCATAAGATTCTGCAATCTGATGATAAGTTTTGTGATTTAATGTAAGCGTAACATCAGTTTTGGCAGTAATGAACGACATCAGCGGAGGATTTGACAGATGAATAAATTCGTTGTCAGCCGGTTCCGGAAGGGTGAATGGAATACCGGTTTCCTTTGCCAGCTGTTTTATCCGGGAATAAGGAACAGCGGAATAAATATTGTTTTTGTAAAGTGTTTCAATCAGGGAAGGATCAAAGATAAGGAGCGGAGTATCAGCGTGAAGCTTCACGTCATTATCTTGTTCGATCGAAGAAAGAATCTGGCTGTTCAGACCATCCTGAGTCCCAAGCACCTGATAGGTGTACATGTTTCGAAAATGAATAATATTTTTATAGCGGGCCTGCATCGCAAATGCAGCCGCCAAAGCTGTGACAGAGCATAAAAGCAGTACGCTTACCATAGCATAAGTACGATAATTTTTGCGGATACGGAAAATCACGTTGTTAATCCAAAGGCAGCGTTCTTTTTGATAGAGAAATTTCTTGTGCTTTGAACATGTCTGAAAAATCAGAGGAATCAGTCCGCCGAAGAGGAAATAAATTCCAACGACAACTAAAATAACAGAAAGGAGAAGATTTCTCATCACTTCCATACCACCTTCTTTTACTGCCAGCAGGCATCCGGATAATGTTAATGCAGTTCCGAGAATCGCTTTGACAATTAAAAAGCACTTTGGTTCGTGAACGTATTCATTTTGTTTTGCGGCAGAAATCATATCAAGGACGCTGCTCCTGACAATACTCACATAGCCCTTGATTACAAAGATCATATAGATTGTGCCGTAAATGGCGGAAGTAATTAGGATGGAGTGGAAGGAGATTTGAAAACCAATCTGAATGGAAAGATCAGAAAGGCTTGAAATCATCATCTGGAAAAGCCGGGTTGTCAAAATACCAAAAACAAGGCCGAGCGTTAATGCCAATCCTCCGATTAACAGAGTTTCGATAACATATAATTTTCCAATCCGTTCATTTGTAAGTCCGGTAAAAATATAAATACCAATTTCTTTTTTTCGTTTTGTCAAAAAAACATTTGTCGAATACCAGACAAAAAAGAACATAAAGCATCCAAGGACAAAAGTAATGATCTGCAGAATCATCTCCACATATTCGGCATTGTGAGTTCCAAGTCGGTCTAATACACCGGAGCTTATAAGGTTCTGGAAATTATACAATACCAGAACAGTAAAAGCGAGAGAAAAGATGAGGGAGAGATAGTTCCTCATACTATTCTTAAAATTCATGAAAGCAAGTTTGAACATGCTCATGAGAAATCACCTCCTATAGAGGCCTGCATATCGATGATCCGGTCATAAAATTCTTTTCGGTCTTTTCCGCGAGTCAGTCTGCAGGTAATGGAGCCATCGTTTAAAATATAAACATCTTTTGCATAGGAAGCGCTGAAGGCATCGTGTGTTACCATTAAAATGGTAGCATTTCTGTGTTCATTGATCGCCTTTAGACATTCCAGAAAATCCCTGCTTGATTTTGAATCCAGAGCGCCGGTTGGTTCATCGGCAAAGATGATCTCTGGATTCGTAATCAGCGCGCGGCACGCAGAACCACGCTGTTTCTGACCGCCGGAAAGCTGATAGGGATATTTCTTTAAATGGTTTTCAAGTCCGAACATATGAGCTAATGCAGTTGTTTTTTCAATGCATGTTCGGCTGTTTACGCCATTGAGTGACAGTGGAAGTGCGATATTATCCTGTAGTGACATTGTATCCAGAAGATTATAGTCCTGAAAAATGAAGCCGATTTTATCTCGCCGAAGATGAGAGAGTTCCTTGTTCTTTAATTTGGTAATATCTTTTCCATCCAGAAGGATAGAGCCTTGTGTTGGTTTGTCAATGGTTGAAAGAATATTTAATAAAGTTGTTTTGCCTGAACCGCTTGGTCCCATAATGGCAATAAAGTCGTTCTGCATGACAGAGAGGCTGATTCCTTTCAATATTTGTGACTGGAATCCGCTTTGTCCGTAACTTTTTGTCAGATTTGTAATCTGAAGTACTGTTTTTTCATTCATAACGTGTGTTCCTCCTTACAATTGCTATTATAGAAAAAGACAGCGGAAAAATCCTAACATTAGCATTACAGAACATCCATCTGCCTTACATTTTATGTAAGATAAAAATAATCACGGCTGTCAGAAAAGGTAATTGTAAAGCGGGTATAGATTCCCGGTTCACTCTCTGCCTGAATACGGTGTCCAAGTTTCTCGATCATCTGTGCAGTCATATAAAGTCCCATGCCGGTAGAACGATAACGCCCATTGTGATGATTTTGCCCGGTATATCCTTTGTCAAAAATACGTCTGATATCTGCCGGCTGGATTCCTTCGCCGTGATCTTCTACAGTAAGAAGAATTCGCTGACCTTCAGAGAACATGCGGATTTTGAGAAGTGGAGGACCTTCCGTATATTTCACTGCGTTGCTGATGAGCTGATCAAGAATATAGACAAGCCATTCTTTGTCAGTATATACAGATAAATCATTGTATTCGATATCCAGCTCAAAATGTTTTTGAATCAGAAAAAACTGTTGATTGTGGATTGAAGTGCGGACACAGTCGGCAAGATTTACCCGTTTCATCTGAAGATCATACAGATGACTTTGGATTTTGCAGCCGACAAGGGCTGTATTCAAATATTGGTTAATTTTTTCAAGCTGCAGTTTCATATCTGCGCGAAGAACAGGATTAGAAATACGTTCCTGCATTAAGCGGGCAGCAGAAAGCGGCAGTTTTACTTCATGGCACCATTTGGTAAAATAATCTTGAAGATCACAATGAGCCTCGTAAAGATCCTGATACTGCTGCTGGTAGATGCGGGCATCGTGTTCCATCAAGTCTGCATATTCAAATGAGAAATCCGGCTGCCAGATCACAGTGTCTTGAGAGAGAAGGAAATCGAGATTACGGCGTAATTTCTTAAATCGCAGGAAATCCCAGACTCCAACGCAGACGAGAAAAACAAAAATAAGGAAATCGAGATAGAACAAATCTTCCGGCTGCTCAAGTGTCACAAGACATAGAAAATACAGATGATAAAATATGCAGACAGAACAGATCAGCAGCAGAACGAAAGAGCGTTTTTTGAAATAAGCAATCAGATACTTCATTTGATAAAATACCCCTGTCCTTTCTTTGTGAGGATAATGTCCTGATCGCAAAAAGCCCGGATCTTACTTCGCAATCTGGAAATCATCGTAGTCAATGTGCCATCGGAAACATATTCATCGGTATTCCAAAGTTCCATCATCAATTCATCTCTGCTGACAATATCTGGTCTGTGGTCCAGAAGAACAGAGAGGATTCTTTTTTCGGATTTGGTCAGCTCCATAGTTGCACCGTGGAAACGAAGAGAAGAAGTTCCAGCATCAAATAAAAGTTCAGAAGATAAATGATGCTCTTCTTTCATTCTGTACTGATAGGTTCTGCGAAGAATTGCTTCTATCTTAGCTTTCAGCAATTCTAAATGGAATGGTTTTTCCACGTAATCATCGCCGCCCTGGGCAATTGCCATAATCTTGTCACGGTCATCACTGCGGCTGCTGATATAGATCACAGGTACGGCAGAAATCTCACGAATCATCCGGCACCAGTAAAAGCCGTCATAATACGGCAGATTAATGTCCATAAGAATTAAATGAGGTTTCCAGTTGAGAAATGTATCCGTAATATTCTGAAAATCTGTACAAATTTTGGCACAGTATCCCCAGCGAAGAAGAAAGGTCCGGATTTCATTTGCCAGAATCTCATCATCTTCAACGATCATAATTGTTGTTTCAATATCCATGTTATATCACCTCATATCCATTATAAGTGTTTCACAAAAAGAAGAAAAGAAAAAGAAGGAAATGTTACAACAATGTAAGGTGCGAAAAAATAAAAAAACTATCGCAATCACTTAAAAAGGAAATTGCGATAGTTAAAAAGTAGAAGAGATGATTAGAACAAAATTAGTAAGATTATTTAGAAGCGGATGTCTTTTGAGAAAGCGGTTCATTTTGTGCCTCTTTCGATTCCGCTACAAGCCGAAGAAAATCGGCATCTTCTTCCTTCAAGCTTGGAATAAAGCGATTGGCAAATTTACTGCGACCACGTTTTTTAACATAGAAATAACCGATAATGGAAAATACAACTGCTCCGATGAAATTGACAATAAGATCTTTCATAGTATCTTTCAGACCAATGTCAAGATAGCCGCCAAGTCCTAATTCCTGTCCGTTGATGATCACTTCTTTTATATTATCAATGTGTTGGACAGCTGTGCCGCCGGTTGGATCGAGCATTACCGTGGAAATAGAATGCACAATAGCATCTTTCTGAGTATCCATACCGAAAAAGGTATCCATAGAGAATTCAAAAAACTCCCACATAACTCCGACTGTCATGGAAAAGCAAAATGCAACGATCGCCATATACAAAGGAGACAGAACGAACTTGGCTTTTTCGTTTCGATTTAAAATATCAACGAGAGAAAAGCCAATGGCAGCAGCCAGAAATCCGTTTAATGTGTGGAGCATCGTATCCCAATATGGAAAATGGGTGTAGTAAGAACTGACTTCTCCAAGAATCTCGGCTGCAAAAATAAAGAGCAGGATGATGATCTCAAGCGTTGTCGGCAATTCAATTTTGAGCTGAACCTGAAGAAAACTTGGAACAATCAAAAGCAGCAGCGTCAGGATACAGTAGAAAACATTTTCATAGTTATGATTTAGGATTTGAAGTATCATAATTATAATTACAAGAAGGCGCAGCACAAAATAAACAATAAAAGAACTCTTGTGTTCACGCAGTTCCATCTGCAACGCTTTGAAATTATTTTTAATAATATTTTTCATAGATTTATTGTCCTTTCCTAATGTTATTGCACATTGTAACATATTTGAGATTATAAAGAAAAGAAAAAATAGAGAGAAGGAAGAAAATTAAGAATTAAAAAAATAAAAGTTTTTGCAAAAAAATGTTGACAATCGCATCCGGGAGTGATAATATAAACGAGCTGTCGCAAGACAGGGCTTCCGATCAACAAAAAAGTTTTCTGGAAAAGAAAAAAGTTGTTGACAAAGCCGAACAGATGTGATAATCTAAATGAGCTGTCGCAAAGACAACAAGAACTTGAAAAAAATAAAATAAAATAAAAAAGTTCTTGACAAAGCAAATCGGTTATGATAAACTAGATGAGCTGTCAAACGACAGAGAACCTTGATAACTAAACAATAGACAACAACCCTGAAAATTTCTTTAAAGAGATTTCAGAACGAGTTGGACACAAAAGTCTAACGACCTAAAAACAGTAATTATGGATGAATTAGCTAGCAGTTGATTCGCCAAGAACAAACACTTTTAACGAGAGTTTGATCCTGGCTCAGGATGAACGCTGGCGGCGTGCTTAACACATGCAAGTCGAGCGAAGCGCTTTTATGGATTTCTTCGGATTGAAGTGATTGCGACTGAGCGGCGGACGGGTGAGTAACGCGTGGGTAACCTGCCTCATACAGGGGGATAACAGTTAGAAATGACTGCTAATACCGCATAAGCGCACAGTACCGCATGGTATGGTGTGAAAAACTCCGGTGGTATGAGATGGACCCGCGTCTGATTAGGTAGTTGGTGGGGTAACGGCCTACCAAGCCAACGATCAGTAGCCGACCTGAGAGGGCGACCGGCCACATTGGGACTGAGACACGGCCCAAACTCCTACGGGAGGCAGCAGTGGGGAATATTGCACAATGGGGGAAACCCTGATGCAGCGACGCCGCGTGAAGGATGAAGTATTTCGGTATGTAAACTTCTATCAGCAGGGAAGAAAATGACGGTACCTGAGTAAGAAGCCCCGGCTAACTACGTGCCAGCAGCCGCGGTAATACGTAGGGGGCAAGCGTTATCCGGATTTACTGGGTGTAAAGGGAGCGTAGACGGAAGTGCAAGTCTGATGTGAAAACCCGAGGCTCAACCACGGGACTGCATTGGAAACTGTGCTTCTAGAGTGCCGGAGAGGTAAGCGGAATTCCTAGTGTAGCGGTGAAATGCGTAGATATTAGGAGGAACACCAGTGGCGAAGGCGGCTTACTGGACGGTAACTGACGTTGAGGCTCGAAAGCGTGGGGAGCAAACAGGATTAGATACCCTGGTAGTCCACGCCGTAAACGATGACTACTAGGTGTCGGGCAGCAAAGCTGTTCGGTGCCGCAGCTAACGCAATAAGTAGTCCACCTGGGGAGTACGTTCGCAAGAATGAAACTCAAAGGAATTGACGGGGACCCGCACAAGCGGTGGAGCATGTGGTTTAATTCGAAGCAACGCGAAGAACCTTACCTGCTCTTGACATCCCTCTGACCGGCAAGTAATGTTGCCTTTCCTACGGGACAGAGGAGACAGGTGGTGCATGGTTGTCGTCAGCTCGTGTCGTGAGATGTTGGGTTAAGTCCCGCAACGAGCGCAACCCCTATCTTCAGTAGCCAGCGGTAAGGCCGGGCACTCTGGAGAGACTGCCAGGGATAACCTGGAGGAAGGTGGGGATGACGTCAAATCATCATGCCCCTTATGAGCAGGGCTACACACGTGCTACAATGGCGTAAACAAAGGGAAGCGAAAGGGTGACCTGGAGCAAATCTCAGAAATAACGTCTCAGTTCGGATTGTAGTCTGCAACTCGACTACATGAAGCTGGAATCGCTAGTAATCGCGAATCAGCATGTCGCGGTGAATACGTTCCCGGGTCTTGTACACACCGCCCGTCACACCATGGGAGTCAGTAACGCCCGAAGTCAGTGACCTAACCTTAGGGGAGGAGCTGCCGAAGGCGGGACGGATAACTGGGGTGAAGTCGTAACAAGGTAGCCGTATCGGAAGGTGCGGCTGGATCACCTCCTTTCTAAGGAAGAAGAAGTAAGAGCTGTTGTCTATTGTTGAGTTATTAAGGGAGTCTTCGGAGAAGGAGTGAAAGAAGAAGTTCTTCACACGGAGTGCGAAGAACAGCTTTCGTACTAAGCTCGAGAAGACCTCGCTAAGTACTCAATGCTTCTGGTGGCGATGCGCTTAGGGGAGACACCCGTTCCCATCCCGAACACGATGGTTAAGACCTAAGCGGCCGATGGTACTGCACTGGAGACGGTGTGGGAGAGTAGGTGGCCGCCAGATCATAAAAAAGTTTTACCAGTGATCAGGGTTCTGAAGAGATTCAGATTTCTGATGACTGATAAAACAGTCAATGTACCTTGAAAACCGCATATAAGAAATAAATTGATGAAAATATCAAGACATCCGAGGTAATTGTTATTAGATAATAATTATTCGAAACACTGATTCAAATGAATCAAACCTAATTACCAACGCATGCAACGCTATGCATGTGTAGCTAATGTCCATTCCCGTGGACGAAGGCAAGTTGGTTATGCTAGAAAGAGCGCAGGGTGGATGCCTTGGCACTAAGAGCCGATGAAGGACGTGATAAGCTGCGAAAAGCTTCGGGGAGGAGCAAATATCCAACGATCCGGAGATATCCGAATGGGGAAACCTACTTGAGAAGCCCTCAAGTATCCATACGCCAATCCATAACGTATGGAGGGGAACCCGGTGAACTGAAACATCTAAGTAGCCGGAGGAAGAGAAAGAAACATCGATTTCCAAAGTAGCGGCGAGCGAAATGGAAAGAGCCCAAACCTGGATGCGTGCATCCGGGGGTTAGGACCGCAACAAGTGACTCGTATATTAGGAGAATGGTTTTGGGAAAGCCAGCCAGAGAGGGTGAAAGCCCCGTACCTGAAAATAGAAGAGAGCGAGCGGGATCCAGAGTACCACGAGACACGAGAAACCTTGTGGGAAGGAGCGGGGACCACCCCGTAAGGCTAAATACTACTTAGTGACCGATAGCGCATAGTACTGTGAAGGAAAGGTGAAAAGGACCCCGGGAGGGGAGTGAAAGAGAACCTGAAACCCTGTGTTTACAAGCTGTGGAACCATTATAAAGTGGAACCGCGTACTTTTTGTAGAACGGTCCGGCGAGTTACGTCGGCTGGCGAGGTTAAGGACTTTAGGTCCGGAGCCGAAGGGAAACCAAGTCTTAATAGGGCGCCAAGTCAGCCGGAGTAGACCCGAAACCGGGTGATCTATCCATGTCCAGGTTGAAGTTGCCGTAAAAGGCAATGGAGGACCGAACCCACATCCGTTGAAAAGGGTGGGGATGAGGTGTGGATAGGGGAGAAATTCCAATCGAACCCGGAGATAGCTGGTTCTCCTCGAAATAGCTTTAGGGCTAGCCTCGATAGAGTCACACGGAGGTAGAGCACTGAATTTCCTAGGGGGCGTCAAAGCTTACCGAAGAATATCAAACTCCGAATGCCGTAGTGATGCTTATCGGGAGTCAGACTACACGAGATAAGTTGGGTAGTCGAAAGGGAAAGAGCCCAGACCTGCAGCTAAGGTCCCAAAATGTGTGTTAAGTGGAAAAGGATGTGGGATTTCAAAGACAACCAGGATGTTGGCTTAGAAGCAGCCATACATTAAAAGAGTGCGTAATAGCTCACTGGTCGAGAGGTCCTGCGCCGAAAATGTCCGGGGCTGAAACACACTACCGAAGCTCAGGAATCCTATAAGGGATTGGTAGAGGAGCATTCTTAGGGCGGCGAAGCAGTACCGGAAGGAGCTGTGGAGCGTTAAGAAGAGAGAATGCCGGAATGAGTAGCGAGATGGAGGTGGGAATCCTCCAGGCCGAATATCTAAGGTTTCCAGAGTAAAGCTGATCTGCTCTGGGTAAGTCGGGACCTAAGGCGAGGGCGAAAGCCGTAGTCGATGGACAACAGGTTGAAATTCCTGTACTGCAGTATGACAGAACTGTGGGGACACGTGTGGAGAGCATAAGCCGGGAGTGGAAAGACCGGCGCAAGCGAGGTAGGTGTCACATAGGAAAATCCGTGTGATAAGCCGAAGACGTGATGCGGAGTGAACTATAAGTAACGAAGTATGTGAGCCATGCGTCAAGAAAAGCCGCTATTGTTTGTACTGTACCCGTACCGTAAACCGACACAGGTGGATGAGGAGAGAATCCTAAGGCCGACGGGAGAAGCATTGTTAAGGAACTCGGCAAAATGACTCCGTAACTTCGGGAGAAGGAGTGCCATGTAAAAGTGGCCGCAGAGAATTGGCCCAAGCAACTGTTTAGCAAAAACACAGGTCTATGCGAAACCGAAAGGTGAAGTATATGGGCTGACGCCTGCCCGGTGCTGGAAGGTTAAGGGGAGAGGTTAGCGCAAGCGAAGCTTTGAACTTAAGCCCCAGTAAACGGCGGCCGTAACTATAACGGTCCTAAGGTAGCGAAATTCCTTGTCGGGTAAGTTCCGACCCGCACGAAAGGCGTAATGATTTGGGCACTGTCTCAACAATGCACCCGGTGAAATTGAAATACCAGTGAAGATGCTGGTTACCTGCGCCAGGACGGAAAGACCCCATGGAGCTTTACTCCAGCTTGATACTGGGATTCGGTATTGCATGTACAGGATAGGTGGGAGACGGAGAAATGGTAACGCCAGTTGCCATGGAGTCGCTGTTGGGATACCACCCTTGCAGTACTGGATTTCTAACCAGCAGCCGTGACCCGGCTGGGGGACAATGTCAGGTGGGGAGTTTGACTGGGGCGGTCGCCTCCGAAAGGGTATCGGAGGCGCTCAAAGGTTCCCTCAGAATGGTTGGAAACCATTCGAAGAGTGCAAAGGCAGAAGGGAGCTTGACTGTGACACCGACGGGTGGAGCAGGTACGAAAGTAGGACTTAGTGATCCGGTGGTATAAAGTGGGATTGCCATCGCTCAACGGATAAAAGCTACCCTGGGGATAACAGGCTTATCACTCCCAAGAGTTCACATCGACGGAGTGGTTTGGCACCTCGATGTCGGCTCATCGCATCCTGGGGCTGAAGTAGGTCCCAAGGGTTGGGCTGTTCGCCCATTAAAGCGGTACGCGAGCTGGGTTCAGAACGTCGTGAGACAGTTCGGTCCCTATCCGGCGTGGGCGTAGGATATTTGAGAGGAGCTGCCCTTAGTACGAGAGGACCGGGGTGGACTGGCCGCTGGTGTATCTGTTGTATTACCAAATGCATAGCAGAGTAGCCAAGCCGGGACGGGATAAACGCTGAAGGCATCTAAGCGTGAAGCCCCCCTCAAGATGAGATATCCCAACGAAAGTTGTAAGACCCCTTGAAGACGACGAGGTAGATAGGACAGAGGTGGAAGTGTGGTAACACATGTAGCTGACTGTTACTAATCGGTCGAGGGCATAACCAAGTGAGGTAAAGGATAGGAAAGTGAACGAAGGATGAGATTTCTTGTATGTGGTTTTGAAGGTATAGAAGAAGACACCGTATATCATTGATATATGGTGTTTTTTGTATATATAAGGAGGAAAAAGAAAATGAACAGTCTCAGAGAATTTTGTTCCAAACTGGAAATGCCAAAGGAAGTAACAGAGAAAATACTGGCGCTGTATAAAGAATTGAAGGAAACACAAAATTGGGAAAAAATAGAAGAGGTGATGACACAGCTTTTTCATGAGGAAACATGGGAAACAGGGGTAAAAGAATTGCGGGAAATTTTGGGAGAAGACTCACAAGGATTGAAAATGTTGACTTGTATGCTGGATTGTGGATTGAAAACATATTTGCTTTACCAGAAATGGGGAATATCAGATGAAATTTTTATTGATTCTCTGAAATGTTTTTCAAGATTTGTGCGGGAACATCACGAAAGCTTTGGCATATACGGATTTGATCGGGAATGGTGGACAGTCAGACAATTGTCAGGAAAATTATTTCGTATCGGAGAATTGGAATATGAGTTTAAAGAAAACCGGAAGAACGGCAAGGAGCAGCGCTACATTAGTCTGCATATTCCATCAGACGCTAATCTGGAGCTAGAGGCAGTACACAGATCATATCGGTTGGCAGGAATATTTGTGCGTCAATATTTTCCGGCGTATATACATGCAAAAATAAGATGTTCTTCCTGGCTGCTTGCACCCGCATTAAGAGATGTGCTTCCATCTAATTCAAAGATTATCCGCTTTCAGAAAGAATTTGTGATACAGCATGTAGAGGAAGAAAGTGACAGTTTTATGCAATGGGTATATAAACGTACGGATATTCCGTGGGAATCACTTCCGGAAGAAACGACACTTCAGAGAAATTTGAAACAATATATATTGTCAGGAAGAAAAGTAGGGGAAGGAGCAGGATATCTTTCTGAAAAAATTTTCCAAAGACTCTTTACAGCAGAGTAATAGATATGGTATAAATATACATAAAATATGAATAAATATAACAATATAATTTGCAAAATGCTATGGAGGGGTAATGATGTTTCATAATGTAATTGTAAGAAAACCGTCAAAAACTTTAATGGAAGGGATCACGTCAGCGCCGGAATTGGGAAAACCGGATTATGAGCTTGCAGTAAAGCAACATGATGCATATATAGCAGCGCTGAAAAAATGTGGCGTAGAAGTGACGGAATTAGAACCGCTGGAAGAATTTCCGGATTCCTGTTTTGTGGAGGATGCGGCAGTTGTGACTCGTAAGTGCGCCATTATTACAAATCCGGGCGCAGCTTCAAGAAATAAGGAACCAGAGTATATTGTTGATACGATCCGTAAGTTTTACGCGGATGATCAGATTGAATATATTAAAGCGCCTGGAACTTTAGAAGGCGGCGATGTTATGATGGTTGGAGATCATTTTTATGTGGGACGTTCTGCGAGAACAAATGAAGAAGGCATCCGCCAGTTTATTGAAATTCTTGAGAAATATGGCCTGACAGGATCTGAAGTAACGTTGAAAGAAGTGCTTCACTTGAAGACGGGTGTGAATTATCTGGAAAATAATACATTTCTCGTATCTGGTGAATTCGTAGACAAGGACGAGTTTAAAGATGCGAAGAAAATTGTAATCCCGGAAGACGAGGCATATGCTGCCAACTGTATTTGGGTAAATGGAACGGTAATTGTACCGGAGGGATATCCGAAAGTGGCTGCGGCAGTTAAGAGTGCCGGTTACAAAGTGATTACGACAGATACGTCTGAATATCGAAAAATTGATGGCGGACTGAGCTGCCTCTCATTGAGATTTTAGAAAGATATGCATATTTATTGATAATATCAATAAATATATTCAGAATTTCAATTAGACCTTTAACCTGTTTCTTCCTATAATAAAGGGTAGAAATGAAAGCAGGAAAGAGGAATACAAATGAATCTGGAGCAGATAAAATCGCTTGTCAGCGTTGTGAATCATAAAAGCTTCTCGCTGGCAGCAAAGGAAATGTTTGTTTCACAGCCAACGATCAGCATGCATATTAAAACACTAGAAAAAGAGCTTGGAGAACAGCTTTTGATTCGTTCAACAAAAGATATTGTATTATCAGAAGCTGGACTTTTGTTTTATCCTTATGCTGTTCAGATGTTAAAGGCAGAAGAAGATGCAATTCAAAAAATCAAGAATAAAGGAGAAAAGATCGCAGGAGATGTGATGTTTGCTTCCTCAAGCGTTCCGGCAAATTACATTTTCCCGGGATTTTTAGCCTATTCTAAGAAAAAGAATCCTGATATCGGATATAAAATTTCGGAGGGAGACAGCACAGAAGTGCTGCAGAAAATACTGCATTTTGAGCAGGAGATCGGTGTAGGAAGTATACGTTCATCAAGTGCAAAGTTATTTTTTGAGCCATTAATTAAGGATGAAATTGTTCTAATTACTCCTAATATAAAAAAATATCGTGATTATAAAGGAAACTTCGATAGAAATGAACTAAAAAGGGAGAATTTTGTTATTAGAGAAATGGGCAGTGGAACGAAGACTGCCGCGGATAATGTAGAGAGAAAACTTGGCCTGGAGAGCGATAAAATCCAGATTGCAGCTGAGGTTCAGACGACAGAAACGCTAAAGAGGGTTGTTGCAGAAGGCGTAGGAATTGGCTTTGTCAGCAGCCTGGCAGTAAAAGATTATCTGGAGCAGAAACGAGTTTTAGTATTTGAGTTTCCTGAAATTGAAACAAAACGCCAGTTATATTTATTTTGGCATTGTGAGCGCAATTTGTCCAAAGTAGGCGAGCGGGCAATCAGTATGCTGAAAGAATATTGTAGTGAAATGTAAGGTGGAAAGGAGATAATTATGATCATTCATCGAAAATGTGGAATGTGTCAGGGCGGCTGTCATGTGAAAGTTACCGTAGAAGATGGAAAGATTAGGAGAGTGGAGGCAGATCAGGATTCTCCGCAGGGGCGAGTATGTGCAAGAGGGGCATTGACGCCGGAACTGCTTTATAGCGCTGATCGTATTTCACATCCACTGATCCGGATTGGAGAAAAAGGCGAAGGGAAATTCAGAAAAGCTACATGGGATGAGGCACTGGATTATGCAGCGGAGCTTTTGGATAAGACAAGAAAAACTTATGGAGCGCGGGCGCTGGCTTCTTATCAGGGAAGAGGAATTCTTGGGATGCCGATTGCCCGCATCTTTTCCGGAAAATCCGAACCATGTTTTATGAAGCGACTTGGTTCTCCGAATGATTTTAATGCGGGATCTATTTGTAATATGGCATCCAGCACGGTTACACCGGTAACTACTTCCGGTCTCAATACAAGGCAGATGATTCAAGATGTGGAACATAGTGATTATATTTTCATCTGGGGAAAAAATCCAATGACAGACTGCGGACCACGGGGAGAATATCGGGGAATTCAGAAAGCAAAGAAACGAGGAGCAAAGATTGTAGTAATTGATCCGCGAAAAACAGGAATGGGCGAGTTGGCTGATCTGTGGATTCCTGTAATTCCGGGAGCAGATGGGGCATTGGCGTTGGCAATGCTCAAGCTGATTATTGAACAGGAATGTTACGATAAAGAATTTGTATCAGAGTATACAAGAGGATTTGAAGCGTTTAGAAAATATGTAGAATCACTGGAACTGAATGATTTATCGAGATTTTGTGGGATTTCTGTAGAGCAAATAAAAGAATTGACAGAGTTGTTCTGTTCTACAGAAAAGATTTCACTAATTGCATATACTGGATTAGAGTATCAGTTGAGTGCAATTCAGAATAATAGAGCAATCTTTACATTGTGGGCGATCACGGGGAAATTAGATGTAGAAGGCGGAATTTATTTTAATTGTCAGAATCAGCCGACGTTTCAGCTGTATGATTTGCCAGAGGAAAATCAACCGATCGGAATGAAAGAATTTCCAATGTTCTATAAATTCATGGAAGGCGGTCAGTTCTGCAGATTTCCGGAAGCAGTTTTGAATGATGATCCGTATCCGGTGCGTGCGCTTCTTCTGGCAGGAGGCTCTCCGGTATTGACATTCCCGGACAGCAGTAAATGGCGGGAAGTATATAAGAAGCTGGATTGCCTGATTGTTTCAGACCGCTATATGACAGAAGATGCCCGTTTTGCAGATGTGGTATTTCCGGCAAGCACAATGTTTGAAACGTGGTCGCTGACGACAGGAGCAGATGGAAGGCAGACGCTCCAGCCGCCGGCAGCAGAGCCATTTGAAGAGTGCAGAGATGATGTATTGATTTTCTCGGCATTAGCGAAACGGCTTGGAATTGGAGAAGATTATCCGGGAAATGAAGAGGAATTAAAAGAATGGCTGCTGAATGGTTCAGCTCCATATGCAAATGATTGGAAAGGTCCTGCTTCACAGAAGGAACGCGTATATCGTAAATACGAAAAGGGATTGCTGAGAAGTGATGGAAAACCGGGATTTCCAACGCCATCAGGAAAATTTGAAATTTGTTCTGTATATTTAGAAGAGAATGGATTTACTCCATATCCGGAGTATCAGGATATGCGGTCGCTTCCGGAGATGGATTGCCCGGAATATCCGTTTACCATGACGACCGGTGCGAGAAGTATCCATCGGATGGGAGTATTTGGGGCAAATCTTCCGGGAATTGCGAAGTTAGAGCCATATCCATATATGGATCTTTCACCGGAGGATGCAGGCGAACTTGAATTGACAGATGGAGCTTGGGCGAGAGTTACGACGCCATTTGGCACAGGGCGGTTTAAAGTTCGCGTCTGTGAGATTGCAAGACATTGTATCCATATTCCTCACGGAGGCGGAAGTGAGTATATGCCGGAGGCGTGGAAGATTGGAAATGTAAATGAACTTACAAGTCTTGCGTATAACGATCCAATCACAGGATTTGTTACAATGAAATCTGTTCCTTGCAGAGTTGAGAAGGAATAAGGTAAAGCGGGAGAGAACTGAGAAATAAAAACCAGTTATAAAAGGATCAGCTGTGTGTGAAGGCTGATCCTTTTTGAGGAATAGTGGAGAAAGATAAGAGGATAATCTATGAAAACATCATTACCAGAACAGTTTGAGAATTTTGCAGATGCCAGAAGACAAGGATTTTTGAAAATCAAGGAATTGAAAGACAGTGGAAAAAATATTTGCGGTTCATTCTGTCAGTATACCCCTGCTGAAATTATTTTGGCAGCGGGATTGTATCAGGTAGGATTGTGCGGAAAAAGCGCATTATCGATTCCGACAGCAGAAACAAGACTTCCAAAGAATTTGTGTCCGTTGATTAAGTCGAGCTATGGACATGCATTGGAAGAGAGCTGTCCGTATGCATATTTTTCAGATGTTGTCGTAGGGGAAACAACATGTGACGGAAAGAAAAAGATGTATGAGCTTTTAGGCGAACTTAAACCAATGCAGGTAATTCATTTGCCGAATCTTCCGGATTATGACCGTTCCCTGGAAATGTGGACAATGGAACTGCGGACGTTTGCGAAAGGTCTTGCAGAGAAATTCGATGTAGAGATTACAGAAGAAAAATTAAATGCTGCAATTAAATGGTGTAATAAGGAGCGAAAACAGGCTGCTAGAATTTATGAACTGGGACGTTATGATCCTCCGGCAATTACAGGGATGCGGATGCGGGATATTATGGAAGGCGAGCAGTATATGTTCGATAAAGAAGAGAAATATAAGAGAATGGATGAAATCTTAAATGAGTGCGAGGAAAACTGGAAGAAAGGGAAATATCCATTTGAACCGGATCCGAATCGTCCAAGGTTAATCGTATCCGGAGCCGGAATGGGCGGTATAGAAGAGAAAACAATTAAAGTGATTGAGGAACTGGGAGGCGCTGTCGTCTGTTACGAAGGATGCTGCGGAATTTCTTCCAGAAGAAGACTTGTAGATGAAGACGAGTCAAGAGATCCATACATACGGATTGCGGAAAAATATATTGAGGTACCTTGCGCAGTAGTTTCACCAAATACGAGACGTATGAAGCAAGTGGAAGAAACGATTTCTGAATGGAAAGCAGATGGAATCATCAGTATTACGCTACATTCATGTAATCCATTTGCAATCGAAACCGAGAATATTAAGAGAGTTTGTGAGAAGTGCGGTATCCCACTGCTGCATATAGAAACAGATTTTACAGAAGGGGATGCAGGGCAGATCCGTACACGAATTGAAGCATATTTGGAAATGATTCGAGCAAGGAAAGAGGAACAATAATGAGAAAAGAAGAAGTAAAAAAATGGATCGATGATTGTCATAAGAAACATAAAAAAGCAGCAATTTATTTTTGTTCCTTTGTTCCGGTAGAGATATTGGAGGCTGCAGGATTTCAAACATTACAGATTACACATTTAGAGGAAAATGGAGATTTGTATCCGGAAGAATTGCCAAAGAATGTATGTCCGATTGTAAGAGAATGCTGTGAAATATGTGAAAGCGGTGTTTTAGAACAGGCAGACTTAATTATTGCAGAAAGTTCTTGTGATGGAAAGAAAAAAATGTTTGAACTTTTAAAGGATCAGTCGAAAGTATATTATTATCAAGTACCTCAAGGGGAAGAACAAGAATATGTACTTCCGCTGATTGCTTCTGAAAGTCGTTATTTGATTAAGATGCTTGAGCAGAGATTCGGTATTACAGTGACAGATGAAGCAATTCGTAAAGCAGCAAATGATACGAACAGACAGAGAGCGAGTGCAATGAATTTGTTGGCTGTGCAGCAGCAAGTACCTCCTTGTGCATGGGGAATGGAAGTATACGAAAAACTGCAAGAAAATATGAAACTGCCAACGAGTGAAGAGCGCATTGCAGCGAATGAGAAGGTAAGAGAAGAATTTCTGGGAAGAGAGGAGAAAGTTCCAGAAACTGCACCGCGTATTTTGCTTACAGGATGTCCGATTGGCGGAGTATATCAAAAAATTATCGAAATAGTTGAAAAAAATGGCGGTGTAGTAGTTTGTTTTGAAAACTGTGAATGTATAAAATCTAATATTCGCTTTACGGATGTAAAGAAAGACGATATAATAGCTTCGTTAGCAGAATGCTATCAAAATACTGCCTGTGCGATTATGACTCCGAATCAAAAGAGAAAGAAATTGCTGGAGCAATTAGTAACATCTTATCAAATTGCAGGAATTCTTGATATTCATTTACAGCCATGCCATGCTTATACGGTGGAGAAGTACTCTGTGGAAAAGCATTTCAGTCAGCAGGGAATTCCGTATGCAGCAATCGAGACAGGATATTCGGATGCCGATAAAGCACAGTTATCTACAAGAATAGCAGCCTTTTTGGAGATATTACAGTAATTATAAGAAATACTATGAGGAGCAATACTATATGAAAAAAACTGTAAGTTTTTTTAAAAGTTTGAAAGGAAAAATCGTGCTTATCGTCTGTATTCTTCTGGCTGGAATTATCATCAGACAAAGTCTGGAAAATCTATATGAAGAAAAGCAGGTCCAAAATGGAACGGTTACAACATATGAAGACGGAAGCAGAGTTGGAAGAAGTCTGAGCTACGCAGAGAATGTTCCGGAAGATAATAAGATTCTGCAGGCATTTTATGAACAATTTCCAACAGCGACAATGCTTGTTGCCTGTGAAGAAGATTTGACGAATGACGGGAAAAAAGATCTGGTTGTTATTTATAACACGCCTGAAGAAGATGAGGCAAGTAAGAATACTGCACTTGTCAATGGAGGACATATTCGGCTGACCGTAATGATCGACTTGGGCGACGGAGAAGCGTATGAACACACAGAACCTATTCCGGCTCCGGTTGAGAATCAAAAAATTCAATTTCAAAATATTGATAAAGCAGATGAAATGGAATTTGTGCTGCAGGGACAAAAAGGAGCGAAAGTTGGATATGGTATTTTCCGTGTCATAGAAGGAAAAGCAGTAAATTTATTTGGCGAAGGCATGGAAGAATGCTGATAGGGAGTGAGGATTAGAGGTTCTAATCAAAAAAAGAAAGGATATCGGTTTTATGGAAAAAACCGGTATCCTTTTCCCCATACTGTAGTAAGATGTACAGGTTTTGAGGGAGTATCTTCAATTTTATCGCGTAAACGTTTGATATAGACAAGAATGGTATTATCATCCGTCACATCATTTTGCCAGACTCTTGAGAAGATTTCCTTCTTAGATAAAACCTTTTCGGAATTTTCGAGAAAAAAATAGAGCAGTGCAAATTCTTTCGAAGAAAGAGAAATCTCAGTATCATTTTTTAGGACAAGCTGTGAGTCCAGATGCAGCGTGAAACATCCGCGCTGAAGTATCGGACTGACAGATGTTACAGCAGGAGTTGTATATTGCTGGGTACGTCTGACGATTGCCCGTATTTTGGAAACTAAGATTACTTTGCTAAATGGCTTGGTCATATAATCATCAGCGCCAAGTCCCAATCCCTGCACCTGTACAGCGTCTTCTTCACGACCGCTTAAAAGAATTACAGGAGTCATAATATTCATTTCGCGCAATTCTTTTAAAAAAGAAAATCCATCTTGCTCAGGCATCATAATATCCAGTAAAATGACATCAAAAGTCTGCGTCTGTAAATAGTCAAAAGCTTGTTTGCAGTTCGATGCACAACAGCAATTTATATTTTCATGTTTTAAAACATAAGAGATTGCTTTTAGAACAGATTGTTCATCATCCACTACTAAAACAGAAATATCATTCATAGGAGAATTCCTTTCTATGTATTTTATAGGTAACTATATTTTGTTATTACCTATAAAGATTATAGCGGCCATCTTTTTTTTAGTCAAACATTATAGGAGTCATTTATGAAAAATAAGAAAATATTAAAGAGACAAATATTGATAGCATGTACGAGTATCGTTTGCTTAGTTGGAGTTGTGCTTTTTAGCTATTCAAGCGTAGAAAAAATGATTATTTCACGGGAAGAAGAAAATATGAAAAGCTTAGCTAAAGTAAATGCAAGAAGTTTGTTTTCAACTTTAGAGTCAAAAAAAGATTTAGTATATGCAGCTTTTTCAGGGGATATGGAGAATTTAGATGAGGTAGAGACCGGAAGCATCAAGATGGGGGAACGCTGCGAATATGTGTCACTGGAAGAGATTACAAAACAACAGGAGTGGGAACAGAAACAATGTGCGGAAATGCTGAAAAAGCCGGGAGAAGTTGTGATAGGGCCGATTGAACAGACAGAGGAAGGGGCATATGTTTTATATATGCTGAAAACAATTTCTGTCAGAGGGAAAATTACCGGATATGTGCGTGTACAACTGGACCTGGATGAAATTTATGAAGAAGAACAGGCACTATCTGCATTAGAAACAGAAAATGGAAGATACTGCATTGTTCAGAACGAGGCAGGAAAAACGATTATGCCCGGAACTTACAGGAAAGAAGATATTTCGATATCACATATTGCCGGCAAAGGAAGTACCGTAAAATGGATTTACGAAACAAATGGAGGTTCGTTAAAAAATACAAAAAAATTAATTGCCTGTGAGACGATTACAATCGGAGAAGAGAAACTATTTTTGTATATTATTGAGAATTATGATGAATTAGTAACTCCATTGGAACGAATTTCACTGGATTTTAGTTTGATCGGCATATTATTAGTTATGACAGCAATCGGATTCATTTATAAATTACAGGAACATCATAAGAAGGAAACCGAATTGGTCAAAGAACTTCAGCACGAAAAGACGCTGAATGAGACAATGAAAAAACAGGAAGGATTGATGAAGAAATACAATCATTCCAAGAATTTGGGAGTATTGACCGGAGCAATTGCGCATGAATTTAATAATCTGATGACACCGATTGTTTTATATGCAGAATTATTAGAAGAAAATGAAGTTGTACAGAAAGAAATGCCGGAGGAAATCAATGAACTAAAAACTTCAGCCGTTCGCTGCGGAGAATTGGCAAGACAATTATTAGATTACAGCAGACAGGGAAAAGCGGAAAAAGTTTTGACCGATTATGATGCGGTTTATGCAATGCATGAAGCTATAAATATTGTAAAAAAAATACTTCCGGAAAATATTGTGTTACAGGAAAATATTTGCAAAACACCGTATAAAATACATGGGCAGGTTGGATCGCTCAATCAGATTGTATTGAATTTGGCTACCAACGCAGTTCATGCAATGAAAAACGGCGGGGTATTAAAGATTGAATTTGGTCTAAGTACAGATGACGATAAAGTTGTACGACTTATTATCGAAGATAATGGTGAAGGGATTCCAACAGAGATTAAGCAGAAAGTATTCCAACCATTTTTTACAACTAAAAAAATGAGTGAGGGAACCGGGATTGGTCTTACCGTTGTAAAGCGTCTGACAGAAGAACATGGAGGAACTATCCGGGTAAAAACAGAAATAGGAAAAGGAACAATATTTATCGTAGATTTTCCATATGTAACTGAAGAAAAAATTCCTGCGTCAAACTGATCTGACGCAGGAATTTTTTAGTGCTTATTTATCTTTTTCTTTCAGATTCTCGTTGAGATACGGAGTTGCTGTTTTAGAAATGTCAACCGCGTCCTCATCAGAGATACCATCAATTGTTTTTGCGTTGTTGTACCAATCTTCAAATGTAATTCCGAGTGGTGAAATTGGATCAACGTCTTCTTTTATGAATTCTTCAAAATCGCGAGTTCCCGCTGATTCATGTAATGCAGTGGCTTTCTGGAGTGATTCTTCATAAATTGATTTGTAGTTAATATCAATTTCCGGAATTGGTGGATTCTGCCACTGTGTGTCAAATTTCTCATCATTTTCCAGGTTAGATTCTGACCAGTGCCATGTGATTGTACGACCTTCTGCAACAGTTTTCATGTATACTGTACGAAGCGCTACATATGGATCACAGTCAAATCCATCAGCAAACATCATAGCTGCATTATAAGGATGCGTATATAAATACTGAACTGCAAGTGTGTGTGCATATACGAGACGACGAGCAAGTTCTGGGCATTTCTGCTCAAAATCTTTATTCATACTGAGTGTACAGCATCTTGCCCAAGAGTCAGCATCCGGTACATTACCGTTTTCATCAAGATTTGTTCCCCAACTGATACACATAATATGTCCGAAACCTTCGAACTCTGCCTGAGAGGCATAAGGGTCTCAGCAGACGAAGCCGTCAATCTGACCGGCTTTTAATGCGAACATGGCATCGGCTTGTCCCATACTGACGATGTCATAATCTTCTTTATTATAGGAAAATCCATAATCTCTTGCCCAACCGCGCCATTCTGAATCTTCAGCAGGTTCAGCAGGCATTGCAAGTGTCTTGCCTTCAATATCTTTCGCTTCTTTAATGTCGTTACTTACTACTAAGTAACGGGAACCACCGGTGTGGTTTGCGGATGCAATAAAATATGGCGGATTCTGTGAAAGACCGGCAGCGCCAACTCCGATATAACCAACGTCCATTGCGCCGCTAATAAGCGCTTTTGTTGTTTCACCGGATTTTGTAAGATTAACATTTAATCCCATTGCCTCGTAAATACCGGCTTTCTCACCAATGATGGAAGCAACCATATGGTCACAGTTATTATAACCCATCTCAATTACATAATCTTTTTCAACATCATTTAACTCGCCGAATTCAAAATCTTTGACTTCTTCTTTTGGATCGTAGCTTGTCTTTTTGATGTCGATTGTAGCTTCGTTCTTACTACTGTCATGACAGCCTGTGAGGAGACCGCATACCATTGCAGTAGCGAGAAATGCAGCTAAAACTTTCTTTTTCATGTCATTTCCCCCTTCGTATGTCATATTAAAAAATTAATATTTATTAATATTTGCAAAGTCATTATAGCAGAGGAATTTGGAAAAAGAAAGTAATCCGCAGATGTATTTGATTTTCAAATGAAGACAGAGTGAAATATATAAAAAATAAATAAAGCCTGAAGAAATAACGAAAACAGGTTATTTCTTCAGACTTTCTATAGACGGCAGCAATCTGGCGGACATGCTGATGTCTCCGTCTGTATTATGCTTTCCACTGTAACAGTACTCTTTCACAAAGTACAAGAACAGTGTCGATCAGGAAACCAATCAGACCGGCAATTATCATATATGCGATAACTGTTGAAGTCTGTAAACGGCCCTGAGCTTCCACCATTATGTAACCGAACCCGGCACTTGTCGCAATGAACTCCGCTCATATAACAGACATCCATCCAAGTCCGATTGCCAGTCGAATTCCGGTCAGCACTCCAGGAAGAGAGCCCGGAATAACAATATCTTTTATAATGCTTAATGTTCCTGCTCCCATTGATCGCGCGGCATTATAGAAATCCTTGCTGATATCCTGTACACCTGCAACGGTATTTAAAATAATTGTAAAAATACCGCTAAATGCGATCAGGAAAATTGTTGGACCATCACCGATACCAAGCCATACAATAGATAAAGGAACCCACGCCATAATTGGAACTTGTCTTAAGGAGTTGATAAATGGAGACATTGCCTGCAAAATTTTAGGAGAATATCCCATAATCATTCCTAAAGGAAAACCAATAATGAAAGCATATAAGGAACCGGTCAGAACTCGGCGCATCGTAATTCCGAGATTTTTAAGAACGTATAAATCAGATAGAGAATAAACGACATCATGTAATACGGTCTCTAAATACGGGAATGTAAATGGAGAATCTACGATGTGTGCAGCAACATACCAGACGATTGCAATAATAATAAGAGAAATGATTGCTCCGACATTATAGTTTTTGCCGCCCATTTTTCGCCAATTTTGCCGATCTTTCATTTTGGTGGCGTGGATCATACGATCTACTTGTTTGTTTTCACTCAAAACCTCACCCCCTTGATGAATAGATATGAATAAATTGTAATAATTCAAAAAAATCATAGCAGATTTATTTGTAAGAAGATATAAATATTCATAACAAAAATAAATGAATATTAATATATTAGGTTTTTTAATAAAACAAGAAAAGAATTTAGAACTCCGTTATAATTAGGAAGATATATAGATATTATAGGGAGGTGTAAAAGTGGAAAAGCCATGTATCGAGTATATCAGTGTATGTGCGTGATGCGAAGTATTCGGGGACTTGGTTCAAGTTTTAGAGAAAGAATATGAAGGCAGAGTACATGTAAAAATATATCGCGCAGGTACAGACTTCGATTATATTAAAAAGTATGGTTCAGTTTCTAAGAGTATGCTTGTAATCAATGAGAAAAAAGCAGTAACGAAGCTGACAAAACAAGCTGTGCGAAACGCATTTGAGGAGGCTTTAAAACTATAATGAGAGAGGTATTGGACTTTTTGTACAGCATTATCCAGTCGGCCTGGTCGATGCTGAACAGTTCTTCTGCCTGGGTTGTTTTCAGCTTTATCGTTGCAGGGTTGCTGCACGAGTTTATTAAGCCTGAGAATTTGCAGAAGACAGCAATTGGTTCTACGAAAGTGAGAGGGGTATTCTGGACAACGGTAACCGGAATGTTGCTTCCGATCTGCAGTTGCGGAACGATTCCATTGGGAATCAGTATGTACTACAGCGGAGCCTATCTTGGTCCCACATTAACCTTTATGACAAGTACGCCGGTCATCAACCCATTGGCGGTGTTGCTGTCATGGGGGCTTTTGGGAAAAGAAATTACAATTATATATGTAATTTCAGGATTTGTAGGACCAATGCTCATCGGAATGATTGCGAATCGTTTTGGCGGAGATGAATTACATATTGGTCTGCGCAATAAAAAATATGGCGGATCGGAAGTTTCTGTTAAGCTTGAAACCGATGAAGAAGACTCCGAAGGAGGCGGTATGATTCAGCTGGAGTTTGAAGAACCGTCCTTCTGGGAGAAAATTAAAAGCGGTCTGCGTTGGTCAGCGACAGAACTTGCAGTCACCATCAGTAAGTACAGTGTTACAGGAATGTTGATTGCAGGATTTTTATTTACCATTGTCCCACAGTCATTTATTCATGATTATCTCGGTCAGCCGGGAGTGATTTCTTTATTCGGAATTGCTGTTGTCTCAACATTTATGTATGTTTGAGCGGTAGGCCATATACCGTTTATTGCAGCTCTGGTAGCCAGTGGAGCTGCACCAGGTATATCAATCATGTACCTGATGGCTGGAGCAGGTACGAACGTGCCGGAACTTCTTACGATCACAAAGATGATCGGAAAAAGAGCCAGCGCAATGTATTTTTCAATGATAGTAGCATTGGGATTTATTTCCGGTTATATTGCGAACAAATTATTGATGCCGGGATTTAAACCGGTGTTGGATTTCGACAGAACATCTAACACAATTAAGCAGGCGAATAAACTGATGATTGAGCTTCCTGCCTGGGCAAATTGGATTTGCAGCGGAATTATCATCGCATATGCAGTTGTTGCATTATACAGATATCTTCGGAGAAAGATGAAGAAAGCATAATTCATGAGTATTCAGAAAAAAGTTGTCATTTTTATTATTGGATTTATTGTTGTAGGTTTCCTGATTAGTTTTGGGTTTCCAAAAGAGAAGGCAATGAACGAGAATGCTGAGATTAGAATTGGCGCAGGTGACGATCTGTCAGGTGTGCTAATGAAAGAAACGGTAGAGTTTCTGAGTGAAACGTATGAAATCAAGGATTCACTGGAAAGCTCATCGTTTCAGGATTGCTGAAGCAATCTTGCTCAGTGGGCACTGAGTGCGAAAGAAATTAATCTTGCATTTTATTGTCAGCATGTTGCCGTACATACCGTGGAGCAGAATGAACATGTGGAAATCTATGGTCCTGCAATTATGAATGCAGAAGTAATCAGTTATAAAAATGAATGGGAGAAGGTAAAAACAGTCGGAATCAGTCAGGGAAGGGAACAGGAAAAACAGGTGGCACAGGAAACGTATCCACAGATCGAGAGTTTTCAGGATGTAACCCAGAAAGGCATTCTTTATACATTAGAAGATGGACAGGTGGATGCAGTAATTCAGGATGTGACGAAGGCGGCAAAAGTACCGCAGTACCGGAACAAACCGCTTTCAGCCCATGACTATATTTCCTATGTGCTTGTAGTAGAGAAAGAATTTGCAAAAACAAAAGCATTTGAAGACTTTGTGATCAGTTATAACCAGGCAGTAGAGAAATTAAATCAACCGGAATATCTGGCAGAAAAACTTGGAGTGCAGAAGGAATGGATTCAGGACAAGCAGATAGAGTTTTTACCGTTAGAATTGAGGCAGTAAACAAAGATATAGGTACAGAGGAGAGGAAAGAGATGTCTATTTCAGTAGAACATATTTCAAAAACATTTAAAAACAAGAGAAAACCGGAAGAGCCGGCGCAGGTATTGAAGGATGTTTCTTTTGAGGTGGGAGAGGGAGAATTTGTTTCTCTGCTTGGTCCTTCCGGATGTGGAAAGACAACAACATTGACAATTATTGCCGGATTCCAAAAGCCGGATGATGGAAAAATTATTGTAAATGGAAAAGAAGTCAGCAAGCCTGGGACAGATCGTGCATTTATGTTTCAGAATTATGCATTATTTCCGTGGCTGAAAGTTGGAGAAAACATTGAATATCCAATGAAAAAAATGAAAGTTCCGAAGGAACAGCGCAAACAGACGCTGAAAGAGTTATTAGAGATGGCTCAGCTTACAGAGTATGAGAATCACTATATACATGAACTTTCCGGTGGTATGAAGCAGAGGGTTGCGCTTCTTCGTGCAATTGCCTGTGATCCGCAGGTACTTTTAATGGATGAGCCGCTTGGAGCGGTAGATTTCCAGATGAGACAGATGCTCCAGATGCAGCTGGAAAGTATTTTACAAAAGAAAAAGACGACAGCACTTATGGTAACTCACGATGTGGATGAGTCTATTTATCTGAGTGACCGGGTCGTTGTGATGTCACGAAATCACGGGAAAATACTGGCAGATATTAAGATTGACCTGCCGAGACCGCGTGATCGTACGAATCCAAAATATCATGACTATGTAGACCAATTAACGACTGTGCTGAAATCTGCGTTAAATGGAGAGGTTTACACAGATGATGATAAGGATTTAATGGAATTTATACAGGGAGTGGAAAGTGGAAAATAATGGCACAGAAGATTAAAAACGTACATGAGAAATTTACAGAGCGGGAGAATGCACTTCGACTTGCAATTATTAATGAAACAGTAAATAACGGCAGAGCATTTGATCTGGAAGAAGATAGAGTTGCGGTACTTGGCAAGCTTCAAATGAGTGGAAAAGAATATAAAGAAATTTGTGAGAAGTTACTGGAAGAGGACGGAATGGTGCTTGACGGAACAAAGGTAAACTTCATTTATCCTGTGTCGGCTCTTCCAACAAATCACAGAGTAACACTTGCAGATGGAAGAACTTTTACTGCTATGTGTGCAATTGACGCAATTGGAGCTGCATTTACATTTCATCAGGACACAGAAGTTCATTCAGTCAGCGCAGTCAGCGGGGAACCGGTTTTTGTAAAGATCACAGACGGTAAGGTGGCAGAGTATTCTCCAAAAGAACTTCATGCATTGACATTTCCGCTTGGAGAAATGTCAAACTGGGCAGGCTCCTGCTGAAATGTTATGAACTTTTTCTGCAGTGGTGCAGAATTCGATCAATATGTTGCGGATATGGAATTAGATCCGGAACTGGTAATTAAGGCTGATATTGACAGAGCCGTAAAAGAAGCATATGAAATCTTTCACACAGAAGCGAGTGCGGATGATTTGAAACGGCTGCTGGCAAAGGCAATATAAAGCAATTTGAAGGGGAATGGCACAGCAAACGGAGGAGGATTACAACAATGAAAGTAGCTTATTTATTTGAATCAGAACATGCGAGAGAGATTCTTGAGACGATGATTATTCCGCAGTTGGAAGAAGGAAGACATGGCGTAGAAGTAGCCGGAATGATGTTCTTCTTTGACAATACTTATATGTTGGTGGAAGGATCTGATATCGGAGCAAGACTGCAGGCGCTCAGCGAGAAGACAGGCATGCTTCTTATGGCATGTGACCGCTGCTGCTATCAGAGAGATATTGCTGATAAACTTGTGGCACCGGCAGGAATCGGATGTTTCCCGAATGTTTATGCAGCACTTGCACCTGCAAATGTAGATCAGGTTATTACGTTGTAGAATCAGTGAAACATATCAATTCAAATGATAAGGAGATTGTAAGATGAGAGTATTAAGCGTACCGGGACTTTGCTGTCCAGAATGTGCAAAGAAAATTGACGCAGCATTAGAAGATGCGGCAATTAAGCATGAAGTTGATTTTGAAGGCAAGAAAGTATCTATTTGTGACTGCGATCATTGTATGGAAGTGACAATGGATATTCTGAAAGAAATGGGATTCGAAGCAGAACGTATTGCATAAAATTTGAGGGAATTTTAAAACGGATCCCTAGAGTGGAATGAGATAAACCGCCGGAAGACAGACGAAAATAGCTGTTTTCCGGCGGTTTTGCTATGTAGTTTTGCAAAGAAAATCCGGAGAGAGGATTTATTTGCAAATGCACCTATAGATATTAAGAATGTTGTTGCTGAAAAAGCTTTGTCACAGCGCGTCTGCCATTGACTTTGGCAGTGACCATTTTGTATAACGTACAAGGGAAATTCAGTTTCTGACAGAAAGACAGAATCTGTTCTTCGGTACTGTCAGGGAAACGCAGCGCCAAACCGCATCCACTGCTGATATCAGAAGGAATCGGCATGATGAGAGCGCGGATCTGCTCTCTTGACAGGGAGAGCGCTGTCATGGCATCCCGTGTGTTTTCAAAAGCTAAAATGTGGTAATAGTCCATTTGATGCACACTTTCCGGTTAGCACTGTGCACCGAGCAATTCAATGAAAGCGCCAAGTCTTGTGTCAATCTGTGCCTGATCGGCAGGAGAATAGTCGGTATTGATAGCCATATAAGGAAGCTGCTTCTCAGTTGTTACATAGCGCTTGATTGTGTCTGCCTCAATTGCAAATGTATGGCAGGCGTGAAGAAGTACTTCCACAACGCCGTCTACCTGATATTCATCAATCTGTGTGCCAAGGGCATCAAGACGCCCCGGATTCGGGCTCATAACAGAACAGTTGACGCGGAGATATTTTTCTGCAATCGCGGTAATTGGATCTTTTGTTTCATTAACCGGATCTTTTTTCTCACGCGGACCACAGCAGTTTTCGAATCCAACAACATCGGCGCCGAGCTCTTCGATTCGCTTGATAACCTTATCCATAACACCGGTTGTCGGACATCCGGTAATGAGGATACGCGGGCGGGATGGTTTGCCTTTATATTCTTTTTCGTACAGATCCTTCAGTTCGGCAGTACGTTTTTCCAGATATGCAATCTTTCCTTCGATATCATAATTGTAATCGTTAGAAGAAATGATTGTATTGATCTCATAACCGCTGACCGGAGAAGGTTTCAGACGTCCGACCTCAAAAAAGTCGAGGACGGCTTTTCGCTCTCGATTCCTCAGTTTGATTGCTTCACGGATCTTCTCATCTGTAATCTCAATTCCATAAAAACGCTCAAATTCTTCTTTGATATCAACAACCTCTGCTTTCCAGAATTCCAGTGCTTTGACACCGGTACTTCCAGGTGGAAGCTGCATGACATGAGTGTGCTTTAGCTCTCCGAGCAATTCGTACATTTTCTTTTTGCCGTCGCACGTTGTTTCGGCAAGGATCATATCGGAAAAATAGAAAAACGGACATTTTCCGGAGAGAGCGCCGCCGTAGCTTGACTTAATCAGTGGACAGAGGTTCTTTGGAAGTCTTGTTTCAGCCGGAGGAATCAGTTCTTCACTGATACCGCAAAGCCCTACGGCGATAGCATCTGCAGCAGTAACAAGTTCTGACGGAGTGTAGGTGCAGAAAGTACCGACAATGCGTCGTCCCTGATCTTTTAGTTCTTTTAAACGAAGAAATGATTTCTTTCGAGCTTCCGGGAATGTTTCAAAATCTTCCGGTAAATTTAATTCTGGCATAGTTGTTCTCCTTTTGTGTTTCATTCATTGCAAATATAGATTTATTATAATACGAAGATTTATACAGTGGTCATTGAAAGATATGATAAATGATAGCTTTTAATAGAGAAAAGCAATAAATATTAAAAAAGGATACATTCATTATCGTAAAAGTATTGAAAGAAGTATCATAAAGAAAGTGTGTTGACATGTTAAACTATGGTGCAATATAGAAAAATGTAAAAAGAAACGGAGGATGTTAAAGTGGAATATTATGCTGCAGTACAGGAAAATGACAAAAGAGGCGCAGGGTGGTGGAGTGTATCTCTAAGGTCCTGCGCCTTTGTTTACTCAGAATGAGTGTGATTTATCGGGGTTATAGTCCCCATATTTGGTTGTATCACTGATTATTCTTACAGAATTGCTATTTATTATAGTTTACAATCGTTTTAAGATCGTAGAGATAGATGGTATCTGAGTTTTCGGCTTCTATTTCGATTTTCTTATCAAAACCGGATTCAGAAAATAAGGCGTAATAGAATTTTGCTTTTGCTTTTTGTGGAGTTAATTTTGCTAAGGTGTCGAGATATTCAGAGTAATCAAACGGGCTGTGTTTGAATTTACATTCTCCCACGAAATATTCTTTTGCGTCCCTTCCGATGCCCAGTAAGTCAATCTCTGTTTCTGCTATTCTTAATCCGCTTTCCGCGTTTTTATCACGAACGGTCGTTTTCCCTGTCCAGCGTCCCATTTTGGCATAACGAAATGGCAAGGCATTTTTCTTTTGCAGTTCACGCACAAATTCTTTGCAAACATCTTCAAACGATAATGAAGTAAACTCGTGTAATGCGGGTTCTACAAGATATTCATAAACACCGTCCACATCCCCATCTTCAAGCTGGGATAGATTCGCAAAGCCGAAAGCATACCAAAAACGGAAAAAATTATCGGTTAAACGGTAAGTTCCTCGATTTGTGTTTGCCTTTTCTTTCGTCCCCAGATCAACAGAAAATTCGCGCTCGACAATGCCAAGTTCTATTAGGTTTTTTAGATAGACACTTGTTTTTGAAGTGTCTTCCACAAGCGATTTTTGGCTAATATCATTCAGTTTTGTATTGCCCAGAGCAACAGCTTCAATAATGGAATTATAGATTGGAGTTTCTCTGAGTTCCTGATGGAGCAAAAAGTCTACTTCACTATAAAGTACCGAGCCTTTGGTAAGAATATTGCGTTTGATGTTTTCGGCAAGGTCAAGGTCAGGGTTGAACTGATTGAGATAGTGAGGAATACCACCAAGTACGGCATAAGCAAGTATCTTATCTTTTTCCGAGTAATTTGGGAAAAAACGAGCAGCATCGTAAAATCCCATTTTATTCATTTTGTAAATACCTGTTGCTCTGCCATATAGCGGATTTTTTTCTGCAAGTAATTCTTTTTCAATAAAACTCATTGCGCTGCCACAGAGGATGATCATTACATTACTATCTTTCAGATCTGTATCCCAGAGGTTTTGCAGAATAGATGGGATACTCGGATTTCCTTTGCACATATATGGAAATTCGTCGATTACAATTAGCTTTTTCTTCTCTCTGTATGGCAGATCGAGGATCGAGCGAAACGCTTTCTCCCAATCAGCAAATTCAGATATATATTGTTTGGCCGGAATATCCTCCCGTAAAATTTGCTTTGAAAATTTTGCAAGCTGCACTCTGTCCGTACTTTGCGTACAGGAGTAGAAAATATGTGGTTTGTGTTTGCAAAATTCCCTAAGCGTTTCCGTTTTGCCTACACGCCTTCTGCCGTATAAAACAATCAGCTGACCTTTCTTTTCATCGTATTTATCTTGCAGGAATTTTAGTTCCTTTTCTCTTCCGATGAACATAAAGTCACCCCCCTAAAATATCTAATCGTGATTTACTAAATCGTGATTTGATATTATTATACTTATAAAAGAAGAAAAAATCAAGGGGCGTATTCTCTAAAATATATTTCAAACGCCATAGCTTATTCCAACAGGGTATCTCGACTATCGCCTCCTTTTATGATATAATTCAGTATTATGCAGTAGTGAAGGGAGGCGTTTTTATGGGCGGACAGAAGCCTGAAAAAACGAAAAAACATATATGTGTTGGTCTGTTGGCTCATGTCGATGCAGGAAAAACAACCTTATCGGAGGCGCTTCTTTATTTGAACGGAGCGATCAGAAAGGCCGGACGAGTAGATCATGGAGATGCTTTTCTTGATAATTTTGTACTGGAACGTGAGCGGGGAATTACAATTTTCTCGAAACAGGCAGAGCTTACAATGGGGAAGATGCAGGTGACACTGTTGGATACGCCGGGGCATGTGGATTTTTCGGCAGAGATGGAGCGGACGCTGCAGGTACTTGACTATGCTGTTCTTGTGATTAATGGAGCAGACGGTGTTCAGGGACATACGCAGACACTCTGGAAATTGCTTAAGCGATATCGGATTCCGACATTCTTATTTATCAATAAGATGGATCAGCCGGGAACAGACCGGGAAAGGATTTTGGAAGAGCTGAAAAAACGTTTAGACGAGGGCTGTATTGATTTTCTCGGAGAGAAAGAAGACATGCTTGAGCAGATTGCTATGACCGATGAGGATGTGTTGGAATCTTATTTGGAGAGCGGAGATGTACGGGATAAAGAGATCATACAACTGATTATTGAGCGGAAGGTATTTCCGTGTTACTTTGGATCTGCGTTGAAAATGTCGGGTGTGGAAGAATTTCAGAAAGGTCTGGAAATATATACTGCAGGCAAAAGTTATCCGGAGCAGTTTGGGGCGAAGGTATTTAAGATTGCCAGAGATGAACAGGGCAACCGTTTGACTTACATGAAGCTGACCGGGGGGAGCTTAAAGGTAAAAGAATTGCTTACGAATCGATCTTCGGAAAGTCAGATGGCAGATGAAATCTGGGAAGAGAAAGCGGATCAGATTCGCATTTATTCCGGAACAAAATATGATACCGTGAAAGAAATAGCAGCAGGAGAGGTCTGCGCTGTTACCGGACTTACAAGAACCTATCCGGGACAGGGACTTGGAATAGAAGCCGCTTCTGCGCAGCCGGTACTTCAACCGGTGCTTACTTATGGGCTGATACTTCCGGAAGGGACGAATGTGCACGAGATGCTTTTGAAAATGAAGAGGTTAGAAGAGGAAGAACCGGAACTTCATATTGTGTGGAATGAACATCTTGGCGAAATCCATGTTCAAGTAATGGGAGAAATTCAGATTGAAATTCTAAAAAGTCTGATTCGAGAGCGGTACGGTGTGGAAGTAGAATTTGGAACGGGAAGTATTGTATATAAGGAAACAATTACAAAACGTTCCGAGGGAGTAGGGCATTTTGAGCCGTTAAGACACTATGCGGAAGTACATTTGATATTGGAGCCGGGAGAACCAGGCAGCGGTCTTGTATTTGATACGATCTGCAGTGAAGATGTACTTGATCGGAACTGGCAGAGATTGATTCTGACGCATCTGGGAGAACGCGAGCATCCGGGGGTGCTGTCGGGAGCTCCGATCACGGATATGAAAATTACTCTGGCGGCAGGAAGAGCCCACTTAAAGCATACAGAAGGGGGAGACTTCCGTCAGGCAACGTACAGAGCGGTCCGTCATGGACTGAAGAGAAATGAGAGTGTGCTTCTGGAACCGTATTATGCATTTCGTCTGGAACTTCCGCCGGATCTAATCGGAAGGGCAATGACGGATATACAGCGGATGGGAGGTACATTTGAACCGGCACAGACGGAAGGAGAAATGACTGTTTTGACCGGAAGTGCACCGGTATCTGAGATGAGAGATTATCCGAGGGAAGTAACGTCCTATACAAGAGGCCGGGGACGGATCTTCTGCACACCGGGAGAATACAGACCATGCCATAATACAGAAGAGGTATTGGCATCGATGGGATATGATGCAGAGCAGGATACAGAAAATCCAACCGGTTCGGTGTTCTGTGCTCATGGAGCCGGATATTATGTGCCGTGGAATGAAGTGGAAGAACATATGCATATCGAATCGCAAATGGGAAAGTGGCAGCGACAGAGGGCAGCAATGGAACAAAGTGAGACTGAAATCTCTGCGAGTGGAGATACAGCGGACGAGGGATCTGTTTCCGGAAGCGCTTTTGCCGGCTATGGAAGCTGGCAGGAAGAAAAAGAGCTGGAAGAGATTTTTAAGAAAACTTATGGAGAACGCCGACCGAAATATGTAGTGCCAGGCGGGATTACCGGGAAAAGTTTTACGAAGCCGAAGCCGGTGCGGGAGGAAATCTATGATTATTATCTGCTTGTGGATGGCTATAATGTAATTCATGCATGGGAAGATCTGAAAGAACTTGCAGCGGTGAATCTGGATGGAGCCAGAACGAAGCTGATGGATATTATGTCGAATTATCAAGGATACAAAAAATGCAATGTCATCATCGTATTTGATGCCTATAAGCAGGAAGGGTATCAGGGTGATGTGGTACATTATCACAATCTTGATGTTGTTTATACAAAAGAAGCGGAGACGGCAGACCAATATATCGAGAAAGTTGTCCATGACATCGGCCGTAAATATAAAGTGACAGTGGCAACTTCTGACGGGCTTGAGCAGATTATTATCCGGGGGCAGGGAGCTTCACTTCTGTCGTCGAGGGAACTGCGAACAGAAATTGAGATTGCGAACGCTCAGATTCAGGAAGAAATTGCAGAAAAACGGCAGAAGAATGGAAACTACCTGTTTAATTATCTGGATGAAGATCTGAGTGAATATATGGAGGAAATCCGTTTAGGGAAGAAGGAGGAGAAGAAGTTATGACATTTCAGGAAGTAATAGAAAAAGCAAAGGGAAATATCGGACCGTACTGTAAGGCATGCCCAGTGTGCAATGGAAAAGCATGCAGAAATCAGATGCCGGGACCGGGGGCGAAAGGTGTTGGAGACACAGCGATACGTAATTATGATAAATGGCAGGAAATCCGTGTCAATATGGATACAATTACAGAGAATACACCGGTAGATACAAGTCTGGAACTGTTCGGACAGAAGTTTCGTTATCCATTTTTTGCAGGTCCGGTCGGAGCTGTGAAGCTTCACTATGGAGACAAACATACGGATGCAACGTATAATGACATTCTCGTATCTGCCTGTGCAGAAAATGGAATTGCGGCGTTTACCGGTGACGGGGTAGATCCGGAAGTTATGAAAGCAGCCGCAAAAGCAATTAGCAGTGTGGAAGGCAAAGGGATTCCGACAATAAAACCATGGAATCTGGAAACCATTGAAGAAAAAATGAAATTAGTAAAGGAAGCCGGAGCATTTGCGGTAGCAATGGATGTGGATGCGGCAGGTCTTCCATTTTTAAAGAATATGAATCCTCCGGCAGGAAGAAAGACAGTGGAGGAACTTGCTGAGGTAATCAGAGGCTGTGGAACAACTCCATTTATCGTTAAGGGAATTATGACTGTCAAAGGCGCTCTTAAGGCAAAAGAAGCAGGAGCGGCAGCTATCGTAGTATCGAATCATGGCGGAAGAGTTCTGGATCAGTGTCCGGCTACGGCAGAAGTGCTCCGCGAGATCAAGACAGCTGTTGGGGATTCCATGAAAATCTTTGTGGACGGAGGAATCCGGTCCGGTACGGATGTATTTAAGGCATTAGCTCTCGGTGCAGATGCGGTAATCATTGCAAGACCATTTGTAACAGCCGTGTACGGTGCGGAAGAAGAGGGGGTCAAAGCATATGTGGAGAAAATCGGTGCAGAACTGGAAGATACAATGGCAATGTGCGGCGCCCATGCACTTTATGAGATTTCACCGGATATGATAAGATAGAATACGATAGTATAAAGTAAGATGCGAAAAAGCAAGACTGGAGGCGCGGACTATGAAAGGGATATTCTATACAGCTTTAGGGGCAGTATCAGCATATGTACTGGCAATTATTCCGGGAAGGAAAATGGGAAAAGCATCATTGCCGGATGTATACTATGCGCACCGGGGACTCCATGAGAATCATAATGGCTGTCCGGAGAATACGTTAAAAGCATTTCAAAGAGCAGTGGATGCCGGATATGGGATTGAAATGGATATCCAGTTGACAAGAGATGGAAAAGTTATTGTTACCCACGATATGGATTTGAAAAGAGTTGCGGGAATCCGTGAAAAAGTAGATCATTTTACATATGAAGAATTGCAGGAGATCCCTCTGTTCGAGTCCGGGGAAAGAATCCCGCTTTTGGAAGATGTTCTAAAGCTTGTGGACGGAAAAGTTCCGCTGATCGTAGAATTGAAATACAAACAGGGCAGTGCCATCTGCGAAAAAGCAGATCAGCTTTTGAAAAATTATAAAGGGTATTACTGTGTGGAATCTTTTCATCCCCAAGTTCTTTTCTGGTATCGAAAACACCGGCCGGAAGTAATGCGGGGACAGCTTGCCATGAATTATCGCAAGATAGAAGGATGGGAAAACCCGCTTCACTGGGCGCTTGAGAACTTGTTGTTTAATTTTCTGACGAAACCGGATTTTATCGCCTATGACAGAAGAACCCCGCGGGCAGTTGCAAAAGAACTTTGCCGAAGGGTTTTTCAGTGTCCGGCGGTGGCATGGACAATCCGAAGCCAGGAGCAGTTAGAGGCGGCAAAGCCTTATTTTCAGTATTTTATTTTTGAGGGATTTACACCGGAAAAATAGCAGAAAGGAATAAAAAATGAATAAAACAATGATAACTGTGCTATATGAAAAGGAGAGTCAGATACTGCAGTTTGCGGCTTCTGAATTAAAAAAATATCTGGAAAAATTGTGGGTGCAGGTTAGTATTCTGCCATATCACACGCCGGATTATTTTCTAAAAGAAATTGTGTTAGAAGTGTCAGACGAATTTGAGGTAGAGAACGAGAAATTAGATGATGGTTATGAAATCTGTATTGATAATCTTTCCGGCTACATCCGCGGTGTAAATGAGCGGAGTGTACTTCTTGGGGTATATCGTTTTTTAAAAGAGATTGGTTTTAGTTTTCTGCGACCGGGAATCTTTGGGGAAAAAGCGCCGCAGTATTTGCGTGAGCACCATGTCAATCTGCGGGAACTTCCGTCTTACCGTCATCGGGGAATCTGTATTGAAGGAGCGGTTTCCTATGAAAATGTACTGGAAATGATTGACTGGCTTCCGAAAGCAGGAATGAATTCTTATTTTACACAGTTTTTTGTTCCATATGAATTTTTCCGTTCCTGGTATGAACATCGCAATAATCCGCATGCAGTACCGGAGGAAGTTCCTTCGGTGGAAGAAGCGGAACGGTTCATCAGAGAGACGGTATCGGAACAGATGAAGTTAAGAGGACTCCTCTGGCACGCAGCCGGCCATGGCATCACAACGGCGGCAGTGCAGGTTCAGGGACTTGGCTGGGATGAAGATGATATTTCCATTGTACCGGAAGAATTTCGAAGCTGGCTTGCAGAAGTAAGCGGGGAACGGAAACTTTTTGGCGGGATTGCATTAAATACCCATTTGTGCTATTCCAAGCCGGAAGTGCGGGAGCGCATTGCAAATGTGGTTATTGAATATTTAGAGAAAAATCCGGGCGTGGATGTAATGCATTTCTGGCTTGCAGATGCCAGCAATAACAGCTGTGAATGTGAAGATTGCCGCCGCAGGCTTCCGGCAGACTGGTATGTGGAGATGCTGAATTTGGTAGATGAGAAAATGACAGAGAAAGGGCTTGAGACAAAAATTGTATTTCTCAGTTACTGTGATCTGCTCTGGCCGCCAAAGGAAGCAAGAATCCAGAATGAAGACCGTTTTCTCTTTATGTTTGCACCGATTTCCCGTTCTTACAAACAGGCACTGCCGACAGAAACAGATGCAAAGATACCGGAGTTTTCCCTGAATCATTGTAAAATGCCGGATGCTGTGGAGGAAAACCTTGCATTTTTAAATGGTTGGAAACAGGTCTTTGGCGGAGACAGCTTTATTTATGATTATCATTATATGTGGAATCTTTTCCGTGACTGGGGTGATTTCTACGAAGCAAGAGTGCTCTGGCAGGATATTCGGAATCTGGAAGAAATTGGATTAAATGGCTATATGAGCTGCCAGGAAACAAGGGCATTTGCACCGACCGGACTGGGGATGTTTATTCTTTCGGAGACTTTGTGGAAAAAAGAACAGGATTTTGGTGAACTTGTGGATAAGTATTTTCAGCTTGCCTACGGAGAGCATGGGGAGGAGATCCGCTCTTATGTAGAAAAACTGTCCCGCCTTTCTTATGAAGAACAGCCGGAGAGCGACCGGGCAGGGGAAGATCCTCTGGCAGCGGAAAAACTGGAGGCTGGAATACGCCTGACCGAAGAAATGCGGCCGCGGCTGGAACATTTTATGCAGCAGGCAACAGGCACAGATCAGGTATCCTATGAATATCTGTTAAGCCACGGACAGGCAGCGGAACTGTATATGCAGGCAATGCTGGAGCGAAGAAGGGGAAAGGAAGAGAAAGCAAAGGCGGCCTATGAACGTCTGAAAATATATCTTGGTGTGAGCGAGACGAGATGGCAGGGCGGATTTGATGTTTACTGGTTTATACGGCATTTGGATCCACTATTTAAGAAATAAGAGAAAGAAGAATCAATATGCATGATCAATTGACAAAAAGCGATATTCAGAAGATGAAAGAGGAAATTGAGTATCGGAAACTGGTTGTTCGCAAAGAAGCGTTAGAGGCAGTGAAAGAAGCCAGAGCCCACGGAGATCTGAGTGAAAATTTCGAGTATCACGCAGCGAAAAAGGATAAGAATATTAATGAAAGCCGGATACGGTATCTGGAACGGATGATTAAGACGGCAGAAATTATTTCTGACGAATCGAAGGAAGATGAAGTGGGACTGAATAATACGGTAGAAATCTATTTCGAAGACGAAGATGAAACAGAAACATTTAAGCTTGTAACAACAGTAAGAGGAAATTCTCTGGCCGGGAAGATCAGTACAGAATCTCCGATCGGTAAGGCTGTGCTTGGCCATAAAGTCGGAGACAGAGTGTTTGTAAAAGTTGGAGAGAGCGGCGGTTACTATGTGCAGATCCGTGCTTTAGATAAAACATCAGACGATTCTGACGCATTGAGAAAATTTTAAATCGTATATAAAATCCTGTTTTAAGACAATCACAGATTAACTGGGGATAAGTCTTGAAACAGGATTTTTGTTTCAGGTTACGAATTTGTAAGGTTTCTGTGAGAAAATGTAAGGAAATTCAATGGAAGTAAAGAAAAAGGGAGGCTATAATAAGGACATAGAAGCAAAGAGGAGACATTTTAAGACGCTGACGGCGACTGCGATGCAGATGTACAGCGGCGGAAAAGGAAGGCATAGATGAAATTATTAAAGAAACTACTGGCTTTTATGATACTGTTGTTCTTGCTTGCCTGCGGTTATCTTGGATATAAGGGATATCAGGAGTATGAGACAGCTCTTTCTGCTATGAGTATGGAAGAGATGGAACAGAAAATTCAATCCATTGGGAATTACACAAAGTTGGAGGATCTGCCGGAAACGTATGTAAAGGCAGTTTTGGCAGTGGAGGATAAGAGATTTTACAGACATTTTGGAATCGATCTGATTGCCACCTGCCGGGCTCTCGTAAATGACATAAAGGCAATGGCTCCGGTGGAAGGAGGAAGTACGATCACACAGCAGCTTGCGAAAAATCAGTACTTTTCTCAGGAAAAGAAAGTAACGCGAAAGATTGCGGAATTATTTATGGCATTTAAGATGGAGCAGAGCTTTACAAAAGATCAGATATTAGAAATGTATGTGAATTCTATCTTTTTTGGAAATAATTATTACTGCGTGGGAGATGCGAGTATCGGCTACTTTGGAAAACTGCCGGCGCAGATGAATGATGATGAGTGTACGATGTTGGCGGGGATCCCAAATGCACCGTCTGTCTACAATCCGGTTGTAAATCCGGAACTGGCAAGGCAGCGGCAGCAGCAGGTTATTAGAAAAATGGAGCGGTGTGGAGATGTATTTCAGGGGAGAAGGTAATTTACCGTCTCCTCTGATTTTAGTCGGATAAGCCGGCAGACTCTGCCATCCGGTTTAACCAGAATGGATAGAAGTCTGCTGTAAAATGGTAATCATCCGGTTCAAAGTATTCTGATTTTACAAGATTTGTATTATCGAGATAGATTAAATCTTCTTCCTCACAAAGTTCCTGGAGGATAGCATTGTAAGGGGTTATATCAGCGTAGTAAGAGCAGGAGGCAATTTTCTTTTCCTGTACCGGGAAAATAGAATTCATATAAATTGTTGCATCCGGCTGAATCGATTTGATATTTTGAATGATTGTTTTGTATTCTTTTTTAAACTCCGTCATATTTTCTCCAATCCGCTCAATATCGTTGGAGCCATAGGAGAGGAAAATGTTCTGTGGTGACAGATTCCGGAGAACTTCATAATGAGAATCCATTGTGTTCATATTCACTCCGATTGTCGCGATTACGCTGGAAGGGGGAAGCAAATCATATGCGCTAATGGCTTCGGTAATGGAGTCGCCCATAATAACGCTGTTGGCAAAGAGCTGTTTGTAGTTCCGGGAAGCCGGATCAATATCAGCTGCATCTGCAGAAGTATTGTCTTCGGATACATCAGTATTATCAGCATTTTGCAAAGAAGCAATTTTCTTTTCGATTTCGGAGATATCTTTTGTTTCCAGTTCTTTTAGTAGAGCAACGCCTTTGGAAGTATCTGATTCTTTAGAAGGAGTCAACAGATGGATCAATACCGGTATCATTATCAAAAGGAAGATACCAATGCCTATTGTGATAAGTTGTTTTCGTTTCATGTAAATGCCGCCTTTATTATTATTGAATTATAGTCTTATCGAATATCTTAACACTTCCTGAGCGAGATTACAATGTGGCGGATGAATATGTAAAGAATTGTAAAGAAACAGGTACATAAGTATAGAATCCTATGTTAAAATAAGAATAGATTTTGCGGCTGAAGGAGGAAATAGAATTGAAGATTACAGAAGGATATATGCCATTTAAAGGCTATCAGACATACTATCGGATCGTGGGAGAATGCAGAGAGGGGAAAAAGCCGTTAATTTTGATGCACGGAGGACCGGGATCGACACATAATTATTTTGAAGTACTGGATTCACTGGCAGAAGATGGAAGAGCACTCATCATGTACGATCAGCTTGGCTGCGGAAATTCCTATGTAGACCATCGCCCGGATCTTTGGAATCAGGAAACATGGACAGAAGAGCTGATCGCGCTTAGAGAACATTTGGGTTTAAAAGAAGTACATTTGCTTGGACAGTCATGGGGTGGAATGCTGGCGCTTTCGTATGTATGTGACAAGAAACCGGAAGGTGTAAAGAGTCTGATTCTGTCCAGTACATTACCTTCATCAAAATTATGGGCAGAAGAGCAGCATCGCATGATCCGCTTTATGCCGCAGGAAATGCAGGATGCGATTGCCCATGCAGAGGAAACAGGAAATTACGATGATGAAGCATATTTGAAAGCGAATGAAGAATTTATGATGCGCCATTGTGCGGGAACGCCGGATCCGGAAGGACCGGAATGTCTGACAAGAGAGAAAAAATCCGGTTCAGAATCTTATGTGACGGCGTGGGGACCGAATGAATTTACTCCACTTGGCAATTTGAGGGATTTTGAATACCGCGATCAGCTTGGGGATATAAAGGAGCCTGCGCTTGTGATTAGCGGAATTAATGATCTATGTACGCCTGTTGTGGCGAAAACGATGTATGATGGAATCCCGAATGCAAAATGGGAGCTGTTCCGCTATAGCAGACATGCATGTTTTGTAGAAGAGACGGAGAAATATATTCAGATTGTGCGTGATTGGATGAACGAAAATGACTAAGCAGGCGATAGAACTGAAAAAAATTGAAGATTCAAAGCAGGACTATATGGAACTCCTTCTGCTGGCTGATGAGCAGGAAGATATGATTATGAAGTATCTGGACCGGGGGATGCTTTTTGCGGCATATGATGAGAATCTGCTTGTAGGCGTATGTGTTGTGACAGAGGAGAAAGAGACGTATGGTGCAGGGGCATATGAAATAAAAAATCTGGCAGTCAAAGAGCAGCTGCAGCGCCGCGGATATGGGAAAAAGATATTAGAAGAGATCGAGAATCGTTACCGAGAGTGCTGCAAAGTTCTGTATGTTGGTACGGGGGACAGTCCGCTGACAGTGCCGTTTTACAAATCCTGCGGATATGCAGAATCTCATCGCGTAAAGAACTTTTTTATCGATCACTATGACCATCCAATCGTTGAGGCGGGGGTAGTGCTGAGGGATATGGTGTATTTCTATAAAAAAATATGAAAAGAGAGGGAAAGAATATGCTGTGTATTAAAAATGGTTTAATTCATGATGCAGTGAACAGAGAAGCTTATAAGGGAGATATCCTTGTAGAGAACGGAAAAATCAGTGCAATTGGGAGAGATATTTCTGTAACGGAAGAAACAGAAATCATTGATGCAGAGGGATTACAGGTATATCCGGGATTTGTTGAGGCACACTGTCATCTCGGACTCGATAACTATGCTTGTGGATTTGAAGGAGATGACTATAATGAAATGACAGATATTATCTGCCCTCAACTGCATGGCTGTGATGGCATTTATCCTCAAGATCCTACATTAAAAATGGCTGCAGAAGGTGGAGTTACTTGTGTTGCTACAGGCCCAGGATCAGCAAATGTACTGGGAGGCACGTTTGTAGCGATAAAAACAGTCGGAAAACGTGTAGATAAGATGATTGTGAAAAATCCTATTGCCATGAAATGTGCATTTGGAGAAAACCCAAAACGCTGCTATCGTGATAAATCCTGTTCTTGCCGTATGGATGTAGCTTCCAAACTTCGCGAAACACTGAAAAGAGCGAGAGACTATATGGAGAGAAAGGAAATGGCGGGAGAAGATATCAGTAAACGCCCGGTTTATGATCCGAAGCTGGAAGCACTGATTCCAGTTTTGAAAAAAGAAATTCCATTAAAGGCGCATGCACATCGGGCAGATGATATTTTTTCAGCAATTCGAGTAGCGAAAGAATGTGATGTGCGTCTAACACTGGAACATGTGACAGACGGATCACTTATTGCAGAAGAACTTGCAGAAGAAAACTATCCGGTAGCGGTTGGGCCTACATTTGGTCATGCAACGAAACTAGAATTGATTAATAAATCGTTTGAAACACCTGGAATTCTTGCAAAAGCAGGCTGTCAGGTATCAATTATTACAGATTCGCCGGTAATTCCACAACAGTATCTTGCACTCTGTGCAGGATTTGCAGTGCAAAGTGGAATGGATGAATTCGATGCATTGAAGGCGATTACAATTAATCCAGCCAGACATATCGGAGTAGATAACAGAGTAGGATCGCTTGAAGTGGGAAAAGATGCTGATATTGTTATTGCGGATGGTTCACCATTAATTTCTACAACAAGAATCGTAAAAGTACTGATTGACGGAAACATTATATAGAAAAGAGGATATTATGACAGAAAAAGAAAAAATGGAAAAATATATGATGCAAATTATGACAAGGAGCTAGAACAGGAAAGACTGGAATGTAAAACGCTATGTCAGGAATACAATCATCTGCCAATAAAAGATATGGAAAGAAGGAGAGCGCTGATTAAAAAAATATTTGGAAAAACAGGAGAGCAGATACATATAGAACCGGATTTCTGGTGCGATTACGGACGATATATTACAGTGGGAGAGAATTTTTATGCAAATCACGGCCTAGTCATTTTAGATGCGGGAGGCATAGTTTTCGGAGATAATGTGTTTATTGCACCGAATTGCGGATTTCATACATCCGGACATCCAATAGATTTTGAAAGAAGAAATCTGGGATTAGAATACGCATATCCAATTCATGTAGGGAATAATGTCTGGTTTGGAGCAGGGGTACAAGTAATGCCAGGTGTTACAATTGGCAGTAATGTAGTGATTGGAGGCGGGAGCGTTATTGTAAAAGATATTCCATCAGACAGCGTAGCTGTGGGGAATCCGTGCAGAGTGATCCGTGCAATTACCGAAGAAGATAAGGAAAAATGTTGGGATAAGTAAAAACTTGAAATAGTATGCCAGATATTTGAGCAAATCAGCAGTTAACAATCCAGATGAGAGGTGCATTTACAGAAACACATGGTTTGTGGTTGCTGAACGATATATTTTTTGACCATCGTCGCTATTTGAGCTGTTTTAACATAATCTCTATTTCCACTACATACATTGTAAAAAGATGTATCTAGGGGAACATTTGTGAAAGATTATATCGAAGAGAGAGCTGTGGAAATTGCGAGTTACATCATAGAAAATAATGCAACTGTGCGTCAGACGGCGAAGAAATTTGGAATTAGTAAGAGTACGGTACATATAGATGTAACAAAAGAGGTGTTTTTGTGAAGGGTGTTTATGAGGTGAGGTACAGAGAGAAAAGTTATGAGAAAGGTCGCAGAAATGCGGTCTTTTTCTTTTTGGTGATTTTATTGTGTTATGAAAGGAAATCGGTTAAAATAGAACACAGAAAGCAGGTGGAAGAATCATGGCAAAAACTTTTTTGTGGATAGAAGATCGAAAAGGAAAAGCAAGCTATACATTTTGGGAAAATCTCATGAAACAACTTTGTTCGGATGTGATCGTTGAAAGTAAAAAGAATAATAGTGAGTTAGTGAAAGCTGTAAGGGCATTACAGGATGCTGAAAACAGATATATCATTGTTTTTGATAATTCCTTTGATAATCTGCAGATTATTATGGAACAGAAACGATTGAAGAAATATGTGAATGAGAAAGAAAATGTTTTTCTGCTGGACATTATTTGTTTTGAGTATCTTCTTTTAGAATTTAAAGAACTGATAGAATGGATTTATGCTCCGGAGGATGAATTTTTGCAAAAGAGAGCCAGAGCAATTGCGGCAAGACACAAACTTGTAGAATCCCTGCAGGATGATAATTTTGATTATAAAGGAATACGAGAAATTATAGATTATGATAAAAACATTGAAGAACATAATATTGAGCAATTGTCGGCAAAGTTATTATTTGATTTGACAAGAAATACTGGATTTGAAGTGTCAAAAAGTGTACTTGGAGAATGTTGGATAAAGTCTTGCTGTGAATGGAAAGAGCGACAGGAAGATGACATCTGTGGATTGGATAATAGCAGACTGTCTGTGTTTGATAAAATGAAAAGAATTTATATGGGAAGCTCGTTGAAACTACAGTTTCCGAAAGTTGGATTGGAGGTAGTGTCGTGATAACGATTTTTAAAAATAAGAAAGACATACCTCAGGATAAAGAATATATAGAACTGAATGATATATTTTTTAATCAGAATACAGCAACGAAACTGGATGACAGAGCAGCAAAGTATATTCAAATGATAGACGGTTCGGAACTTATCAGCAAATATAAAATTCGATCACGCTTTGAAGATATTACATTGAATACAGATCAGCTTTCTACAGGTTGTAAAACGGTATTGAATATATTATATTTTCCAAATAAAGTGTTTTGTTTAAAAGAATGTGGAAATAATGCTTTGGAAATATTATATGGTTTCGAAGAGGGATATGTATATAGTGATTATGCAATGATTCCTTTTAATATGGAACGTGTGAAGGTTCAGACGAGTAGAGGATGTAAGGTGATCGAGGATTATGAGGAACTAAAGGAGTGGTGGGAAAATGAAGAGTAAACCGGTTGTAATGGAACATTTTTCAACAGTGCATACCTCGTTTGTGGTGGACTTTACATTTACCAATAATATAACAATCTTAATGGGAGATTCAGGAACAGGAAAGACAGCAACATTTTCATTTATCAGAGAATGTATGGCAGTTAATCCTAGGATTTTGTGTTTGGATAATTATGATTATCAGAAAGATATAAAAGAAATAATCAGCCAGACAGAGGGAAAACTGGTTGTCATTGATAATGCAGATATTTTATTAAATGACGATACACGGAAGTATATTTCGTTAGATGATAGAAATCAGTATCTGATTATCGGAAGAAATCCTAAAAATCTGTTCGCAACGAAAGAAAATCTATTTGAATTGGCAAGTGAAAAGGTCGGAGAGCAGACGGTGTTTACGATAAAACCGTATATATAAAGTGGAACTTGTGTGTTGAGAATTGCAGGTGGCGGTATGAATATAGAAGCATATGATACGGAAACTTTGAGGAAGATTGTTCGGTTACTTGAATATGAAAATAGATTATTAAAAGATAAATTGAAAAAAGAAAATATTCCATATGATGAGACTAATCCTTTTGAAGAGACAATAGAAAATGCAGAAGAGTATGATCTCGATCAGGGAGCGCGTATTGTCCATCCTACGTTTATTACGGAGAAGATGGCGATACGCTTCTTTTCTATGTTTTGGGGAAGAGAGGATGTCTATGCCAGGCGCGGCAAGAATGGCGGTTATTTTCCACAATGTGATAATAGGTGGGATGCTAAACTTTGTCCGAAACAGCGTGGAGAAAAGATGATTTGCGATGAGTGTGAAAATAAAAAATGGACAAAACTGGATGTGAAGAAAATCGTTTCGCATTTGCTGGGATATAAGGAAGATGGTTCGGACGTAATCGGTGTATATCCGCTGCTGCCAGATGGAACATGTAGATTTCTCGTGTTTGATTTTGATAATCACGAAAAAGGTGCGGAAACAACAGATTTTGCCAACATGGATAATGAGTGGCATAAAGAAGTGGATGCTCTTAGAAAAATGTGTGAGATTAATGGAATTAAACCTCTGATTGAACGTTCTTGTTCCGGGAAAGGCGCCCATGTATGGATATTCTTTCAAAAAGCAATACCGGCTTCATTAGCCAGAAATTTCGGATTTTTATTGTTGGATAAAGGTTCTGAGTCTATTAATTTGAAATCTTTCCATTATTATGACCGTATGTATCCGTCTCAGGATGTGGCAAGCAGTATTGGCAATCTGATTGCACTGCCATTGCAGGGACAGGCGCTTAAAAATGGTAATAGTGCGTTTGTAGACGTGAATTGGAATGCATATCCTGATCAATGGGATGTTTTACTTAATAAAACAGAAAAACTTAGTATCGAAGATATAGAAAAGTATATGGCAAAGTGGCAGGCAGAATTAGCGGAAAGCAAAGGAAAGCTTGCAGGTATTGATATAAACAACAGACCAAAGCCATGGAAAAAGAAGTGTGAGTTTGTGAAAACTGATGTGGTTGGAGAACTTCATATGGTACTCAGTAATGGTGTCTATGTCGATACGCTGAATCTCATGCCGAGAATACAAAATCAAATCAGAAGTTTGGCGGCTTTTGACAATCCGGAATTCTATAAAAACAAAAGATTGGGATACTCAAACTACTATAATTTTAGTGCTGTTTATTTAGGGAAAGATATTGATGGCTATATCCGAGTGCCACGAGGATTAAGAGAACGAATTACTGAGGAATGTACGAAAGCAGAAATTCCAATCGAGATATCTGATCAAAGGGAAATCGGTCTCCCAATTAGAGTCTCATTTAAAGGTGATTTGCGGTTGCAACAGGAACTTGCGGCGGAGAAGTTGCTAAAGGATTCAGATGGTGTGCTAGAGGCCGCAACCGCATTTGGAAAAACAGTTGTGTGCAGTTACCTGATTGCGGAACGAAAGGTGAATACACTGATTTTATTACAGAGTAAAGATTTGCTTAGTCAATGGGTAGATGAACTGAATAAATTTCTTGATATCAGGGAAGAACCGCCGGAGTATGAAACGAAGACAGGACGAAAGAAAAAGAGAGACAGTGCAATAGGCATTTTATATGGAAGTAAGAATACATTGACTGGTATTGTAGATATTGCGATGGTCGGTTCCATGTACAGCAAAGGAAAGTTTCAAAATTTAAAACATGCTTATGGAATGGTTATTGTGGATGAATGTCATCATGCAGCATCACATACATATATGGAAGTGTTGCAGAAAATCAATGCCAAATATGTTTATGGGGTATCAGCAACACCGAAACGTGGTGATCATCTGGATAAAATTATCTATATGATGCTGGGGCCATTAAGGCATCGCTTCACAGCATTGGAAAGAGCCGAAGAGCAGGGAATAGGACATTATTTTGTTCCAAGATATACAAGAGTGATCGATACTGTGGATAGTAGGAATGATATCAATAAAGCCTATAGTTTAATCAGCACTAGCAAAGTACGAAATGAAATGATTGCAAATGATGTAAAACAAAGTATTTCACAGAATCAGACTCCGGTTATATTAACTCGATACAAAGAACATGCAAAAATCCTGTATGATATGTTAAAAGATGAAGCAGACCATGTATTTCTCTTGTATGGAGATAATTCGGATAAGGAAAATGCAGAAATACGGATACGATTAAAACAGGTTCCACGTACAGAAAGTCTTATATTGATTGCGACTGGTCAAAAGATAGGGGAAGGATTTGATTTCCCGAGATTGGATGTACTGATGCTTGCGGCACCGGTATCTTTTGAAGGGCGTTTGGAACAGTATATAGGAAGACTGAATCGTGATTACGAGGGAAAAGAAGCGGTTTACGTGTATGATTATATTGATGCACATATGAGAAAGTTTAATAAAATGTATGGGAAAAGACTTCGAACCTATAAGAAAACAGGATTTTCTGTTTGGACAGGAGACTTGCAAGAGAAACAGGTTGTTCATGCGATATTTGATTCTGGCAATTATACGGAAAAATTTGAGCAGGATTTGGTGGAGGCAGAAAAATCAATCGTGATTTCCAGTCCCAATATCCGGCAGGAGAAGATTGACAGGTTGTTAGTATTGGTAAAAGAATGCCAGGAAAATGGTGTGAGTGTTACAGTCATTACAACGGATCCGGAGAAAGTTATATATGGCAATGCAGATATATGTTATGAGCTGATCCGGGAGATGCAGAATGTGGCTATCAATGTTGTAACAAAAGAAGAAGTAGAGGAACGATTTGCAGTCATAGATGAGGAGCTGGTGTGGCATGGCGGTATGAATCTGTTGGGGAAAGAAGATGTGTGGGACAATCTGATGCGCATTAAAGACCATCAGGTAGCGGCGGAACTGTTGGAGATTGCATTTTGTATTACAGAAGAGAAAAAGGAAGGAGAAAATTGATGATTGCACCGAGAAAAGTAAGATTTGAAGCAAAGAAAAAAGAAAATGAAAATCTGGAATTTCGTACATTTTTAAAATGCCATGCGGATGAAAAGGAATTGGACAAACAGTTTAAAAGACTTCACGATGAATTGTTTTCAAAGTATGATTGCAGTAGATGCAGAAATTGCTGCAAAATGTATCATGGAAGTATTCCGAGTGAAGATTTGGAAAGAGATGCGGAATTTTTGGATTTGACAAAAGAGCAATTTGTTGAGAGGTATTTGATTAAAAATGAAGTAGAAGATACATATGAGACAAAGAATAAGCCGTGCGATTTTCTGCAAGATGATGGTAATTGCAAATTAGGAGAATGCAGACCGGAGAGCTGTAAAAAATATCCTTATACGGATCAACCGGATAGATTGCAGAGTCTGTATAGTGTGCTGAATGCGGTGGAAGTCTGTCCGGTGGCGTTTGAGATATATGAGAGACTGAAAAAAGAATATGGATTTCGGTTTAGATAAGATGATTTTCTAATGAGAAAAATTCAAGAAGAAAAAATATAGGAAGGAGCTAGGATGGTATGGGAATTTGGAGAAATGTGACTGATACTTTTTCGGAAGAAAGAAGACATTATTCAAATACATATTTAGAAATATGTGAAGTTTATGATGAAGCTGTTGAAGTGAGTATATTTTCGGCAGATAATAGTCAGTATGAAATTTATGTTTCCTATGGAATCATGTATGGAATTATTTATTGCAGTCAGGAAGAAGCTTATGAAAAATTTGAGGAAATTAAGAGAGTTCTTGAAAAAGATTATGAAGAAAATAAAGAACCGTCAAATCAATTTATAAATGAATTTGCAAAAATATATGGTTTGTGTTTGCCCAATGATATATTTTTTGATGCACCATCCCTGTTTGAACTGTTCTAACATAATCTTTATTTCCCCTGCATACATTGTAAAAAGATGTATCCAGGGGAATTTTTGTGAAAGATTATATCGAAGAAAGAGCAGTGGAAATTGCGGAGTATATTATGGAGACAAAGGCGACGGTGCGACAGACGGCGAAGCGATTTGGGATAAGCAAGAGCACAGTACATATAGATGTAACAAAAGAGATATTTTTGTGAAGGTTGTTTATGAGGTGAGGTAAGAGCCTCTAAATGCTTTAATTGAAGTCCTAATACAGAATAAGAATTAAGGGAACGTTTTTATGCGCTTCCTTTTTTGATGCTCAACCATATTAAGAGGTATCATCTGAAGTGATTTGAAATCTAATGGAAATATTGATGATTTTCAGATGCACTCTTTTTATCCCATCTTTTTTGCTAAATTTGAGATAGAAAAATTAATAAATGATTTCTTAAAGAAGGTTTATGAAGATAAGAAATTGAAAGAAGGGGAAGAAAAGATGTACGGTGCGATTCTTGGTGATATGCTTGGTAGTTCTTTTGAGTTTGATGAAGTAACAAAATCAAAGGAAAAATCAAAGGAGTTTCCTCTGTTTGGCAGATGGAGTCAGTATACGGATCAGGGCAACCGCATAAAAAATATTAATACCAAAATCATCACTTTTCCGTTATAATAAAAGAAAAGGGTGATTTTTATGATGGAAATGAAAATGTATTTTTCAGATTTAGCAGATAACAGAGATAACCGGGGACTGAGACACGACCTTGGAAATATTATAGTTATGAGCATTTATGCTGTCTTATGCGGTTATACAGATGCAGAAAATATGGCATTTTTTATAAAACTTCAAGAACCTTATTTTGAAAAAATACTGGATTTAAAGTATGGGACTCCGTCTGCGGATACCCTGCTTCGGGTGTTTGCGATTATAGAACCGGAAAAATTTATGGAGATGTTTTATCATTGGATCCGGGATGTACTGTCCACACTTCAAAAAAATGAAATTACGGAACCGCAACGGATTGCCATTGACGGGAAAGCAGTTCGTGCAGCGGCAGTAAGGGGTGGAAATATCCCCTATATCATATCCGCATATTTGGAAAATTATGGTCTTTCCATCGGGCAGTTAAAAGTAGGAGAAAAAACAAATGAAATCAAAGAAATACCAAAGCTGTTAAAGAAACTTGATATTTCAAAATGTGTCATAACCATTGATGCAATCGGTTGCCAAAAGGAGATTGCGAAACAGATTGTAGAACAAAAGGGGCATTATTGTCTTGCAGTAAAAACAAACCAGGCAATCCTGTATGATGAGATCAGAGAATATTTTTCTTATGCAGAAAAGGAAGAACCTGAAAAGCTCAGTGCCTATGAGACATTTGAAAAAAATCATGGGCGGATTGAAAAAAGGAAGTACAAAATCTCACAGGATATTGATTATCTGACGGGAAAAGAGAATTGGAAGGGATTAAAATCCATCGGCAAGGTAGAAAGCATCCGGGAAATTGATGGAAAAAGAAGTACCGAAACAAGATATTATATCTTAGATCAGGAAATGACATCAGAAGAAATGTCTCATATCGTAAGAGGGCATTGGGAGATAGAAAACAGTCTGCATTGGGTATTGGATGTTCATTTCCGGGAAGATGCCTGTAAGATTAAAGCAGAAAAGGCAATGCAAAATCTGTCCCTGATCAGAAAAATTTGTTATAATCTGATGAAGCTGGATAAACGGTTTGATAAAAAGAAAAAAATGACTTATAAGAAAATGAGTATGTTATATACGTATCATTTAGAATATATACAGGAATTGATTTTTCAGAAAATTGCAAAAAACATTTAAAAATATCCATCAAGGGATTTCATTCCCCAGATGGATATTTTTATGCGGTTGCCCTGGTATACGGATGATACGGTATTGACTGTTGCGATTGCGGAAGCACTTTTGGATGAAGCGTGGTAAAAATGCAAAACCATATAATAGCTGGGGGAATGGAGTTGCAATGCGGGTTTCTCCGGCAGGATGGCTTTATGATTCTTTAGAAAGAACTAGAGAAGTTGCGAGAGCAACGGCAAATGTTTCTCACAATCATCCAGAAGGACTCAAAGGTGCGGAGGCTACTGCGTCTGCTATATTCATGGAAAAATTAAAGGAAAAGTTTTTCTTGGTGTGATATAATAAGGACGGAATTTGAATTGTACGGGAGAAGTGCATGTATACGAAACAACCAAAAAAACTTTTAATCCTGTATATTATGGAAATCTTCCAAAAATATACAGACGAAAATCATCGTTTAAGTCAGAAAGAAATTGGAGATATTTTAGAAAAAGAATACGATATGCAGGTAGAACGAAAAGCTATCAAGCGAAATATTATGGATCTCATTGAAGCTGACTGGAACATCGGGTACACAGAAGTTCCAAGAAAAGGTGGTCCAGTGCTGACCGACTTTTACTTAAAACAAAAATTTACCTATGAAGAATTGCGGATGCTGATTGACGGTTTGATGTTTTCTAGACACATCCCTTATCATTTTGTGAAGGAATTAATTGGGAAGCTGGAGTCCTTATCCAATGTTTATTTTCATTCTCATGTACAGCATATCCATCCCCTGCCAGAGGATCGTTCCAAGAACAAAGATATTTTCTTAAATATTGGATTGTTAGATGAAGCCATCCATTTCAATAAGAAAGTCTCTTTTGAGTACATGGAATATGGAACAGACAAAGAGCTTCACTCCAAAAGAACAGCAGATGGATCTGTTCGTATTTATATTGTGACACCCTATCAGATGGCAGCCAAGGACGGAAAGTATTATTTAATCTGCAATTATGACAAATATAACGATATTTCCAATTATCGAGTGGACCGGATCCGAAATATCCAGATATTAGAGAAATTTGGAAAGCCATTTGAATCTTTAGAGGGAACCAATGGGCAACGTTTGAAT